>JAJPJC010000079.1 GCA_021324445.1 Isosphaeraceae bacterium
GCGGGGGAGCGCCGGCCGCGGGCGGGTTGAGGCGCAAGCCACATGGCATCAAGAGTTTGGTTATAACGATTTTGCATGTTGGAGGGGGTAGGTGGGTGAAACCCACCACCGGAAGACCTTGGCGGGCTTGAAGATCGGTGGGTTTCACCCACCCTACAACATCGACTTCCCCACCCTTCCGAGACAGATTCTTAGCTCTCAGGAGGGGTGAGTCTTGTGCGAAAACACCCAGGATTCGACAATTGAAGTGGGCCGAGAATGAGTGACTCGGGAGCGGATTCGACACGCGAATACTTTGGGCGAGATCAGCGCGATGGCGTCAGCCCGCCCGATCTCTCCAAGGAATGCACGTTCGCGGAGCACATCGTGCATGCTCGCGGCAAGCGGACTCGGTTCACGAGCGTCTCGCTCGATCTGACGAAGATCAGGGACTTTGGAGACACTGACTATCGGCTGGAACGGCAGAAGCTCCTGGACGATCAGCATGAATTGATTGAGCACGAGGCGCTGCTCAGCGAACTCCGAAGAGTGGTCCGCGAGGGGGAGAAAGCGGAGCGCCTGCGTGCGGTCCAGGCTCTGAGATATGCGAGCAAGCGCAAAGAGGGCTTGGTCAACTGGTCGTTCGACATATCGCGCGTCGCGCGGAAGGATCTCATCTCCTGGGCAAAGGGACGAGTTCAGCCCTACTTCACCCGGTTGAACTGATGGACGAGCTATTCTCCTGCCGGAATTGCATCCATAACTGTGGGCAGAGCCTGCTGATCGGCCAGGGGTCCGGGTTCTGCTTGCAGCACGAGTCGGTAATCCGGGACCCTGAGCGGACGACTTGCAAATACCTTCATCGTAAAGACCTACCTTCTTTCGTCGTCGATGAAGGGACCCGCGAGCACGCGGCCGAATTCGCCGGATTCCCGTTCCTGGTTTCACTCGACCGGAAGGAATCGATCGAACGAATTCGATACAGCGAGAAACTTCGATGGGAGAAGGGCACCTTCGACCCCATCATCCATGCGCTCGCCCAATACTCTAAGGTCGAGCCGCGCTGGATCTTGATCTCGGCATTCAGCGGCGGAGTGGACGGTCGGTGTTCGCTGACTCATAGTTCATTGGTCCGTCATTACATGGATCGCTGCGACACTTGGACAAGTTCTTATCACCTGGTGCTGGGTCTCTTGGAAGAGATTGACATCCAGCCCCAATTCGATCCCAGGGTGCTCGTTCGATCGCAGGGAACCGCCGAGGCCGAGGCGGCCGAGGAAGCGACGTGGGACGTGGTCTTCGCCCGACTCGCCGCGCTCCAGGAGTATGGCTGGCACGCAGGTCTCGAACCCCTCATGTGGGCGAGTGACACGCTCAATGGTAGCCTGGCCGAGTTGAACTGGCCTCGATTGCAGGCCGAGCTGGCCACCCAGCGGGGGTCTTGGATCGGGCTGATCATAGACACTGCCAAACAGCATCATGAATTCTTCCCGCCGCCGGACTCCGACGCCCGGATCCGTCAGGAAGTCGAGGAATGAAGCGTAGAGACTCCCCACGGCCCTATCTCATGGTCAAAGGAGACCCGATGCGAATTACCCGAGTCGAAGCGATCCCGGTCCGCGTCCCGCTCAAACCGGGGATGACGACCAAGACGGCCCATGGCGACCACGTGACGTCGGACTACGTGATCGTCCGGGTGCACACCGATGGCGGGATCGTCGGATTGGGCGAGGCGACGGTCGCGGCGCTCTGGAGCGGGGAGACCAGCACGAGCTGCGCCGCCGCGATCCACGACCGGATCGGCCCGGGGCTACTCGGTGCCGACCCGACCCGGATCACGGCCCTGCGGAAGCAGATGGACTTCCTGATCAAGCTCAACCCGTTCACCAAGGCGGCCGTCGAGATGGCGCTCTGGGATATCGCTGGGAAGGCCCTGGGAGTCCCGGTCTACCAGCTTCTGGGGGGCAAGGTCCGCGACGTCATCCCGACCAAGATGATGATCGGGGCCTTCGACCTGCCCCGCGTCCGCTCGCTGGCCGAGCAGTTCCTGAACTGGGGGATCCGCTGCTTGAAGGTCAAGGTCGGGATCGACCTGGCCGGCGACGTCGCCCGGGTCCAGGCCGTGCGCGAGCTGGCCGGCCCCGAGATCCCGATCACCATCGACGCCAATTGCGGCTGGAACGTCACCACGGCGCGCCGCGCCCTGGAGCAGCTCCGCCGGTTCAACCTGCTGGTTGCCGAACAGCCGATCGCGCCGGGGGACGTCGAGGCGCTGGCGTATCTGCGGACGGTCGGCGGCATCCCGATCATGGCGGATGAGAGTGTGTTCACGCTCGCCGATGCCTGGAACGTGCTCCGCGCCCACGCGGCCGACGTGATCAGCGTCTATCCCGGCAAGAACGGCGGGATCGCGGCGTCGATCGAGATTGCCCAGGTGGCGCAGGCGGCCGGCATCGCCTGCCACGTCGGCAGCAACCTGGAGCTGGGCATCGGCTCGGCGGCCATGCTGCACCTGGCCTGCGCCGTGCCGAACATCGACAGTGCCACCTACCCGGCCGACATCCTCGGCCCGCACTACCACGAGTCCGACCTGCTCGCCGAGCCGTTGGCCCTCCAGCCGGATGGGGCGCGCGTCCCGGACGGGCCCGGCCTGGGCGTCGTGCTCGACGAGGAGCAGCTCAGCCGGTACCGGGTCGACCATTCCTGAAAGGCGGGGCAGCCGCCCTCGGCTGGCTCTTGCCGGGGCGGCCGGCCCACACGTTCCCGTGTGCCTTGGACCCCATCAATGACTGACCGGGGCCGGCCGGTCTGCCCCGGCCGCCGTGATGGTCCCCTTGATCTGGATCGGGGCCTCACCGCCGATCGAGAGGGAGAACGTCCAGGTCCTGGGCTTGGCTGATGTCTCGGGCCTGGCGGTCTCGACCTTGACCTCGCAGCAAGCGTCCTGATCCTCGGTCGCGATCGGGCCATTGTGGCTCGTGCTCGTCTCGATCCGAGGCACCACCATACCCTTGGACTTGTCCGGCTCGAACGAGGCCGTCTTCGTCTGGCGATCCTCGTTAGCCTTCCCGGTCGCGGCCCATGGGGATCCGGCCAAGAGGACGGCCGGATCCATGATGACAATGCCATCCTCGGTCAGGAGCGTCCCCTTGGCCTCAGCAAGGGCGGCCAGGGCTATGTTGTACGTCGCCAGGCATTCACTCTCGGTGGCCACCGCGGTGGCATGCTGGCTGATGGCGTCGAGGAAGCGATCGACCGTGATGCGGCCCTCCTCGTAGGCGGAACGCTGGGCAGCCAGCCGCTCGGTGGTCGCCTCCCGCAGATGCTTGGCGGTCTGGTAGTGCTGGTAGCCGGCATCGACTTCCAGCAGCATCCGCGCCATCGTGTGAGTCTTCTGCTGGATGACCTGCTGCAATTCGGCTTGCTGGACCTTCTCGTGGTGTCGTTGTGCGGGCGAGAGCACGAACTTGACCCGGTTCGCACGGCCGCGCTCGACCACGGACGGAGGCTCCGATCCCATCGCGAGCTTCTTTCGCACGATCTCCGGCTCCTGTTCCGACATCTCGCGGAAACAGGTCTCCCAGTCAAACTCGATGTACGCCTCGGTTGGGGGAGTCACCGGGATGATCCGGCGATTGTCCGCCGGGGGCAGGCCCAGGAGGTTGCGCAACTGCCGCTCGGTGGTGATGACGTCGGAGGTCCGCGTGACCCAGTCGAGGGTGAATTGTCCCAGCCGCTGCGATGCTTCGGCCACGTCGGCGAACGTGCCGCGGCCGACGGCCAGTTCGGCCTCCTCGCGCACGAGGACTTCCCGGGCCATGCTGACGGCGCGCTTGGCCGACTTCCGCCAGGCATGGGCCTGGACCAGGTTCCAGTATTGCTGCTCGACCGAGCGCATCTCGGCCATGACTTCGGTCTTGAACCGCCAGGCGTCGACCTCGGCGTTGAGCCGGGAAATCACGATCGGCCCGGCGGGTTTCTTGACGGGCGGATACCAGCCGCCGATCGGGATCCCCTCCGCACCGAAGCTCAGGACGCGCACGACCTCGCTGTTATCGAGGCCAATGCGGAACGCCTCGCGCAGCGTCATCGGCCAGGCTTCTTCTTCCTCCGCATCCTCGGGTGTCCGCGCACCCGGTGCCGCCCCTTTCGGCAGGGTCGCGACCTGCGCCGGCGCGTCCTTGGAGCAGCAGCCGGTCTTCCCGGCGGCGTTCGCCGCGGCCGGGCAACACGCCCCTGTCCCGGCCGGTGGTGGACTCGTGATCTCGACCTCGGCCTGATCTGCCGTACCCGGGGGTTTGGGCAAGTTGGGCTGCCGGTCGTCCGGACCGAGCAGCGCCACGACCAAAAAGCTCCACCACAGATTCATGGGTCGGCCTCCTCCATGCCGAAGAAAGGATCTCCGTCCGTGTCGGACAACACCAAAGGGACTCGATCGCAGGCGTTCTTCCCGAACCGCTCTCCGAAGAAATTCCCAATTCGGTCAATTGGATGGTTGACAGACGGCGTCGCACCATGTAATGTCCTGAATGCTTTCTTTTTCCATTGATCTCTGTTGATCTGAAGGACGAAGTCCAGACGGCCATGCTCGGCCCGGAGGCATGCCGAGCCAGGTAGGGACTTGGAGAGCGCCGCCACGACGTCGAATCGTGGGCGTGTGACTGGGCGCGGTCCGGCTGTCCTCGTTCCTCTGACTTGTGTCCAACATGCCACATCGGCTCGAGGATTGACCACGGACATGCACTCATGAGAATCATTGCGATGATTTCGGGCTGCTTGGTGATGGCCGGCACCCTGCTGGTCTTGAGCGGCTGTTCCTCTCGCTCGTCCTCGGAGCCGGCGGAGCCGATCAACGGGATGAGCCCCGCCGAGTATCGAGAGAAGGCCGAGTTGAGCCGGGAGATCCCGGCGGCGAAGCCGAAGAAGCCCGGCGGCCGGTCGAGGTGACTCTGACCGGGTGGATTGTCTCGGGCGCAAGCAGTGAGGATCCCGTGGCGGGCCCGCCGATTGCCGTCGGGGCCGATCCGCTGGCGTCGTGCTTCGCGCCGTCGAGTTCGCGCAACCGTTTTTTCTGTACTGATGCATCCCTTGATCAGGAGACGTCGCCTCATGAACATCCCGATTCTGGATCGCTGCCGGAGGCGTGGCTTCACGCTCATCGAGTTGCTCGTCGTCATCGCGATCATTGCCGTCTTGATCGCGCTGTTGCTCCCGGCCGTGCAGTCGGCCCGCGAGGCTGCGCGGCGGATCCAGTGCACCAACAACCTCAAACAGCTCGCGCTGGCCAGCCACAACTACGAGGATGCCCACTCCTGTTTCCCAGCGGGCAGCTACTACATGTGGCCCCTGACCTGCAACCGCTGGAAGCAGGGGCCCAGCTTCTACATGGGGCTCCTGCCCTTCTTCGAGGCGGGCACGGTCTACAACGCCTACAATTACCAGCTCCACCCCTACCAGGCGGCCAATTCGACGGTCATGGGCAATGGGTTCGCCGCCCTGTGGTGTCCCAGCGATCCCGACGTCTCCCTGCCCGTCCAGGCGGCGATCCCGCGGAACTACCTCGGCAGTTGCAGCGGCGTGCCGGGCGGATTCACGGCGAATCCGCCCTGGTTGCTCTACCACACCACGTATGCCGGCAATGCGGGAGTCCTCCCCGCCTATCCCGCCGGGCCTTCCGGCGTGGACCCGAATTACAGCACCATCCTCAGCCAGGCCACCGGCGTCATCCACTTCGCCAGTGCCACGAAGCTCGCCAGCATCACCGACGGGACGAGCAACACCTTCCTGCTGGCTGAGCGGAACTTCCACTTGCTCCAGCCGCAGGCCGCTCAACAGGTCTGGTTCCTCTGGTTCTCGGGCGCCTACAGCGACACGATGTTCAGCACGCTCTACCCGGTCAATCCCAGCCGCGTGATCCAAGGCGAGCTACAAGACTTCGACGTCCCGGGCGGCGGCAACGCTTCCGAGGAGGCGGCGGGCAGCAATCATCCAGGCGGGGCGAATTTCGCCATGTGCGACGGCTCGGTCCGGTTCATCAAGGATTCCATCCAATCCTGGACGATCAACCCGGCGACCGGGTTGCCCAACGGCGTGACCTACCCGGGGGTCACCACCACCTACATCGTCGCACCGGGCACCCAGTACGGAGTCTACCAGGCGCTCTCGACCCGCAACGGCGGTGAGGTGATCAGCTCCGACCAGTATTGATCGGTACGCATCTCGGGGTCGTCGTGGTGCGTGCCCATGGCGATGACCCCGGTGCGCCCGCGACTCGCCCGACTCCCTGGAACCTTGACGGAGGACGATCATGGCCACTCGACGCTCGTTCCTGGCCGCCGCCGGCGCCGGTCTGACGGTCGCCGCCTTCCGCGCCGACGCCCTGGCCCGCGCCGCCGGCGCTGATAAAGACGCCGGACCCTGCCCGGCCGGTTCGCTCGCCGGCAATGAGGACTATTGGGGCGAGATCCAGCGCTGCTTCGAGACCGATCGCACGGTCATCAATTTCAACAACGGGGGCGTCTGCCCCACACCGGGCCCTGTGCTGGACCAGATGATCCGCGACCTGAGGTTCACCAACGAGTCACCCGTGCAACACATGTGGCGGGTGCTCGAGCCCCGGGTCGAGTCGGTGCGGGTCGGCCTGGCCCGCGAGTTCGGCTGCGACCCCGAGGAGATCGCGATCACCCGCAATGCGTCCGAGGCGATGGAGACCCTGATCTTCGGCATCGACCTGGCCAAGGGCGACGAGGTCATCATCACCGACCAGAACTACCCGCGGATGATCACGAGCTGGGAACAGCGCGCCCGCCGCGAGGGGATCGTCGTCAAGAAGATCGCCTTTCCAATCCCGCTCCCCTCACCAGGAGTCTTCGTCGAACGCATCGCCGGGGCGATCACCTCGCGGACCAAGGTGATCGAGTTCCCCCAGATCACGAACCTCTCCGGCCAGGTCCTGCCGGCGCGCGACGTGATCCGGCTGGGCCGGGAGAAGGGCATCGCGGTCTTCATCGACGGGGCCCACGCCTTCGCCCACCTGGCCTTCCGGCGCGACGACCTGGAATGCGACTACTTCGGGTGCAGCCTGCACAAGTGGCTCCTGGCGCCGATCGGCACCGGGTTCCTGTATGTCCGCAAGGCGAAGCTGAGGACGATCTGGCCGATGATGGGCGCCGACCCGCCCCTGGACGAAGACATCCGCAAGTACGAGCAGATCGGCACCCACCCGGCCGCCAATCACAACGCGATCGCCGCGGCGCTGGCCTTCCACCGCTCGATCGGGACCGAGCGCAAGCTGGCCCGGTTGCGGTACCTCCGCGACCGCTGGGCCAGGCCCTTGCGGGCGGCCGATCCTCGCGTCAAGCTCTGGACGCCGATCGACGATGACGCGGCTTCCGGCGGCATCGCCCTGGTGCAGATCCAGGGCATCGATTCCGGCAAACTCTTCGGCTATCTCTGGAATCAGCACCGGATCGTCACCTCGCCCACGAAGCATCCTCAGTTCGAGGGCATCCGCGTCACTCCCAACGTCTACAGCACGCTCGCCGAGGTCGACCTGTTCGTCGATGCGATGAAACAGGCCCTGACCAAAGGCGTCTGAGCCGCGGATCGCCACCCGGACCAGCGATCCGCGTCCGATTCGACTGGAATCCCCGGAGGACCATCCATTACGGTTGTAAAAGATATCGGTGCCTTCCTCAATCGAGTCGTCGAGACCGAGGAGCATCCGTCATGGCCGAGGATCCTACGAGCCGGGTCGTCACCCGACGCCGGCGTTCCCGCCTGCGGCTGAAGATCTTGCTCGGCCTCAACGCCCTGCTGCTGGTCCTCTTCATGCTGTCCCGCCTCAGCCCGAGCCAGATCCAGCTACTGGGTCCCTGGGCCCAGTCCGTCCATGACGTGTTCGAGCCGCCCGCGGTCCCGGAGTTGACCGCGGCGGGCCGGCAGCTCAAGGCCGAGGTCCGGGCGCTGGGGGGGGAGGCCAATCGGATGGAGCATAACTCGGGCTTCTTGGGCCCGTTCGGCGTCACCGAGACGTTTTACATCACCCTCAACCGGACTGAGTGCGGCGACGAGGAGCTCGCGCGGCTCGTCCAGAGGTACGCCGATCGGATCTGGGGGCTCGACCTCCGCCACACCACGGTGAGCGACCAGGGACTCCGCCATCTGAAGGGGCTGCCCAACCTCGCGCACCTCGTGCTCGGTAACGACGGCCCGAGTTTCGTTCGCACCCCACCTTGGCCGAGCAGCCCGATCACCGACGCCGGCCTGGTCTACTTGCGGAACCTCCCGACCCTCACGAGCCTCAACCTCAGCGGCCTGCCCATCAGCGATGCCGGGCTCGAGTCGATCGGGGACTTGCCGAACCTCGGGGGGCTGTACCTGAGCCGGACCAAGGTCCGAGGTCCCGGGCTGGCCCGGTTGAAGTCGCTGCCCAGGCTGGTTTCCCTCTACCTCGACGGTTGTGACCTGACGGAAGCCGGACTGAGCCACCTCGCGCGCGCGTCCAGTCTCCAGGTCCTCTCACTGGGCGGAATTCCGCTGACCGCCGCGGATTTGCAGCCCTTGAAGGTTTTGCCCCGTCTCGGGCAACTGGAGATCCGCGGCTGCGGGCTCCTGGACGAGGACCTGAAGGGACTCCGAATGAGCAAGCCCAAGTTGAAGATCGGGCGCTGATCCGATCGTCGGGTGCTCGGTGGGCATCCGCCCCGGCCGAGGCCACCATGCGATGCTCGGAGCGCAGCCTTCGTCTGCAGCTCGGTCCGGTCGCGACCTGATCCCCAAGCAAGTCTGGGGGCTTTCCAAGAGGATCTGCTCATTTCGGATTCCCGAGCCAATCCCGAATGCGGCCTTCCAGACGTAGGACATCCTCCTTGCAGCGCTGACGAATCCGGTCGTATCGCGATGCCGCCTGCCGGGCGAGCTTATCCCGTCCCTCGCCGGGGAGATCGAGCACACCACGGCCCTCCGCGAAAACGCGATAGTAACGCTCCTTAGGGTGAGTTTCTTGGCGGATCTCCTTCCAATTCCATTTGGGCGGCAAATCATGGCCCATGAGCAGCCAGACCTCGACTTCCTGCCAGGCATTTTCCGCCAGGAACGCGCGGCCTTCTCCGATGACGGCCTCGGCTTGTCTCTCCAGGTAGTCCAGAACGCCCTGGCGATTGGCGTCTCCGTCGCGGTCAACGCAGAGCAAGAACAGATCAACCATGCCTCGGTGTCGACTCAGCGCCTGCTCAATGAATTCCCATTTGAGAGCCTCCCCAGTTCCGTGAAAACGTGGGTCCTTGCAGACCTTGACCTTCGCTTTCGACTTGCCCACTTCCTTCATCATTGCTTGGATGATCGGTTGAAGCAAGAACTCGTCCTTGACGAAATCTTCGGCGAGAATCAAGACTGTCACGGCATGAATCCCTATCCGAGTCGGCTCGCGGTGCCAGTTAGGTTCTAGCGACGGGTTCGGCTTCTTCGTCCTCGACGAAATCGAGCACATCCTCGAACCAGCTCGACGCGTGAAGGACCGACACAGGTTGCTCCTGGATGACACGGCGGGCATCGGGGATGTCAACGATGCGCTTTATCCGCGCATCCGGATGGTCAGGAAGCCGGTAGACGAGCGAGGCGTGTTCGAGTGATTCTTTACTGAGAAACTGCAATAACTGAGGCGAATGACTGGTGGCCACAACCTGAATATCTCGGCGCTTTGTCTGACTCTCGATCAGGTCGACCAAGAGGCTGAGTCGCGTGGGGTGAATTCCATTTTCTAGCTCCTCGATGAAATAGAACGAGGCAGGAGTTGGACCGAACAGAGCGGCGAGGATTCCAAGGAACCGAAGCGTTCCATCCGAAGCGCTTAGGGCCGAGATGTTTCGCCCGTTCTTTTCCTTTAGCCGCAGTAGTATCCGACCTGCCACATCTTGGTCGAACAGCAGGTCGTCTACATCCATGGGAGTCAGCTTTCGGACCCATTCCAAGAGCGTCTCCTTCTTGGAGGAATCCTCACATATCGCGGCCAGGACCGAGGAGAGATTCTCGACACGATCACCGAGCGTCGTCAGGCCTGGCAGAGAAGGAGTCCGCATTTGAGTCGGAGACAGATCTAGGACGCGGAAGGATTCCAACTCCTGAATAACCGCTCGCGAGAATGCCCTCGCTACGCGGCTCTTTTGTTCGTTGTCCTCCGAAACCTGGTAGACGATCGGAATACCCGAGATATAAACCCTGGATGGAGGGTACTGTCCTCTGATTCCCTTTTCCCTCTGAAAGACGACCTTAACGGTATTCTTATCGATCCTCTCTTTGATTTGAAAACCAAATCGATCGGCATAGTTTAAGCTCTCTCCATCGATTCGAGGTGGTTCCTTGGAAGGCAACCTCATGCGAGGAACCGCGACGAACACCTCAATGCGGTAATTGAGAAGGTGAGGACCAGGTGGCTTCAGGCTCTGAGACGTGATTCTCAACCGGGTTGCGAGGGAAAAACTATTCAAACCCCAGTATGCCACTTCACGAATGCCGCCTCGGATTCCACCCCAAACCCGCTCGCCGCCCACGTACTTCTCTCCCAGGATCTCCGCGAGGCTATACCCCCTACCAATTCCATGTAGAAAGAGAAACGCATCTCGGATGTTACTCTTCCCGGAAGCGTTCGCACCGATGAGGATGGAGAGCGGACCCAGCGTCAAAGTTGCGTCCTGAAAATTCTTGAATCGCTCTAGCCGCATTGACTCGATCACGTGAGTCTCCAAAAGGTCAAATCAACCGATCTGCAATTCATCCAGGTGGCACCAGTCCGCCTACATAAGTCACGCTTCGTTCGAAGGTGTGCTCCACGACTCTCTAGGGTGACCCGATCATCATCGCACTGTTTACCGAGAGCGCAACGAGGAAAGCGGCTTCCGCCTGACACAGAACCGGCGGCGTATCGTGATGCAGACACAACCGGAACACTGTCGGTCGAGATCAGCCTTTGAAGGATCAGCGCCGCAGTTCGACGGGGACCTGGTTGATCTTGGCCGCGAGGATGAAGTCGTTCTCGGTCAGACCCTTGACCGCATGTGTGCTCAGGGCGATCGTGACCTTGCGATAGCCTTCCAGGTGAAGGTCGGGGTGGTGATCTTCTTCCTCGGCCAGGGCGGCGACCTTCTGGAAGAAGTCGATCCCGGCCAGGAAGTCCTTCACGATCCAGGAGCGCGTGATCCGACGGCCGTCAGGGTCAAGCGACCAGCCCTCGAGGTTGCGAACCGTCGCCGCGGCCTGCTCGGGCGAGACCGGGGGAATCCCGCCCTCGCAGGGAACACAGTGCTTCCGCGTCAGCTCGTCTTGCGTCGGCGTGTTCATGGAAGTGAGTCCTTCTGCTGGCGGGATCTGCCGCCTGGGCTACCGGAAGCTTTCGACCTCGCCGGGGAATCGCCCCGCGGCGACGTCGGCGACATACGCCGCGACGGCGGCGCGGACCTGCTGGCCGAGCTCGGCATAATGGCGGACGAACTTGGGCCGGAAGTTTTCGATCAAGCCCAGCATGTCGTGCACGACCAGGACCTGGCCGTCGCAGCGCGGGCCGGCCCCGATGCCGATGGTCGGGATCGAGACCGCGTCGGTGATCCGGGCCGCCAGGCTGGTGGGGATGCATTCCAGGACGACGGCGAACGCCCCGGCGTCGGCGACCGCCTGGGCGTCGGTGAGGATCCCCTCGCTGGAGCGCTGGACCTTGTAGCCGCCCAGCCGCCGGACGGCCTGCGGCTGGAGCCCGACGTGTCCCATCACGGGGATCCCGGCCTGGACCAGCGCGGTGATGGTGCGGACCATCGAGCGGCCCCCCTCGAGCTTGACGGCCTGGCAATTGGTCTCCTTGAGCAGCCGGCCGGCCGATCGCAGGGCTTGACGGGTTGAGACCTGGTAGGTCAGGAACGGCAGGTCGGCGACCACCAGGGCGCGCCGGGCCGCCCGCGCGACCATCTCCGCGTGGTAGATCATCTGGTCGAGGGTGACCCGCAGGGTCGTTTCCCACCCCTGGATGACGGTGCCCAGCGAGTCGCCGACGAGCAGGCAATCCACGCCTGCCCCGTCGAGCAGCCGCGCGGTCGGGAAGTCGTAGGCCGTCAGCACGCTGATCGGCCGGCGCTGGGACTTCCAGGCCGCGAAATCGGGGATGGTGACCGGCCGGGTGTCATTGGGCATGTGAGAGCGCCTCAGCCACGACCAGCTCGGCGATCAGGACCTCGCCACGATCCACCATGACCTTGTATCGTCGCCGGACCGCCTCGTGCAAGGCCATTCGGCGCGGGTCGTCGCCGCGGTCGCCCAGGTCGGCGAAGTAACCAGCACCCTGGAGCCGGTAGAACTCCACCAGCGCGGCGGCATCAGGGACCTCGCGCCCGGCTCCCCACTCACCGGCGGCCCTCCGCACCGCGGCGGCCGTCCATTCCAGGCGGCAACCCCGCCGGTCGGCCTCAAAGAGGAGGGCCTCCGGCGCCACGACCCAGGCATCGGGGGGCACCGTCCGCGCCACGACCCCGGCGGCGGCCTCCAGATCCGCCCACTCGGGCGGAGTCCGCCAGGTCGAGCGCGCCTGGAGCCCGCCCAGCAGGACCAGCCCGATTCCCAGAGCGACCGCGACGCACCGCTGGCCGCCGGTGACGAGCCGGTCCAGGGCCGAGCCGATGCCCGCCGCGACTCCGGGCGCCAGGATCAGGAAATAGTATTCGTGATGGAGCTTCGGCGCCAGCATCGCCAGCATCGCCGCGGCCGCGACCATCCAGACCTGCCAGAGCCGGCCTGGACCGGCGCACGAGCCATCCCGCGAGGCGCCGGCTCCCGCCGACGATCTTCCTGCACGACACAGCAATCCCCACACTGCCAGGAGAACTCCCAACGGTGTGAACGCGCGGACGCACACGAAGTGACCAATCCGTTCCCACGTCTCGAGCCGCAACAGGGCCGACGGTCCCACCAGCCCCAGCCAGATGGCCCGGTTGTCGGCCGACGCCCGGGAGCCGCCTCCCTCCAGGAGCAGACAATGCGCCCAAGCGTACCAGAGCAGGGCTGGGAGCAGCGCCGACAACGCGGCGAGGACCTCAGCGATTCGCCACCGGCGCTGGACGACGACGATCAAGGGGAGGAGCAGGCAGGCCGCGAGGATCTTGAGCGCGAACCCCAGGGCCAGGAGCAGCCAGCCGGCGGCCAGCCAGGACCAGCGCCGGCCGGACTGGAAGCGATCCCAGCAGGCCAGACCCGCCACGGCGGCGCCCAGCATGGCGGCGTCCGGCTGGACGGCGCGGCCATAGCGGAGGGTGAGCGGGAAGACGGCGAAGGCCCCGACGGCCAGCCCCGCCGCGCGACGGCCTTCCCGCCGCCGGATCAACGCGAAGAGGCCCCAGCCCGCAGCCGCTGTCGCCAGGGCCGAAACCAGCCGGCCGGCCGCTCCCAGGGTCAGCCCCGTGGCCCGTCGCACGGCCACGACGCCCCATTCGTACAGCGGCGGCTCGACCAGAAAGTAATTCGGGAACGGCGCCGTATCGAGTTGCGGGTGGAGCAGCCCTGCGCCGCGCTCGAGGTTCCGCGCCACCATCGCCGTCGGAACCTGGCGCCCGACATAGTTCTCGACGATGGGCTGGTCGAGGGAGACCAGCCGGATCAGCAACGCCGCCGCCAGCAGGGGACCCAACGGCCAGGCCTGATCCCTCGCGGGGGAGCCGAGCCCCCGGACCGTCTCCTTGGCATCCATGCCCGAATCTCCCATCCGGGGCCTGACCCGTGCAAGCCGCGCACTCCGCCCGGAATCCCCTATTTTGTGAAAAAACCAATTGCAACGGCGAAAAAATCATGCCAGGATGACGCAACGTCGCATTTCACCACGTTCCGGTCAAGAGCGTCGGTCGGTGGACTCTCGAGTCGTTGGCTACGCTCGCTTTGTGCGCATCAGGGGGAGCCCCATGCTGGTCCGCGATGTCCTGGAATCCAAGGGCCGCCGCATTCTGACGATCGATTGCGAAGCGACGGTCAGCGAGGCGATTGCCAAGCTGGTGCAGAACAATATCGGTTCTCTTCCCGTGGTCGACGAGAACGGGCACCTGATCGGGATCTTCAGCGAACGGGACGTCCTGCGGCTGATCCACAACCGCGGCGAGGGATTCGGCCGGCTCCGGGTCTGCGACGTCATGACGCGGGACCCGGTCACCTGCCACCTCGACGACGACGTTGACGAAGTGATGGGCAAGATGAGCGAGCGCCGCATCGCCAAGGTGCCCGTCACGGCCGGCCAGGAGCTGGTGGGGATCGTCTCGGTCGGCGATGTCGTCAAGGCCCTGCACGACAAGCTCCATACCGAGAATCAGCAGCTCATGTCGTATATCCACGGGTCAATTTGAATTTGTCCGTGGTCCGTGGTCCGTTGTTCGCTGACGCGGGCTGACTGGCCCTCTCCGTAAGGATTGAGGCACTCGAAGAGAGTGCGGAAGGCGCACCGGAGCGGTAGCTCCTACAACGGACTACGGACCACGGACTAATGATGATGCGGGTCCAGACTCACAGGGATGGTCCCATTCCATCGACTGTAGACAGCGGTGAGGTCGGCGAGCCGGTCGCGGACCCGCCCATCGACCTGGTCCTTGGTGAATCGCCACCGCCAGTTCCCCTGGGCCGTGCCGGGGCGATTCATCCGGGCTCGGCTGTCGAGGCCCAGGATGTCCTGCATCGGGACGATCACGGTGTCGGCCACCGAGGCGAAGGCGAGGCGGATCAAGTCCCAGTGGATCTCCGCGCCCGTCGAGTTGGCGTAGCGGCGCGCGTAGGCCCGTGCGGCCTGGACCTCCTCGCGGGGTTGGGTGGTGGTGACCTCGGTCGAGTGGAACCACCCGTAGGTCGTGTCATTGTCGTGGGTGCCGGTGTAGGCGACGCAGTTGGTCACGAACCGGTGGGGCAGGTGCTTCTCCGCGGCCGGGTCGGCATCGAAGCCGAACTGAAGGACGCGCATCCCGGGTAGCTGGAACTCGTCGCGGAGCGCCTCGACGTCGGGCGTGATCACGCCGAGGTCCTCGGCGATGAGCGGGACCGAGCCCAGCTCCCTGCGGATGGTCCGGAAGAAGTCGCGCCCGGGCGCGGGGATCCAACGACCGGTCGCCGCCGTCTCCGACCCGGCGGGGACCTCCCAGTACGCCGCGAAGCCGCGGAAATGATCGATCCGGACGAGGTCCACCCGGCTGAGCACGGAACGAAGCCGCGACAGCCACCATCGATAACCGTCCCGGGCATGGGCCTCCCAGCGGTAGAGCGGATTCCCCCAAAGCTGGCCCGTCGCGCTGAAATAATCCGGCGGGACCCCGGCCACGAACCGCGGCTGGCCGCGCTCATCCAGATCATACAGCTCACGATGCGCCCACACGTCGGCGCTGTCATGAGCCACGAAGATCGGCAGGTCGCCGATCAGCATGATCCCCTTGCGCCGGCAGGCGGCACGCAGCTCCTGCCACTGGCTCTCGAAGGCATACTGCACGAACTCGTGAAACCTCAGGTCGTCGGCCCGTTGATCGCGGTGGTGCGCGCAGGCCGTCGGATCTCCGGCGACCAGCGCCGGCTCCCAGTCGTACCAGGGCTGGCCGCCGTGGGCGTCGCGGAGCGACTGGAACAGCACATAATCGTCGAGCCAGGCCCGATTCCCCTCACGGAAGTCTTCGAGAGCCGGGTCCTCGCCTCGGTCACGGAACCGTTGGAACGCCAGGCGCAGCAACCGCAGCTTGTGCGCGGCGACCGCGTCGAAATCGATGTGGTCCGCCGGCAGGCCCGGATCCTCGGCGAGATCTCGCGGCTCCAGCCAGCCCCGGTCCACCAGTCCCTCGAGATTGATCAGCAGCGGATTGCCCGCGAACGAGGACGGCGATTGATACGGAGAGTTGCCGTAGCCGGTCGGCCCCAGGGGGAGGATCTGCCACCACGTCTGCCCGGTCTCGGCCAGGAGATCGACAAAAGCGTGGGCCTCAGGTCCCAGGTCGCCGATCCCATGGCGACCCGGCAAGGACGTCGGATGCAGCAACAGGCCACTGGCCCGAGGAACTTTCATGGCTGGCGTCTCCTGATCCTAGCGCGGGTTCGCCGTCGGTGCCGCGTTCGCGGGATTGAGGAACCGCTCGATCTCCCGGCGGAAACCCAGGGGATCTTCGATATGGGGCAGATGGCCGACCCCGGGGAGCACCACGGTCCGAGCCCGGGGCAGCCGCTGGGCCAGCTCGTGGGCGACGCGGGGTGGGTTGACCAGGTCGAGCTCGCCGACCAGGACCAGGCAGGGAGTCTGGAGCTGGGCCAGCCAGCCCCGACTCTCGTGCTGGACCGCCGCCTGCGCCTGCCGGGCGAACGCCTCGGGCTCCTGGGGCCAGGGGTTGCGCCGGGCGAACTCGATCAGTCCCTCGACCTGGCCGGCCTTGCGATAAAACTCCGGGGCGACCAGCCAGGGGAGCACGGCGCGGGTGAAGTCGCCGTCGTCGAGGCGGCGCTTGAGCACGACCCAGGATTCCAGCACGGCCTTCCGCCAGGAATCCCCCCCCGCGTGGGTCGAGGCCAGCACCAGGCTCTTCACGACCCCCGGATGACGCCGGCCCAGCTCCTGCGCGACCAGGCCGCCCAGCGACTGGCCCACGATATGAGCTGGAACTGCTCCGAGCGCGTCCAGCCAGCCGGCCACATCATCGGCCATGTCCGCCGTCGTATAGGGACTGGGCACTCGGTCGCTCTGGCCGGCGTCGCGGGCATCGAAGCTCAGGGCGCGAAACCGGCTGCCGAAGTATCGCTGGGTCCGGGCAAAGGCCCGATGATCCCCCCCGAGCCCGCTCAGGAAGACCAGGGGCTCGCCCTGGCTGCCCACTTCCTCATAGAAGAACGAGCGATCGCGCACGACGATCTTGGGCATGGGCCGACCGGGATTGGGTTCACTTTGGGACAAGCCGGCGCCGATTCTCACAACGAATCGCCGGATCGTCTCAGCGTACCGAGAAATCCTGGGGCTGGAACAGCAATTATCGAACCAGTACACGGCCCGGCCGCGGACGAACCCGGAGCTGAAGCTTCAACTTAGTCTGTGCCAATGGATTACGTCAAGGAAACGCAGAGGAAGTCGCGAACCGCGGCCGGCCCGGCGCGGGAACCGGCTTGATCCGCGGCACGGCCCTTGTATGATACTAGATACTCCAGCCGCCCCCATCGTCTAGCGGCCTAGGATACTTGGTTCTCAGCCAAGGGACCGGGGTTCGAGTCCCCGTGGGGGTGCTTCCGGGGCCTGATTGGTTTGGATCGCGGCTGCGTCTTCCTCCCCCTCCACGCCCCCAATCCGAGCCGGAGAACCTGATCGGCTCAGCCATGATCGAGATCGAGTTTTTCGGCGTACCACGCTTGCGTGCGGGGACGAGCCGGCTTCGACTGGAGGCGTCGTCCGTGGGCCAGGCCCTCCGCGAGCTGGCTCAGGTGTGCCCCGGCTTGAACGACGCCGTGTTGCGGAGCGGGCGGATACCCCAGTCGTACAAGCTCAGCCTCAACGGCGAGCGCTTCATCTCGGATCCGCGGACGCCGCTGAGCGAGGGGGACGTCCTGTTGCTCCTGTCGGCGGATGTGGGGGGCTGATCGGGTGCTGGGCGGATACCACGGTCGCTACCTGCGAATCGATCCCCGGCCCGGGCGGACGGCCTGCATCCCGCTCGGCGAGCCGGTCCTCCGCCGCTTCCTCGGGGGAGTGGGGCTGGGCACCTGGCTGCTGGCCGCGGAGACCCACCCGGGCGTGGACCCTCTCGGGGCCGAGGCCGCACTGGTCTTCGCCCTCAGCCCGCTGGTCGGCAGTCCGCTGACGACTTCGGCCAAGTTCGCCGTGGTCGGTTTCAGTCCGTTGACGGGCCGCATCTGTGACGCCCTGTCCTCATCCCATTTCGCGATCGCCGCCAAGCGGGTGGGGATCGATGCCCTGGTGATCACCGGCGCCTGCGCCGAGCCCGCGATTGTCCTGATCGACGGCACGGACCGCGACCGCGACCAGCCCGAAGTCCGATGGCTGCCGGCGGGCGCGCTCTGGGGCCTGCCGGCCCGCCAGACCGAAGAGGTCCTCCGCGCCCAATACGGGACAGAATGGCAAGTTGCGTCGATCGGCCCGGCCGGCGAGCGCGAGATCCCCCTGGCCACCTTGAGCCACGACGGCCGCCATGCCGGGCGCGGCGGGCTGGGGGCGGTGCTGGGGGCCAAACGCATCAAGGCCATCGCCGTCCGGGGCAACCGCCGGACGAAGCTGGCCGATCCGGAACGGGCCGTCGCCCTGGCGAAAGACTACTCCCGGCTGTCGTTCGGCCCGGCGACCGAGAAATACCGCGAGCTGGGGACCGTCGCCAACCTGTTGACCTTCAACCGGTTCGATGCGCTGCCGACCCGGAACTTCCAGGCCGGCCGGTTCGAGGGAGCCGAGCGGTTGACGGTCGTCGACCTGGCGCCGGCCCGCCGGATCGCGCGGTCCTCCTGCGCCGCGTGCACGATCGGCTGCGAGCACATCTACCCGGTCGCAGGGGGGACCTCGGGCGTCCGGCTGGAGTATGAGTCGCTCTTCGCCCTGGGGCCGTTGTGCGGGGTGGACGACCCGGCCGCGGTCTTGAGCGCGGCCCGGGCCTGTGACGACGCCGGGGTCGATACGATCAGCACCGGGGCGACGATCGCCTTCCTGATGCAGTGCGGCGACGAGGGCTTGCTCGATGCGCGCCTGGAGCCTTCCGGGCGCCCGCTGCGCTTCGGCGATGGGGCGGCCGTTCGGGAAGCCATCGAGGCCCTGGTATCGCGCCGCGGACGGCTCGGCGCGCTGATGGCCCTGGGCAGTCGCAAGGCGGCGGCGGCGATCGGCGGGCCTGCGCCGGAGTTCGCGCCGCACGTCAAGGGGCTGGAGCTGCCCGGCTACGACCCGCGAGCGCTGCACACCATGGCGTTGGGCCTGGCGGTCGGGACCCGCGGGGCCGATCACAACCGCTCCGGCGCGTATGAGGCCGATTTCTCCGAGCGCACCGACCGCCGCCAGGGCGGTGCCCATTCCGCGGCCCTGGCCATCGAGACCGAAGACCGCGCCGCCGTCATGGACTCCCTGATCCTCTGCAAGTTCCTCCGGGGCGTCTTCCGCGATTTCTACGCCGAGGCCGCCGCCATGCTGGCCGCGGTGACCGGCTGGCCTGTGACGGTACCCGAGCTGAAGCGGCTCGCGACCCGGGTGGTCAACGCCCGCAAGTGCCTCAACCAGCGCGAGGGCTGGACCCGTGCCGAGGATACCCTCCCCGCCCGCTTGCTCGAGCCGGAGGAGGTGGGGGCGCCCTCCGGCACACCCCGGCTCTCGCGCGAACGGCTCGACACCATGATCGCGGCCTATTACCACGAGCGCGGCTGGGATGCCGATGGCCGGGTCCCCTCGAGCCTGCGCCGCAAGCTGGAACTCGATGATCCGGCCTTCGGAGATCTCTGAGCGTCACGCCGGCTCGGTGGGCTGGCGCTTGCCCCGCCGCGGTCGAGGCGGGTTTAACGGTTCGATCGCGGTGACGTGGAGCAGCGGGCAAATCTTGAATCCATCCGGGACACCGTCCTCGGCGATGTCCACGCCGACCAGGATGTCGCTCCTGGTGAAGAAGGCCATCTCGGGATGGCGGACTTCGTACGTCTCGCCGCTCGACATCACCAGCCGGAACGGCTGAAATGGTCGCTTCGCCAGAAGGTCGCGGAAGGTCTGGACAGTCATGGTCGCGGCATCCTCTCGGGCTGAGCCAATCAACCTGGGTTTGAGACCGTGGCACGGCGCTGCTCGAGATGCCGCTGGATCGCGGCGTGCCGCTCGTCGTCTTCAACATCCCAGATCGCTTCAGTCGTCGCGCCGCGCGCGACGACTGCCAAGTTGGCGATCATCTGGCCGAACCGCCATTCCGGAAATGCCTCGCTCAATTCGCCAAGCGCACGCAGGAGGTCTTGTCGCTCGGGACTGGTCATGGCAATCGGCTCTCGACTGTTGGTCGGATGCCCCGAACATCCCATGATCGCGCATCATCATCGCCAAGTCGAGACCCCGATAGGCAAAGAGCCATCTGCTGGGTAAACTGGAGGGTTGAACCGCCCATCGGGGGGACGTGTCTGGATCCGGTCCGGTGGGGATTCTTGTGCGGGTCACCAGTCTCCGGGGAGTGTGTTCCGGGGGTCAGTTTCCTCATTGCCGCTGCCGAGCGGAAAACTAAGGAATGGTCGATCACAACACGACGAACAGCTTGCCTGCCTCCACGCCCGTTGCCGACCGTCGCACCCGGTCACTTCGCAGCCGTGCGACCCACGAGATTCAAGACGATGTGCCCCATGGCGCCACCGAGCGTCGCGAGCCGCGCCGCGCGGCGGTGGCCCTGGAGCGCGCCCGGATCGCGGCCCGGATCGCCGACGACAACCGGGGCAAGGACATCCTCCTGCTCGACCTGCGCCAGGTCACGCCGCTGGTCGACTTCTTCGTCATCATCACGGCCACTTCGCGACGGCAGGGCCACGCCATCGCCAGCGAGGTCGACCAGGAGATGAAGAAGCTGGGCGAAGCCAAGCTGGGGATCGAGGGGTCCGAGGAAGGTCGATGGACCCTCATCGACTACGGCGACTTCGTCGTCCACATCTTCTCACCGGAAGATCGGGCCTATTACGCTCTCGAAGAGATCTGGGGCGATGCGCCGCAGCTCGACTGGCACGATCCCGCCGCGGGCGAATCGGCCCGTGCCGAGGAGGCGCAGCCCGGGCCGGCCGAGGGTCCCGGCCACGAGTCCGAATCATGAATGTCCTGGAGCGATTGCGAACGGTCTTCGGCGCGGCGGTGCCGGAGGGGGCCGATCGGGCGGCCTTCGCGCAGGCGGTCCGCCCGGCGAGCGATCCCCGGTTCGGCGATTACCAGGCCAACGGCTGCATGGCGCTGGCCAAGGTGCTGGGTCGCAAGCCCCGCGAGCTGGCCCAGGAGATCGCGGGGGCCGCGGACCTCGCGCCCCTGGCTGGTCCGCCCGAGGTCGCCGGGCCCGGGTTCCTCAACGTCCGCCTGGACGACGCCTGGATCGCCGCGGCCCTCCACGACCTCCTCGCCGACGATCGCCTGGGCCTGACCCCACCCGCCCGCGTCCAGACGATCGTGATCGATCTCTCGTCCCCCAACGTCGCCAAGCCGATGCACGTGGGCCACCTGCGCTCCACGGTCATCGGCGACAGCCTGGCGCGCATCCTCCAGGCCCGGGGGCATCGGGTCGTCCGGGACAATCACCTGGGCGATTGGGGCTCGCAGTTCGGCATGATCCTCTGGGGCTGGAAGCACCAGCGCGATGAGGCCCGCTTCGCGCGCGACCCCGTCGGCGAGCTGGCGCGGCTGTATCGAGCCGTCCAGGCCCGGATCCAGGGCGGCGAGACCGCGGTCGAGGACGCCGCGCGCGAGGAGACCGCCAAGCTCCACGCCGGCGATCCCGAGAACCGCGCCCTCTGGAGCCGGTTCATGCCCCACTGCCTCGGCGCGCTCCAGGCCGTGTACGACCGGATGGGCGTCCACTTCGACGTGCAACTGGGCGAGAGCTTCTACGACCCCCGGCTGGCCTCGGTGGTCGAGGACCTACAGAGGAAGGGCCTGGCCGTCGAGAGCGAGGGAGCCATCGTCGTCTTCGTCGAGCAGACCGAGGCGCCTCTGATCATCCGCAAGCGGGATGGGGCCTTCACCTACGCCACGACCGACCTGGCCACCATTCAGCATCGCGTCGAGACCTGGCATCCGGACCAGATCCTCTACGTGGTCGACCACCGCCAGGGCGATCACTTCAAGCAGCTCTTCGAGGTGGCGCGGAAGTGGGGCTACCAGGCGGTCGACCTCCAGCACGTCGCCTTCGGCACGATCCTGGGCAAGGATCGGCGGCCGTTCAAGACCCGCGAAGGGGATGTCGTCGGCCTGGAATCCCTCCTCGATGAAGCGGCCGCCGAGGCGCTGAAGGTCGTCCGGGAGAATAGCCCCGAGCTCGAGCCGGCCGAGCAAAGCCGGGTGGCCGAGGTCGTGGGGCTGGGTGCCATCAAGTACGCCGACCTCTGCCAGAACCGGATCAGCGACTACGTCTTCGACTGGCAGAAGATGATGGCCATGAACGGCAACACGGGGACCTATCTCCAGTATGCCTACGCGCGGACGCGCAGCGTCTTCCGCAAAGGAGGGATCGCGCCGGAGGCGATCCGGGCGCAACGCCCGGCGATCGTCCTGACCCACCCCGCCGAACGCGCCCTGGGAGTGCGGCTGCTCCGCCTCCCCGAAGTCCTCGAGCTGGCGGCCGAGGAGCTCAAGCCCAACATCCTCACCGACTACCTCTTCGACCTCGCCAACGCCTTCAGTACGTTCTACGAGGGATGTCCCGTGCTCAAGGCGGAGTCGCCCGCACGGCGCGACAGCCGGCTGGCCCTCTGCGAGCTGACCAGTAGGACCTTGAAATCGGGGCTGAATCTCCTTGGAATCGATGTGGTGGAGCGGATGTGATTCTCGTAGGTCAGGCTTTCTGCCTGACATGAGAGAGTCGGGCTGAAAGCCTGACCCACGTCACTCGGGTCCGACCTGGAGCGCCTTCGCATGATTCGCAGACGATTTCGGGCTCGGGTGGTCAACGGCCTGGGAGCCATGGTGGTGTTGATCCTCGCGGCCGTGGTGCCCTGGGCCCTGGTCCGCGGCGGCGATGCGCCCCGGCCGAGTCCCAACCCGGCGGTCCCATCGCCGTCAACCTCCCGGGACGAGCCGCATCGCTCGCCGATCGCGTTGGCGCTGTCGGCCGACGGCACGCGGCTGTTGACGGCCAACCAGACGGCGGGGAGCGTCTCGCTGGTGGATCCGAAGGCCGGTCGGGTGCTCCACGAGCTTTTGACCGGTGAGAAGCCCGCCGGGGTGGCCCTGTCGCGCGACGGCCGGCGCGGGGTCGTCACGCACTGGTACGGTTATGACCTGGGCGTCCTGGAGCTGAAGGACGACCGGCTGAGTCTGGCCGGGCGGATCGAGGTCGGGCCCGAGCCGCGGGGTGTCGCGCTGACTGCCGACGGGGCCACCGCGTTCGTCGCCGTGGGAGCCAGTAACGAAGTGGTCCGGGTCGACGTGAACGCCAGGAAGGTCACCGGCCGCCTGGCGGCCGGCCGCGAGCCGCGGGGGCTCGCGCTCGCGCCCGACGGATCGCGGCTGCTGGTGGGGAACGCCCGCTCGCAGACGGTGACGGTCATCGACGCGCGGGCCTGGAGGGTCGAGCGGACGATCCCCATCGACGGCGACAACCTCCGCCAGGTCGCGATCGCACCGGACGGCAAGACCGGTTACGTGGCCAACATGAAGAACCGCGGGTTCCCCACCACACGGAACAACATCGACCTGGGCTGGGTCCTGGGCCAGCGCTTGACCCGCGTGGACCTGGGTGGCGGCTCGCCCTCGTTCGCCACGCTCTCGCTGGATGTGCGGGGCAAGGCTGCCGCCGACGCCCACGGCGTGGCGGTCAGCCCGGACCAGAAGCTCCTGGCCGTGAGCTGCGGCGGCACGCACGAGGTGATGATCTTCCGGGCCGACCGCCAGCGGCTCCCCTGGCGGGCGGAGAGCTCGCGCGACCTGATCTCCCCGGAGCTGCTCAACGACGACCACCGCTTCCGCCGGGTCCTCCTGGGCGGCCGGCCCACCGAGCTGGCCTTAGCCGCCGACGGCAAGACCCTCTACGTGGCGAACTACCTCGCCGACGCGATCCAGGTCGTCGACGCCGACTCGGCCAGGCTGGTGCGCACGATCCCGCTGGGCGGTCCCAGGACCCTCTCGCTGGCCCGCCGGGGCGAGGTCCTCTTCCACGACGCCGCCCGCTCGTTCAACCAGTGGTACAGTTGCCACACCTGCCACAGCGACGGCCACACCAACGGCCTGGACTTCGACACGCTCAACGACGGCCGGCAGGACCTCAGCACCTTCCACCAGCGCAGTCGCAAGAAGGTCCCGACCCTCCGCCGGGTCACCCGCACCGGGCCCTGGACCTGGCATGGCTGGCAGACCAGCCTCGAGGACGCGATGGTCGAGTCGTTCACCAAGAGTATGCAAGGACCGAAGCCGGCCGCGGAGGACGTCAAGGCCCTGGTGGCCTACCTGGCGACGCTCGATTACCCCAAAAACCCCTTCCGGCAGCCCGACGGCGGCCTGTCCCCCTCGGCCCAGCGCGGCCGCGACCTGTTCCGCTCCGCCAAGACCGCCTGCAACACCTGCCACCGCGGCCCCGAGCTGACCGACGGCAAGATCCACATCGTGGGCCTGGAAGAGCCCGACGACGCCTACCGCGGCTACAATCCCCCCTCACTGCGGGGCGTCTACGATAAGGATCCCTACCTCCACGACGGCCGCTCCAGGACCCTCCGCGACGCCTTGAAGGGACCGCACAGCCCCGAGAGCGTGACCGGCCTGGGTGAGGAGCTGACCGACTCCGAGCTCGAGGACCTGATCGCTTACTTGAGGAGTTTGTGACCTGAGCCGGCGGGGTTCTGTCCAAATAAGGCGAGATACCGCGCCGGTCAAGTCGTCGGGATCACCGTGTCCGCGCGCACGAAATGGCGTTCTCGATCCGACCGTCCGCTCAATCCGGCGTGGCGGCCCAGGATGGCGCGGAGGCCCGCGGCCACCTAAAATCCATTTCACCAAGCCGGGCTGCATCATTCATCTCTGAGAGCCCGCTCGGGGTTGGCGCGCCTTCTTGAGTCGTCGCGCCGGGGTGGGCGACCGGCCAGCCGACCGGGCCTGGGGACCCGTGATCGTGTTCGCAATGTCCTTTTTAGGCTGCATCAAGACTTTCGGGTACGAAAGATCTCATGGCCTTGTAAATCACTGAGGCTCCGGTTTAGTTTACCCGAGCTTTGGGGAAACATTCCTGAATCGAGAATTCACCGAAGGTTACGCCATTCGGCATCGTCGGTGCCCATGCTGCATTTGCGAAACGCAAATCGAAAAAAATTGGAAAAATCCTCTTGCAACGTCCATATTGGGTCTGTTTTACTTTCGGGACACCCTCGATTGCGTTCCGTCATCGAAGCACGATAGTAGTGAGGGTGCGACGACTGCGGTGATGCGTGTGGCCGGTAGGAGCCGGCATCTGGATTGAGCCACGCGGCTTAGGCCTGAGGGGCCGAGGAAACCGATTGAAAGGATCCTCGAGTCAGCGACGCCACGACGCGGCGCCGCCGGGAACAGCCAGGAAGGAGAACCGGATCCAAGCACTCGCGGGGCTGGTCCAGCCCCTGAGGATCTGGGGCCCTGACGCCGACGTCCGGTGCCGGGGCATGGTTCGGGTCGAGGCATTTCATCTTCAACGAGGAAAGGACATCGCATGAACGCAGTTTCGAGTTGGCTGGGCCGGACCGTACGCACGGGACTGGGCCTGGCGCTGGTGCTGAGCGCCCTGGCCGGAACGGCCCACGCCATTCCTTTGCCGGGCCCGGAGATCGATCCGGGGTCGATGGCCAGCGCTCTGACCTTGCTGATCGGCGGGGCGTTCCTGATCACCGGGCGATCCCGCAAAAGCTAGGTTGCGATGATTGGCCGCAGACCGGCCGGGACCGTTCGCGGCCCGGCCGGGACTCGCCGGATCAGATTCAAGGAACCCATCTTGAGCATGAGCACTCGGACTCTTGGACCGGAACGCCGGCCGCCCTCGCCTTCTCCTGATCTCATGCCCACCGGCGTGGTGCGCCGTGGGTATCTGGGGATCGGCGCCGTTTGTGTTCTGCTCCTGGTGGAAGTCCTGGCCCTGGCCGTGTGGTTTGACGTGAGATTGATCCAGGCGGAGCGGGGCGTCTCCGGGGCGAGCGGCCCACTGGCAGGCGTCTCCGGCATCGAGTCGATCCCGCAGGCGTCGTTGTGGGAGCTCTGGCTTACCGAAGATCAGTCCAGGCGGGCCCTGCGACTGGGGATCGTCGTCGGCGCGGCCACCTTGATTTTTGGGAGCCGGCGCCTGCGCGAGGAGCTGAGCCGTCTCACGGGGCTATCGCCCGGGCGGTGGTCCTGGCCGGTCTTTCTCGGGCACCTGGTTGCACTGGCGGCCTTCGCATGGCTCACCGAACAGGTCTTCGAGGGACCAACTCTCCCGAGACCGTGGGTGCAGGCCTGGTTTGTCGCCTGGGTCGCATTGGGCTTGGCCGCCCTGACTCTGCTGATGGCCACGGCGCTGCCACCCAGCGCCCTGGGGCCGGTGGCACGGCTGGGGTTGCGGGCGCTGGCCGTGGGCCTGGTCATCGGGCTCGCGGCCGCCGGTGCGGGCCGGTTCACCCGGATGCTGTGGATGCCCCTCGCGCGTGGTACCCTTGAGACTGTCCACAGTCTGCTCGGAGTGTTCTGTACCGACCTGGTCTACCAGCCGGATGAGTTCCTCATCGGGACCAAGACCTTCACGCTCATCGTCGCGCCGCGCTGCTCGGGTTACGAGGGGATCGGCCTGGTCTTGACCTTCCTGGCGGCCTACCTCTGGTTCTTCCGTCGGCGGTTGCGGTTCCCCCAGGCGTGGTTGCTGCTCCCACTGGGGGCCGGAGTCATCTGGCTGGCCAACGCGGTGCGGATCGCCGCGCTGATCGGCGTGGGGACGTGTCTCTCGGAGGAGGTGGCCTGGGGTGGCTTTCACTCGCAGGCCGGCTGGCTGGCCTTCAATGTGGTGTCCTTGGGGCTGATCCTCCTGGCGCAGCGCTGCCGGTTCTTTCGCCGTGACGAGGGGCCCCAAGCCGTGTCCGCCGTGGGTTTGGGCCCGAGCCGGGAGGCCGTCTACCTTGCCCCTCTGTTGTCGATCGTGGCTGTGGCGATGATCAGCGGGGCGTTCTCGGCCGGGGGGTTGGACCGCTACTACCCGGCGCGGCTGGCCGCCGTGGCCGTCCCCCTGTGGTGGTACCGTCGAGAATACGCGGCGATGCGGTGGTCCTGCTCCTGGCAGGCCCTGGCCATCGGGGTCCTGGTCTTCGCGCTGTGGGTCGCGCGGTGGCCTCAGGGAGGGAGCGGCTCCGCCCTGGGCACGACGGCGAGCGGGAGCCTGGGGAACGTGTGGATCGCCGCCTGGTTGCTGGCCCGGGTCATCGGGTCGGTGCTCACGGTCCCGCTGGCCGAAGAGCTGGCCTTCCGCGGCTTCCTGACCCGGCGGCTGATCGCGGCCGACTTCGACAGCGTCCCCCCGGGCCGTTTCACCTGGCCTTCCTTCGTCATCTCCTCGGTGGCCTTCGGCGTGCTGCACGACCGCTGGCTGGAAGGGACGATGGCGGGGATCCTCTACGCCTTGGCCTATTACCGGCGCGGCTCGCTCGGCGACGCCGTGGCCGCCCATGCCACGACCAACGCCATGCTCTCGGCCGACGCCCTGATGACCGGCGATTGGTCGCTCTTCTCCTGAGTGGCGCAACCGCGGCCGAGGCGGAATCGGCTGCTCGGAATCGGAAAAGCAATCGATACAACTGTATACTTGACGATGGGTAGAAACTCTGGGAGAGAGGCTTCGGTGGGCCCCTCCGAAGAGGGCTTGGCCCGGCGATCTGTCCCTGAAGACGCCCCGAGGCCGAGGGAGGCTGGAGTCAGGACTCCCGTGGCCGATGTTGTCCTTACCATGCAGCCGTTTTCACCCGAGGAACGTGTGAGTCTACCACGTCGGTCTCCCTGACTTGGGTCGTGCCGGATCGATCTTGGGAATCGCGCGGGTGACCCGCCGGGGCCGCGGGGCGTCCGGCGTCTGCGCCGATTGACGGCGGCGGTCGGATTCGCGCGAACATCCCGCACCATCACCGCATCGTTGCTGTCGTCTCGAGACCTCGACTTCAACCCATACTCTTGCTGGAGGAACCACCCATGTGGAACCGCAAGCACCGCATCCGCCCGATCGCCCACCGCAAGCCCTCGGCCCGCCGGGTCGTCCTCGAGGTCGATCCCTGCGAGAGCCGACAGCTCCTGTCCGACGGCTTCATCCAGGGCTACGTTCTCAACGCCTCCAACGTGCCGGTCAGCGGAGCCAGTGTCCAACTCCTCACCACGGGCAATACGCCGATCACCTCGACCACGACCAACTCGGACGGCTACTACGCGTTCAACAACGTGGTTCCGGGTACCTACAATGTGGCCGCGAACAATTCGGGTTCGAACAGCAGCGTCGATCTGTCTACTAGTCAGACGACGGTCAACCCGTACAGTGTCGTCAACGGCAACGAGTTCCAGGTCACGGTCGAGGACTTGAGCACGGACACCCTCACCCTGGAGTACTTCAGTGTGACCGGTTCGACGGTCTATTTCCAGCTCAACGCCTCGAGCTACAACCAGGTGGGAGCGTTCAACTCCGAGACGGAAGCTGCGAATACGGAAGGGCAGCTTTCCATCTCGCTGATGGGGAATCAGGCAAACACGCCTGGTAACCCCACCGCCATCGACATCACGACGCTGTGCACAGACCTGATGAATGGAGTCCGCCCGAACACCTCATTCACGGTTCAGCCCAGCCTGACTCCCGATCCCACCAACAACACCTCCTTGACGGCGAATATCGGCGAGATCGGTTACCTGTACAACCATTATGGGCGTATGCTCCAGAGTACGTCAACCAACAGCGCCGGTCTGGCCCTGGCCCTCTGGGCGCTGGAATACAACCCGGATGGGAGCCTGAACCTCAACGGTGCTAATTCCTCTGATCCGTTCCAAGTTAATATGTCGGCAACAGATCCCATCGTCCAGGCCGCCAATACGTACCTCGCCGATGCGTCCGGCAAGTCCGAAGATGCGTATTTCCTCAATCTGGACCCGAGCAGGTACGGAAGCACCACAGGCCAGGGTATGATCTCCACCGACCTGCTGAACTTCACCAACACTCCGACCGGCACCACCCAGGGCAGTCCGGGGATCAGCACCAGTCAGCAGCCGGCTAGCGCCACCGTGGGCAGCTCGATCGCCGACCAGGCCACCGTCACTGGCGGGAACAACCCCACCGGCACGGTGACCTTCAACCTCTACGACAACTCGACCGCCACCGGTCCGGCCCTGTTCACAGACACCGAGCCGCTGGTCAATGGCGTGGCCACCTCGGCCGGCTACACAGCCACGGCCACGGGGACCGATTACTGGGTGGCCACCTACAACGGTGACGCCAACAACCTTTCGGTCAGCAGCAGCCCCACTGGCGAGCCGGTGACCATCACCCCGGCCACGCCGAGCATCACCACCAGCCAGCAGCCGGCCAGCGCCACCGTGGGCAGCTCGATCGCCGACACGGCCACCGTCACCGGCCTGGTCAACGCCTCGTCCTCGGACACGGTCACCTTCAACCTCTACAGCAGCGCCACGACCCAGAACA
>JAJPJC010000458.1 GCA_021324445.1 Isosphaeraceae bacterium
ACCGGTCCCGACGGCACCATCCGGCTCTTCCCCGGGCTGGTGCGGATCCCCGACGTCGCCTTCGCCTCCTGGGACCGCCTCCCGGGCCGGAAGCGGCCCAAGACCCCGATTCCCCACCTGGCCCCGGACCTCGTCGTCGAGGTACTCAGCAAGAGCAACACCAAGACCGAGATGAACCAGAAGCTCGAAGAATACTTCGCGGCCGGGGTGAGCTTGGTCTGGCTGGTGGATCCGCGCAAGCGGACGGCGCGAGTCTACACGGCGGTCGACCAGTCGGTGCTGATCCGGGAGGGCCAAGCGCTCGACGGCGGTGACGTGCTCCCCGGGTTCGTCCTACCGCTGGATGAGTTGTTCGCCGAGAACCGGCCCTGAGCCGCGCTCGCACGGGATGGGGGAATCGAAAAATCTGGCCGGGGCCAAATGGTTTCTTGAATCCCGGATTCCGGCGCATGAAAGGTATCCTTCCCTCGGCTCTCGATGAGATGAACCGATCACTCCCAGGCCGAGCGGACCCAGATGCCGCCGTCGACGGCCAGGGCGGTGCCGGTGATGTAGTCGGCGTCGTCGGAGCAGAGGAAGACGGCGGCCTTGCCGATGTCCGCGGGGGTGCCGAGCCGGCCCCAGGGGAGCGTCGGTCCGGCCCGGGCAATCGCCTCGCTGCCGAAGGATTCGTGCTCGCCGGGCGTGTCGATCCAGCCGGGCTCGATCACGTTGACGTTGATCCGGTGCCGGCACAGCTCGGCGGCGATCGTGAAGGCCATGTGATTCAGGCCGGCCTTGGCCGCGTTGTAGGCGACGCTCCGCGCGTACGGCGTCTTGACGTGGCAGCTCGAGATGAACACGATCTTGCCCCCGCCACCGCGGTCGACCATGTGCCGCGCGATGAGCTGGCTCATGTGGAACCCGCCGATCAGCGTCCCTTCGATCACCCTGGCGAAGGTCTCCGGGTCATACTCGAGGAAGTCGGCGCGGCGCGAGTAGGCCGGGTTGCTGATCAGGATGTCGATCTGGCCCAGGGCCGCGAGTGCACCCTCGACGATGCGCTCGCACCAGGGCCTCTGGAACGCGTCCCCGTCCACCAGCACCGAGCGCCGGCCCATCGCCTGGATCTCGGCGACGACCGCTTCGGCCTGCTCCGTCTTCGCCCGATCGTTGATCGCCACATCAGCCCCGGCACGGGCCAGTTCCAGGGCGCAGCCCCGGCCAATCCCGCGCGCCGCGCCTGTCACCAAGGCTGTCTTGCCGTTGAGTCTCATGAGTCGCGATTTCGCTTTGGACAAGGGAACATACCTGATGGAAACCCGCGTACCAGACGGACAGGATAACTCGCGGGGCAGCGCCGGACAAGCGACGATCAGGCAGGTGGTTCGCTGGTTCTCGGGGTGCTGTTCTCCGCTCGACGAATGTCCCCACTTCTGCGATACCACCCGACGCGGCCACGCCGATAAAAGATGTGGTGTGCTCTGAAGCAACCGCAGTCTCTCCAAGGTATGTGATGGCCGAGGTTCGCCAGAGAGGGTCTCGTCATGCGGAGGAGGTGCGAATTCGCGATCGCGGGGAGACGAGGCTGGCCGGCAGTGGCGGTGGCGCCTGGCCTGATGGTGGCGGCGCCTCGGGAGATTTGTGCGCAGCAGCCGGCTGGGAGTAGCAGCCGGGCCGGCAAGGGAAGGCTCGACGAGGTAATCACCGACCTCAAGGACCTCGTCAGCCTCGATCCCATCCTCGTTGAGTTCTCTTACTGTCGCGCATGGATCTGGTAGGGTACGGGAGAATACGACAAGGCGATCGCCGACTTCAATGAAGCCCCGCGTCTCGATCCCAAAGACAGCGATGCCTTGGTGGGCCGGGGGCAGACCTGGCACGTGAAGCGCGATCACGGCAAGGCGATCGCCGACTTTTCGCAGGCGATCCAGCGGGATCCCAAGGATGTCGTTGCCCTCGGGGACCGCGGGTGGGCCTGGCACCTCAAGCGGGAGTCCGACCAGGCGATCGCCGACTACACCCAGGCCATCCGGCTCCATCCAAGGGATGATTGGAGCTACAACAACCGCGGCCTCGCCTGGATCAACAAGAAGGAGCACGATAAAGCGATCGCCGACTACACCGAGGCCATCCGGCGTGATCCCAAGGACCCTGAAGCCTTCGACGGCCTCGGCTGGATCCGGGCCACCTGCCCGGACGCAAAATACGACACTCCGCGGCGATCACCACCTTCTGGACCACCCGTCGCACCGCCGCGAGGGAGGGGACGGATTCACCGCGGAGACCGCGGAGACCGCCGAGGAACACGCCGAGGAGACGACCAAAAGCGAATCGGGCTCCAGTCCCCCGGACCCTCCCGACCCGCTCTCCTGGCTCTGTCCCCATCTCCGCGGTCTCTGCGATCTCCGCGGTGAACCTCGGGTCGCCATCACGACGGTCGCTGCGGTCAGGCCCGTGGGACCACGGTGGGGATCGCCGAGACGTGTCCAAAACACCGAGACGGCCGGAAGGCCTTGGAGTTGGCGAAGCAGGCGTGTGAGCTGTCGGGCTGGAAGCAGGCGTATTGCCTGGACACCGTCGCCGCGGCCCATGCCGAGAGCGGCGCCTTCGAGGCGGCCGTGCGGTGGGAATCGAAGGCGATCGATCTGGCCGATGACGAGACGGAAAAAGACGACTACCGCAAGCGGCTCAAGCTCTACGAGGTGAAGCAACCCTACCGCGAGACAAACCCCTGATCGGAGGGTCCAGTCGCGGCTCGCGGTCGGCTTGGAGACTCGAGCCTGGCTCGCGCCGCCGGGCCCGAACGAACCCCTGAACCCCGTCGGCCGGCTTGACCCTTCCTTTCGCCTCGTCCGCATGGGAGAATCCTAGCGGCGCGCCGAGATTCCTCAGGTCTTCACCCCGTTTTCAACAACCGAGATGGTGGTTGCGGTCTCTCTCTGGTGTAGACCTCTCCCTATCACGCACACGCCGTCAAGGGTGAAATCATGCGAACGCATCAGGAACAGAACGTCCGTCGGCCGGCGGCGCGCCGGCCGATGCGGAGGGCATCGATTGCGGTCGAATCGCTCGAAGCTCGGGCCCTCCTGTCCGGGGGCGGGCACTCGCTGCCCGGGGCGCCGGCCCTCCACGCAGGCTATGGCAGTGGCGGCAGTGGCGGCGGCTATGGTGGCGGCACCGGCACCGGTACCGGTGGCAGCGGCGGTGGCATCCCGATCAGTGTCCCGAACGTGCCCAGCCCCACGCCGACCTCGACGACTCCGGGCACCCCGGTCCTGACTCCCGGGGCGAGCCCGACGCTCAGCCAGCCCGGCCCGGGCGTGACCCCACCCCCGGCGAAACCCCCCTTGGGCGGACCCCGGGTCGCGCACGGGCATTCCGGTGAGGTCACCAAGACCCCCCGGTTCTACGAGTTGTACACCGGCCCCCGGCTGCCGGAGTTGAATGCCGTGAAGGCCAGCGGCAAGCTCGCTCACAATGGCACCTTCACCTTCACCGGCACCAATAAGGGCCGGATCGACCAGGGACCGGCCGTGTATGTCTGGGGGATCGACCGCAGCGGCCAGCTCTCTTCCGGTCCCTTCCCCAACCGTCCGGGCGTCACGTTCGACGCCGTGGTGATTGTTTCCTTCGACAGCTCGCTCCGGCCCACGGCCCAGGTCATGGACTTCGTCAGTGGGGCCACGACCAACCTGTCGCCCAGCTCGGTGCACGTGCACGGGCGGACGATCAGTGTGACCGTCCCTGAGAGCGCGCTCCCTTCGACGGGCCTGCCACCGTCGCAGTATCGCTTCAACTACTGGCCCGCGGACAACAACTCCGGTTCTCCTTCCTCCATAGCCAGTTTCGCGCCCGAGTTCACCACCGTGCAGGTGGGGACTGTCAAATAGGGAGCGCCGCCGGCGATGCGCCGAGCCAAACCATTTCCGACGCGGCTGCACGCGAGCGCCTGACGGAGATTGATTCCGCGAGATTCGGTCCTCCTGCACCGGCCATCACCGAACGGGGACAGGCTGCGAGTCGTCGGGCCTGTCCCCGTGTTTTCGACACTCCGCGCTGGACGCCACCATGCCAGGGCCTCGCACCTCGGATCCCGTCGAGTTCTCCGATCAACGCCATCTTGCAGTGGACTGGCGGCACCGAGGAGGCCATCCTCCGGGTGGCCTTGAAGGAGGGGGCGAAGGTCGACCTTGAGGCGCTCAAGGAGCGGCTCGGCACGATGCTCGCCCAGCAGCTCCCCGGGAACGCCCGCTTGCTGGTCACTGCCGTGGCCGGCGTCGCCGTCGCCCGGTCCGAGGCCCGGTCGACCCAGGCGAGGTGGGCGTAGGCCCGGATCAAGCCCCCCTTCGACGGCCTCATCACGAAGCGATCGTGAAGGCCGGCGCGGCCTCGATCGTCGAGGGCCAGGCTCTCGAAGTTGTCAAACCGTCGCCGGATCAACCACGACCGCGCCGCCGAGACGTGACCCGACGACGGGATGTCGGGATCGCGGCGCATTCTCGTCCATGCCTAGGGAGCCGGCGGGGAGCCTGGCCGACAACGTCGGTCGCCCCGGCGGCGGCTCGTGCAGGGGATGGACGGTTCGAGGAGCGACGTATGATGACCGAGCGAGAGCTACTGGAGCGTTTCGTGACCGCGAAGGACCCGGACGCGTTCCGAGTCCTGGTCGAGCGTCATGGCCCGATGGTCCTCTCGGTTTGCCGCAATGTGCTCCGCGAGCCGCACGACGTCGAGGATGCATTTCAGAGTACGTTCCTGGCCCTGGCCAAGCATGCCGGCACCATCCAGAAACGGGACACCATCGGCCCATGGCTGCACCGGGTGGCCCTCCGGCTGGCGCAGAAGGCGCGGTTCCAGAGCTATCGACGCCGCCTCCGTGAGCAGGTTCGCAACCAGCCCGCATGGGAAGATCCCCTCGAGCCGCGCGACCTCTCGTTCATCCCGATGCTTCGCGAAGAGGTGAATCGCTTGCCCGAGCATTACCGGCTGCCTGTGGTGCTGTGTTACCTGGAGGGGAAGTCCAACCAGGAGGCCGCGGCTCAGTTGAGCTGCCCGGTGGGCACGATCAAGGGACGGCTTTCTCGGGCCCGGCAGACCCTGCGCCATCGCTTGAGCCGCCGCGGCCTGGACGGCGACGACCTGGGCTCGCTGGGGACGACCTCTTGAGGACGAGGGCAGCCGGGGGCGGCTGCCTCACGGGAGAAGAGGCAGCCGAGGGCGGCCCGCGGAATCCGCATCGCCCCCGCGGCGCACCTTGAACGGCTTCCGTGACTAGAATAAAATGTGCATGCAAGAAATTCGTGCGGCAGTCCGCCCCGGTCGGGTGGACGGATTTGCTCCGGGGGATCGAGACACCAGGAAACAGGAAACCCATCGCGAGATTTTCTGTCGGGTTCGTCGCGAAATCTCGTCCTCGTCTTGAAGGGACGTGTCGCGTCCCACGCGCAGGGTAGCCGCTCCCCCAACCGGTCCACGGGGTCGTGATGCCATCCTTCGATGATCGCACTCGTGCCGACCAGTCCGGCCGGGATCCGGCCGCGAGGCTGCGTCGGCGCCTGCGCGCCGGTCCGCGTCTGGAGGTGCTGGAGACACGTTGCCTGATGTCGGGATCGAGAGGGAATCCGACGATCGGGCAGGACGTTCTCACGCTCGTCCCGCCAGCCGGAAACCCGGCATGGGTCCCGAGCGGCGCGGATTCCGATTCCGAGTATGGGAGCCGGAATTCGGGGAGTGGCGCCACGATGTCGCCCAACATTCCCGGCCTGCCGCGCGCCGCCTATGTGATCGTTCCTGAGACGAAAGGCCCGCATCAGACCTTGGCGACGGCCCAGCCGCTTCCGGACCTCCCGTATTTCGGCGTGGTGGGGACGACCACGGCCGGGGACCCGATCGACCTGTTCCGCTTGACCCTCAATGCCGGAGCGGCGGCCTTGGACTTCGGGCTCGTGTCGAATCCGCCGGCTGCGACGGTCCCCTTGCAGCTCCAGCTCTTCGACGGGTCGGGTCAGGTGCTGGGCGATTGGTCGTTGAGCGGCCAGGCCGCTTCGTCGCTGCACGCCGGATTGGGCAGCCTGCCCGCGGGGTCGACCGTTTATTTCGGGCTCACCACGGGGAATCCCAGCGGTGCGGCAGGGGCGTCCCCGGCGCTGGACTACCAGTTATGGGTGAGCCTCCAGGCGGCCCCGGCCAGCGCGACGGCCGCTCCCGGGCCGGCAGCGAATCTCCCCAGCTCGGCGATCCAGCCGCTCAGTGGTTCCGCGACCGCGCCGCTTGGTAGTTCGCCGCTGCCGGCCGCGACCAGCCCGGGTGTTGTCCCCTCGGGCGGTGTTTCCCAGGCTGCTGCGACGGTCCCTCCGAACCAGGGAAGCGGCGTGCGCGTGGCGGTCGGGTCCCCCGCGATGCGATCGGCCAGGCCCTCGGAAGGGCTGCTGGCTGACGGCGACCCGGCGCCCGCGGTCGCGAGCGATTTCAACGCGGTGGTGAACAAGGAATGGGACGAACGGTCGCTCACCGGGCTCACTCCCCGCCCGGCGGACGGTGTTGATCCCACCCAACGGTCCGGGCGCGAGCCCGAACCGGATGCCCTGGTGGTCGTCCACGGTCCCGGCGGTTTCCCGCTCCTGGGCGCCGTCGCCATCGGACATCATCGGCGGAGCAACCCGGCTGGGGCCAGGGACCTGGGTGATTTCGCGACCCCTGTGGACCTGTGGGCCGGAGACCGCCCGGACGCGGTCGGGCTCGCGGCCCGGGGGCTCCTGGCGCGTATGGACAACCCCGCCGCCGCGGAGGACCTGACCGCTCCATCCCAGACTTCCCGCGCTCGCCCCTGGCGCGGCGTCCCGCTCTCGATCTTCTCCGCCCTGGGAGTGGCGACCGTCTTCACCTTGAACGCCGTGCTCTCCCAACCGATCGCCGGGTTCGATTACCTGAGCGCCCGCCTGGACGCTGGTGGTGGGTCTCCGTCGGGCCGACGGCTCATGCGGTTCCGACGACCGACCCCCGTGGCTCGGAGCTAAACTGTGGGGCAGCCGGCAGCGGCTGCCCTACACGCTCATCCTGGACCCGGTCGAGCCGTCGCGATCCACGTGGACCAGGCCCGTTGTGCCAGGCTGAGCCACCTGGGGAATCGATCCGGTCGTGAGCCGAGGCAGAGGGCATAGGCAGCCGTGATCTGAGGCAGGAGCCGCGGGTTATCGGCGACCCAGACGGCGGCTTCCTCGAGGTCGACCAGGGCCCGGTTGGGGCGCCCGAGCCGGATCAGGGTCCTGGCCCGTCCCAGGTAGGCCTCCGGGTCTTCCGGATCCTTCTCCAGCGCCAGCGACCAGTCCCGACGGGCCGCCTCGTCGTGGCCGAGAGCCATGAGCGCCCGGGCCCGTGGCACCCGGACCGTCCCGCTGGCACCCCGGAGGATCGCCCGGTCCAGGTCGAGCAGGGCGGCAGCCGGGTTGCCCAGCTCGGTCTTGAGGACCCCGCGGAACTCCAGCAGACGGGGGTCGCCCGGCATGAGGGCCAGGGCCGATTCGACGTCCGCCAGGGCCGCCTGCCGATCGCCGGCACGGCAGCGGACCCGGGCGCGCACCAGGTAGGCGTCGGCCGACTCCGGGGCCAGGGCCAGCGCGCGGGTCGCTTCGGCCTCGGCCGCGGGATCATCCAGGGCGCTGAGGATCACGGCGCGCGTCCGGTGGGCGTGGGGCAGCCGCCCCCGGCTGCCCTCGGCCAGGGCGCGCAGGCGCTGCTCCGCCGCGCGGAGGTCGGTCATCAAGGCAGGCCCGCCACCCGGCAGGATGGTCAGGTCATCCGGGCGGTTCAGCCAGAAGAGGTCTTCGACTCGGCCGGCGGCCAGCAGCGTGCGGATCCAGAGCCGTTCGCGGCTGGGGCTGGGCTTGCGGCGGTAGGCGACCGCGGCGTCCTCCTCGGCGGCGTCGGGGCGACCGAGTGCCAGCCGGGCCAGGGCGCGCCGCGCGAGCAGCTCGTCGGCCTGCTCGGGGACATCACGCAGCAAGAGGGTCAGATCGGCCTCGGCCTGTGCCGCCCGGTCGAGCTGAAGCGCGAGCAAGGCACGGCTCTTCCGCGCCTGGTCGTCGCGCGGATCCTCGGCCAGGAGCGCGTCGTACTCGGCCCAGGCCCGGTCGATGGCACCGGCGTCGAAGTCGAGCTTGGCGCGGTTGAGCCGGCCGGCGCGGGCGAACCAGGTGCCCGGCGCCGTGGCGATCACGGACTCAAAGGCCGCTCGGGCTCCCGCGTCATCGCCGAGGACCTGTTTCACGACGCCGAGCTCGAGGCGGGCCTCGGGCAAGTCCGCCGCTTGGGGCGAGGCCAGGGCCCGATTCAAGTCGTCCAGCGCCAATTCCCAGTCGCCCCGATCGTGATAGAGGACCGAGCGGTTGCATCGAGCCCAGGGCGAGTCGGGCCGCAGTGCCACGGCGGCTTGATAATGCTCCATCGCGCGCCCGGCTTGGCGCAGGCGCCAGCAATAGTCGCCCAGGAGGAACTGGGACCAGTAGTCCTGCGGCTCCAGCTGGGTCGCTCGCTCCAGCCAGGCGATCGCCGCCTCCCGCCGACCCTCCAGGTCGCACAGTTGCGCCCACTGGAAGCAGCCGCGAGCCGAGGTCTCGCCTTCGGTGCGGGTGGGGACCTGGGAGGGGGGCGGATCGCCGGTTGGGTCCGCGGCCCAGCGCGCGCGGATCGCCCGCCAGGGTCCGGCCGGCCTGGCGAAGGCCAGGGCCACGTCGCAGAGCGGAATGGCCCGGCGGGCCGCGGCCGGATCGCCGTGCCGCTCGCGGTCCCAGGCCGCGACCCAGAGGAACAACAGCTCGTTGACCTCGCCGATCAACCGATCGCGCCTGGGCCGGTCGAGCAGCGCGATCGCCGGCCGGTGGATCCAGCCCGGATCGTCGGGAATGGCGAACTTCGCCAGTTCCGCCTGGACCCGAGGCCAGGCGGCGTTGGGGTCGCCGCTGAATCCCAGCAGGGAGAAGCGCAGGCTCTCTCCGACCTGGAACAACGCGTCGGCCTGGTCCCAGGCCGCCTTGGTCGCGCGGGCCAGCCGGTCTTGCTCCTGGATCTGCTCGAGCAAGCCGCGCAGCCGGGGATCACCCTGGGCGAGCTGTCGGGCCGTGGCGAAGCGGCTGATGGCCAGCTCGAGCCCACCCTCGTCGGCCGCCTGCCGGGCCAGGTCGAACCATTGACTCACCTCACCTCGGAGCCGGAGCGAAGCCAGTTGGGCGTCGACCAGCGAATAGGCGATGACCCCCAGGGGCAGGACCAAAGCGGTGGCGATGGCCAGGCGGCGCCCATTCCTGCGGAGCCCGCGGCGGACCCGGCTGGCGATCGGCTCGCGGGCGAAGCGGAGCGGGCCGTCCTCGGCCACCGCCTGGAGGTCCGCCGCGAGCTGCGCGGCCGAGGCATAGCGATCGCACGGTTCCGGCGCCAGGCAGCGGCGGACCACCGCCTCCAGCGCCGGGGGCACATCCGGGTGGGTGTCGCGCAGCCGGGGAGCCCCGTCGCGCCGCGCCGCCGCCGCGCGGCGCAAGGCTTCAGTCATCATCATCGACTGCGACGGCAGGGCGAACGACCGCGTGCCCCGCACCAGGCAGTCGAAGAGGACCACACCCAGGGCATAGAGGTCGGACCGGGCATCGGCGGGGTTGGTGCCCCCCTCCGCGAGTGCCTCCAGGTGCTCGGGCGCCATGTAGGCGAGGGTCCCGCCGAAGGCGGCGGGGGCGGCCCCGTCGTGAGGGATCCACGGCTCCTGCGCCAGGTTGAAGTCCAGCAGCATCGGCAGGCCGTCGCCGGTCATCAGGACGTTCGACGGCTTGACGTCGCGGTGCAGGACCTGGCGGTCGTGGGCGTGCTGGAGCGCCTCGGCCATCCGGGCGCCCCACCAGGCGATCACCCGAGGATAGGTCAGCCGCGCCAGCGCCCTCCGGCTGGCGGATCGTTGCGCCAGGGCATCCTCGTGGGGCCCGAGCCGGTCCAGCAGGCTGAGCAGGTCGGCGCCCGTGCGGGCGGTCCGGATCTCCGGCTGATTCACCAGTTGCAGCAGCGTGATCCGGCCGAGATAGGGCATGCAGAGCAGATGCAGGCCGGTCGCCGGGTCGGTCCGGTACGAGTAGACCGGCACGATGTGGGTATGCTGGAGTCGCGCCAGCGTCTGCGGCTCGCGCGAGCCGGTGCGCGTCACCTTCAGCGCTACAGGCCGGTCGGCCAGGTGCCGCTCCTCCGCGAGATAGACCCGCGCGAAGGCACCGCGGCCCAGCTCCTCGACCAGGCGGAACCCCGCGATCGTCTGGCCGGCCTCCGGCAGGGGCACACCGTCTGGGCACGGCCCGCGCGAATCCGAGCCGCCGCCCCGGCCGATCAGGCCGTGAATCTCCAGGACTTCCTGGAAGGCGGCGGCGAGGTCGGGGAACCGGGCGCGGTATTCGGCCGCCTCGGGGGATTCGCCAGCCTCCTCGCGGAGGCAATACTCCTCGTAGAGCAAGGCCACCAGGGACTCATCATCGAGCTCGGGAAAGCGGTCGCGGTACCATTCGACCGGCCGGCGCTCGCGCGCGCCCCACCGCAGGATCAGATCGGCCCGGAGCAGCTCCAGGAGCACGGCCGGTCGCTGGTCTGGGTCGGCCGGCAGGTACACCTCGGGGTCCGGGCGGAACCCGGGCGCGGGCGACGACCGCCAGTCGGCCTCGTACCGCCGCACCAGCAGGGCGAGCTCCGGCGAGGTCGTGGGATCCGACCCCCGGCCCGCGTGGGTCAGGCTCATGCGATCAGTCCTCAAGCCGGGCACGGACCCTCAGGTCTTCCAGCACCCGTTGCACCGTGCGCTCGCTGATGCCGAGCCGGTCCCCGATCTCCCGGCTCGAATACCCGGCGGCTTTCAGCTCCAGGATGACCCGCCGGTCTTCCGGCAGGAACTCGCGCAGGCGATGGTAGGTCTCGTGGGCTTGCGCCACTTGACTGGGCGTGTCGCCGCCCGCCAGGCAGATCTCCTTGTCTTTGTGGGTCTCCAGCCGCTCCTCCCGTTTGATGTCGTGCTTCTGGGTGGCGGCGCGGCGGTACTCATCGATGACCTTGTTCCGCGCGGCCCAGGCCAGGAACGCGATCAGGTTCTGCTCCTCGTCCAGGTCGTTCTCACTGGTGCGGATCTTGTGGAAGAAGCTGCCCCAGACGCTCTGGAGGAAATCGAGGGAATCGAACCGCGACCGCAGCAACCGGGGCAACTGGCGGCGGACGACCAGGCGGACCTTGGACTCGTAACGGCTCAGCAGCTCGCGCGCGGCGTCCTCGTCGCCATCCTTGATCCGGACGAGCAATTCCCGGATCCCGCCCGAGGGTTCTCGGGGGGATCCCTCAGGGGGCATCTCATCGTCGGGCATAGTGGCTCTCCACCCCCGCGGGTCCAGGTCTCCGGAGCCACTGACTCCGGGCGGCGCGGGCTCGCCGGTCGCGGCCGTCACGGTTGATTCTATCAAACTCCTGGGCACGATTGCCCCCAAATCACGCAGTGCGCTGCAATCCCAGGTCCCCACCGCAAGATCCCAGCCACGCTGGACCAACCGGACCCGGAGGCATTCCAGCGCCCGAGCGAGTCGTCGCTGGAGGCGCCGCAGCGGCCATCCCAATTCCCGCGCCGCCCACTCCGGCGACCGGCCCTGGAGTCCGCAGAGGATCACCACCGTGCGCTCGGCCGCCGGTAAGCCGTCGATCTCCTGGTGGATGACGGCGTGCAGTTCGCTCGGGATTGCATCGTACCAGGGCCCCATGATCAGCCTCGCGATCGCCGGGAGTCGCCCGGGCGGTGAGTACGGTATCCAGGGACTGTTCCCACAAAGCACTGCCTGAGTGCTTGATGCGTCGGCAACCCTCCCGAGAGTATGTGATCCCACCTCGGCGAGGGTTACAAGATTTTTCTCCCTGGGAGGAAAATCGCCAGGCGAGCCGGGCCGATCGATCGCGCCCAACGCTCGGCTGAGTCGTTTCGGAATGAAGGTTGTCACGATCCGCCGATGACGGCTCTGCGGGCTTGGGGCAGACGGCGCAATGGTTCCCGAGCTGTTCGGAGGCCGATGGGAAAGGGGGATCGACCCGCGGACGATGCCGGCTGGCGGCATCACGTGGGGCTCGGATCGGTTGGCCTCAATCGAACGATCAAACTGGTGATCTCCCGAAGACATTTGTCAAATGAATCGGAGCGGTGCGCGGCCTGATCCAGGTCGAAGAGCGCCGTCGCGGCCTGATCCAGGTCGAAGAGCGCCGTCAGCGCCGGCTGGTCCAGGGTCTCGGTGTGGGTACGTCCACCAGTCATGTGACGGGTCATCCACTGCTTCGCGCCGCGGATCGACTCCGGGCTGGGGGGTGAGGTCCGGTTGCCCGGCAAGCCTCGTTTGCCTCGGAGCAACTCGGCCGACGACAGGAACCAGGCCTCGAATTCGCGCTTCGCCAGGACGACGCTGATGGGGAGATCGCTGCGGGTCTTGTGGGCACGGGCGAGGAGCTGCGGGCCTGGCTCCGCCGGACAATCATCATCACTGTCGACGCGGATGAGGATTCCTCCCCGGCCGCCGGTTTTCCGCGCCGCCAACTCGACGGCCCGCTCGAGCTCTTGGTCGCGGATCAACGTCGAACGCGGGACTCGCAAGGGCGACTGCACATCAATCGAGAGTGCGGGATCGACGACGGCAGCGATCCGCCGAATCAGGATCGGAACGGCTTGCACTTCTCCGTGACCTGCCACGATGCAGGCGATCGGCAAGGATGGCATCAGGACTCATCCTCCGTGGCGAACAGGGAAGGTGTGGAGGAAGCCGTCCGGGTCCAGGGTTCAGGACGAAGCTGATCGTGCCGGAGAAGTTCTCCGGGAGTGTGCAGTCGATCCTGGATCACGCTTTGTGCGGCTTCATCGAGCGGACCAATTAGGGTGGCCCCCTGTTCGGCGACGACTGGTAAGATCCAATCATCGGGTATCTCGCGGTCATCCAGCAGATCCGGGTTATGGCTCGTGATGAGGATCTGGGTGGTTTGGCTCGCGTCGCGGAGGCTGTCGCGTAAGACGCCGGCCGCCGCGGGGTGCAGCGCGATCTCGGGTGTGGTGGTTCAGCGTGAAATAAAGAAACCAGGGTCGGGAGATCATCGCGCCTGGGCCGGGCGAGCGGATCCTCGACCTCGGCTGCGGCACGGGTCATCTGACCGCCCAGATCGCGACGGCCGGTGCCGACGTGGTCGGGATCGATTCCTCATCGGAGATGGTCGCGGAGGCCAGGCGCGTCTATCGTCACATCCGCTTCGAAGTGGCCGATGCTCGAGACTTCGATCTCGAAGGCTCGTTCGATGCGGCATTCTCCAACGCGGTGCTCCACTGGATCAAGGAGCCGGAGTTGGTGATCGCCTGCGTGCGGCGGGCCCTGCGACCGGTCGGTCGGTTTGTGGCGGAGTTCGGGGGCCGGGGCAACGTCCGGGCGATCGTCGCCGGGCTCGAGATCGTGAGACGTTCTTCCGGCGCCTCGAAGCGGTCTTGCGTCCCACCTTGTATCGGGAAGGGACATGGTTCGCGGACTATCGCCGCCGGCGGATCGTGGTGCGCAAGACCGGCGAGCTCGCGTCGTGACCCGGCTCGACCTGCCCACCGAAGGCCTGGCAAGCCCGAGCGGCTCGAGCGCGAATTCACGTCTGCGGATGCTCGGAGACGCGCCGGAGCGACCGCCGGATGAACGCCACGACGGTCCAGCCGCTCAACATCCCGATGAAGTATACGGCGACGATCACGAGGGCGACGGGCGCCGTGAGCTTCCAGGTCCAGAAAGCGACCGAGATGGTCTCCATGTTCTGGACGGCGAAGAGGCCGACCGCCCCCAGGAAGAGCAAGAACAGGACAGCCTGGATGAATCGCATTGTGGCCTCTCGATGTGAGTGAGTTGACCGGCAACAAGATTCAGAACTCTGTCGGATGTCATGCAAGTGGAATGCCGATCCCCCGATTTTCCGCTGATGTCGTGGTCAACCGACCTGGGTCAGCCACGGGCACTCCTGGTATCATCGAGGCGGAGGTGTATGATGAGGAGGGACCTGGAGCCAAGTCGTACCATCCTCCGCCAAGGAGATTCCCATGGTCGATCTGATCAAGAAGGCGTTTTATACGGGCCTCGGCTTTGTGGCACTGACCAAGGAGAAGGCCGAGGAGCTGGTCAAGGACCTGGCCGCGCAGGCCAAGCTCTCGGAGCACGAGGGCAAGGAGCTGGTCGACAGCATGATGAAGCAGTCGGAGCAGGCGCGGCACGACTTCCAGTCCAAGATCGATGAGACCGTGCTGGCTGTGGTGAACCGGCTGCACCTGGCGACGAAGGACGAGGTGGCCAGCCTGCGGGCCAAGCTCGATGAGCTGTCGGCCAAGATCGAGCGGGGGCCGGGAACCGGCCCCGGGGCCTAGCGCGCGGACTCTGGCGTGCCAGCCCAGAGGTTCGGCGCGCCGGCGGGGCTACCCGAGGCGAGCCGGCGGCTGTCGGGGCTGAGGGCCAGGTGGCGGTGGTGTGGCGAGCTCGATCATCCGCCGCATGGCGGCCTGCGACTCGCGGACGAACCGCTGTTGCAGGCGGCGAGCCAGCGGGTAACCCAGGCGAACGAGCCAGTGCCGGGGTCGGGAGAACGCGCGGATGTCATACCAGACCAGGTCATCCGGACCCCATTCGATGGTGAACCGTTCCTCACCACGCTCCACATGGCCGGGGAGCGTACCATAGGCGAATCCGAACCGGCAGGCCGGCCCGGCCTCGTCGATGACGTAGACGATTCGACAGGCATTCAGCCGCCACAGGCCAAAGGCGCGGACCAGGAGCGCCACGGCCTGACCAGCCTCGATCGGCGTATCCCCGGGATGGATCTCGGTCCACCCGCCGGGGAACATGCGCCAGCGTCTCACGGCCGCACATGCCGTCTCGAAGACCGCCCGCCCCGCTCCGAGCGGAATTCGGTTGTGATCGAGATCGTACCCCGCCGGTGTCTCACTCCGCGAGCATCCGACCTCACGATACGAGTAAGGGTATCGGCTCTGTTGAGCGAGGAAGGCACTGACCCGCTCTGCGGAGGGTTTCTTGAGGGACCACATGGCGATGACCTGTTGCCTCCCGGATGAGACGACGCAATTCCTCTCCAGGCAGAACCGCGAGCGGGTGGAATTCTTAACCGGAGGTTTGACGACCGGGCTCAGCGAACTGATCGAGCGGGGCGAGAGAGGGTCCGCTGGAGGGCGTCATAGATGAATCATTCGGGCGTGTCAACGACCACAGCCCCGCGGCCAGCGGTCCTACGAATCTCCGGTGGCTTCATCATCGATCTGGGGAACCGTGAGGATGCACCGAAGCGTGCGGCGCGGTAGCCTCACGGAATGGGGTATGTTCCACCAGTGGACATCTGGGAATCGTCCGCAGGGCTGTCCTCCATGTGATGGATGTGTCAACGGTGAATATCGCCGTCGCCTCAACGAAATCGGGGCGTTGAGTGAGGACTTACGACAAACTTGGGCTGTAAAGGCCGGATTGGTAATGACCCTTGTTAGTTCGGATCATCGAGGCGCCAGCCATGCGACTGCCCCGGATGACGACACGGCTGTGGATGATCGTTGTCGCGGTCGTGGCCCTCTCGATCGCGGCAGAGCAAATGCGCCGAAAGAGTGCCCGTTATCGCGAGCGGGCCGAACGCCATGCAAAGATCGAGGAAGCCTGTCGTAAGTCAGCGGCCCTCTTGCCGCTGATGAAGCCTTCGGATTACGAAATCATGTGCGGACGAATGGTTCAGGCTACTCGATTGAGCCCTTGGCTTGCCGCATACCACGCTGAATTGCGCCGCAAGTACGAGTATGCCGCCCGCTACCCCTGGCTCCCAGTCGAGCCCGATCCGCCCGGCCCGATGCAGTAAGAGTGCAGGCTCCCGGAGTATAGCGAAGGGGCCTCAGCCCTTCGGGCTTCCATCCCGGTCACATTGCTACGGGCTGCGCCGTCGCGCGACCGCCCGATCGATCGCGGCAAACCCGGTGGGCTGCTCATCGAGGGCTCTTGGTCAGAGGTTGCCCCCGTGAAGTTCGCCAAAATGCCGGGCCAGCATCAGGGCCATGACCAATGCTCCGAGACCCAGGACGACCACATGCCGGGTTCGCCGCAGGTCGAATCGTCCCACGCGAGCCACCAGCACATAAGCGATTGCCAGGTTGAACATCCCCCAGAGGACATTCACCGTCGATGACGATAAGCCTCTCCCGGGGGGCGATGCAAACGGGCTCTGGAACGGCAGACCCGAGATGCCATTCACCAGGTGGGGGATCGTGTTCGCGAGAAAGGCTCCGCCGAAGAAGTACGCGACGTCGTGATACCAGCGCGTCACTGTCTGCATGAGAACTCCAGTCCTGCGGATCGCCATGCCCGTGCCGCTTCCGTGCTCGACGACCCCCTGGCGGCGAAGCCGCCACATCAGGGGATCATCACGATCGAGCCCACGGTGCGGCGGCCTTCCAGGTCGCGATGCACCTGCTGGACGTCGGCGAGCGGATAGGTGTGCCGGATCTCGACCTTCACCCTGCCTTCCCGGAGGACGTCGAACACGTCTCGGGCGGTCGCTTCCAGGTCCGCTCGGGTGGCCGTGTAGGTCGCCAGGGTCGGCCGGGTCAGGTACAGCGACCCCTTCTGGGACAGGATGCCGATGTCGAACGGCGCCACCTTCCCGGACGCGTTGCCGAAGCTCACCATCAGGCCCCGCGGCCGCAGGCAGTCGAGCGAACTCAGGAAGGTGTCCTTGCCGACCGAGTCGTACACCACCGGGACGCCCGCCCCGCCGGTGAGCTCCCGCACCCGCTGGGCAATGTCCTCCCTGGTCGAGATGATCACATGATCGCAGCCGTGGGCCCGGGCCACCGCCGCCTTCTCGTCGGATCCGACGGTGCCGATGACCGTCGCCCCCAGCGCCTTCAGCCACTGGCAGGCGATCAGCCCAACGCCGCCGGCCGCGGCGTGGAACAGGACCGTCTCGCCCGCCTGGACCGGGTAGGTCCGGCGGATCAGGTACTGGGTGGTCATCCCCTTGAGCATCACGGCCGCTGCCGTCTGGTCGGTGACTCCCTCCGGGATCGGGATCAGGATGCTGGCCGGCAGCAGCCGCGCCTCGGCATACGACCCGGGCGGGCCGCCGGCGTACGCCACCCGGTCACCTGGACGGACCACCGTGACGCCCGGACCGATCGCCTCGACGACCCCGGCCGCCTCGCTGCCCAGCCCGCTCGGCAGGGGCAGCGGATACAGCCCGGATCGGTGGTAGGTGTCGATGAAGTTGACCCCAACGGCGGTGTGCCGGATCCGGGCCTGGCCCGCGCCGGGCTCGCCGACCTCGACGTCCTCCCAGCGGAGCACTTCCGGGCCGCCGGTCTCGTGGAATCGCACGACTTTCGCCATCTCTCGGTTTCCTCCTGGTGCGGACTCGCGGCAGCCGAGGGCGGCTGCCCCACAGGGTTGCGGCAGCCGAGGGCGGCTGCCTCTCGCCGCCGGGACTCCAGGCCCGCAGCACGGCCAGGTTCGCCGCAATCAGGCCGATCACCAGCATCGCCCTGGAGATCGAGAATCGCCGCACGGTTCCCTCCTTGCGGGAGTTCGAAGCCGGGCGTCCATTATCCGGGGAAGATGAGGGCCGGCACAAGCCGGGATGGGCTACGGAACGAGTGATGCCGGCGGCGGCTCCGCCAGGTCCAGGGCGCGCCTGCGGACCTCGTCGCTGATCGTGGGATCGCGGCGGATGCGGTCCCGGATCGCGGCGGCCGGCAGCTTCTGCGCGGAGAGGAATTCGACCACTCCCCGCGCCTCGCGGATCGCCCGCAGCTCCGGGGTCATTGGCGTCGCGTCCCAGACCTTCACGGCTCCGTCGCCGCAGCCGGCGGCGATCCGACGGCCGTCGGGGCTGAAGGCCACGCTGAAGATCCCGTTGGCGGCCCCGCGCAGGGTCAGGACCTCTTGCTCGGTGGCGACGTCCCAGAGCTGGACCGTATCGTCGAGACTGGCCGAGACGATGCGCCGGCCATCGGGGCTGTACGCCAGGGCGCGGACCTCGGCCGAGTGGCCGTGGAGGGTCCGCGTGTCCTGGCCGGTGCTGAGGGCCCAGACCGTGATCGTCCGGTCCTGGCTGGCCGCGGCGAGGTGGCCGCCATCGGGGCTGAACGCCACGTCATGGATCCAGGCCGTGGGCCCGCGCAGGGTTCGGACAATCCCCCCGGTCGCCACGTCCCAGACCATCACCGTGCCGTCCGAGCCACCTGCGGCGAGGCGGTGGCCATCGGGGCTGAGCGCCACGCTCGTGAGCCGGTCCGAACGACCGCGCAGGGTGCGGACTTCCCGTCCCCTGGCCGGGTCCCAGAGCTTCACGGTCTGGTCGAGGCTGGCGGAGGCGAGGGTGCGGCCATCCGGGCTGAACGCCACGCTGAGGACCGCGGCGTTGTGCCCGCGCAGGGTGTGGACCTCCCGCCCCTTGGCGGTATCCCAGAGTCGCACCGTCCGATCGAGGCTGACGGAGGCGAGGGTGCGGCCATCCGGGCTGAACGCGACGTCGCAGACCAGGTCGGCGTGGCCGCGCAAGGTCGCGACCTCCTGCCGCGTGTTGACGTCCCAGAGCTTGATCGTGTGGTCGGCGCCGGCCGAAGCGAGGATGCGGCTGTCGGGGCCGAAGGCCAGGCCGCGGACATCGTCCCCATGCCCGCGCAGGGTCTCGACGTCCTGGTCCATGGTCGCGTCCCAGAGCTTGATCGTGCGGTCGGCCGCGGCGGAGGCGAGGAGGCGGCCGTCGGGACTGAAGGCCAGGCCGTGGACCCAGCCCGCATGGCCCCGCAGGGTGCGGATCCGCTGCCCGGTGTCGGCATCCCAGAGCCGCACGGCTCGGTCGGCGCCGGCGGAGGCGACGGTGCGGCCGTCGGGACTGAACGCCACGCCCCAGAGCCGCTCCGCCAGGCCGCGCAGGGCGTGGAGCTCCCGGCCGGTCGTGACGTCCCAGAGCTTGGCGGCCCCGTCGAAGCCGGCGGACGCCAGGGTGCGACCATCCGGGCTGAAGGCCACGCTCGAGACGCGGTCCGCGTGTCCGCGCAGGGCGCGGATGTCCGTTCCCGAGGCGGTGTCCCAGAGCCTCACGACGTGGTCGGAGCCGGCGGAGGCGAGGAGATGGCCGTCGGGACTGAAGGCCACGCTCATGACCCCACCCGGGTGTCCGCGCAGGGTGCGGATGTCCGTTCCCGAGGCGGCGTTCCAGAGTTTCACGGTGCCGTCCTGATTGGCCGAGGCCAGGGTCCGGCCATCCGGGCTGAACGCCACCCCCCCGGCAGCGGATCCCTGCTCGAGGGTCCGGATGTTCCGGCCGGTGGCGCTCTCCCAGAGTTTCACGGTCCGGTCCGCGCTGGCGGAGGCGAGGGTGCCGCCATCGGGACTGAACGCCACGGCCGCGACCAGGGCCGAGTGGCCGGGCAGGATCGAACGTTCCCGGCCGGTGGCGGGGTCCCACAGCCGGATGATCTTGTCCTCGCCGGCGGAGGCGAGGAGGCGGCCGTCGCGGCGAAACGCCACGGCCCGGACCGGGTCCGAGTGCCCGCGGAGGGTGCGGAGGTCCGACTGGCAGAGGCGCTGCAAGTAGGACCACTCGAACCCCCGCAGATCGGCATCCTCGGTCCGCCTGGGCTCGGCAGCCTGGAGATGCTCCAGCGCCGCATCGATTTGCGAGTCCCGCCAGGCCTGCTCCGCCAGGCTCATCTGGGCCACGTAGAGATGGCGATCGCTGAGCAACTTCTCCTCATGGGCCCGCTGGGCCTCCTGGTTGGCGCGCTGCGTTTCCTCCGTGGCCCGCTGCGCATTGGCCTGGGCCGCCATGGCATTCTGGAGCGCCAGTTGCTCCCCGCGGGTGGCCCGCACGGCGAAGTGGGTCGCGATGGCCGTGCCCAGGACCAGGGACAGCGCGATGCCGGCGGCCAGGCCCGCCACGACCGGGTTGCGGCGGCACCACCGCCAGGCCCGCTCGGCCTGACCCACCGGCCGGGCCACGAGCGTTTCGCCCGCCAGGTAGTGCCGCAAGTCCTCGCTCAACGCCGCCGCCGAGGCGTAGCGGCGAGCGGGGTCCTTCTCCAGGCACTTGAGGATGATCGTCTCCAGGTCCAGCGGCACCGACGCGTTGAGCCGGCGCGGCGGGACCGGCTCCTCGCCCAGGACCATCAGGATGGTGTCCATCGGCGTGGCGGCCTGGAACGGCGGCCGGCCCGTGACCAGGCAGTACAAGGTCGCACCGATCGCATACACGTCGGCCGCCGGCCCGACTGCGCCGCGGCCCCGGCTGGCCTGCTCGGGGGGCATGTAGCTGGGCGTGCCCATGATCTGGCCCGAGCCGGTCAGTCCACTGTCTCCCTCCACCTTCTTGGCCAGCCCGAAGTCGGTGATCCGCGGGTTGCCATGATGGTCGATGAGGATGTTCGCCGGCTTCAAGTCACGGTGGACCACCCCGAACCGGTTGGCGTACTCGATGGCCTCGGACACTTTCAGCAACAGGGCCGCGGCTTCGCGCGGTGGCAACGGCCCGTTGGCCACCTTCTGGGCGAGGCTCTCGCCCTCGACGAACCCCATGGAGAAATAATGCTGGCCCTCGTGCTGGCCGACCTCGTAGATGGGCACGATGCCGGGATGATCGAGGTTGGCTGCCGCCTCGGCCTCGAGGTAGAAGCGGAGGATGTCGGTCTCGTTGGCGAGCTGGCCGGCGAGGATCATCTTGAGCGCGACCGGCCGGTTGAGGCTCATCTGCCGGGCGAGGAAGACGACGCCCATCCCGCCGCGGGCGATCTCTTTGAGGATCTCGTAGTCGCCGAAGTAGCGGACCCGGCACGGCTCGGGCGCGCGGGGACTGGCGGAACCGGCCGGGCCGGGAACGGCGGTGGTCCGCTCGTGGGGCGATCGGGAGAAGTCGACCGTCGCCTCGGACCCGGGCGGTCCGGCGGCCTCTCCGCGGACGGTGGACGGCTCCGGTGCGCCGGCCGCCATGCCCGGCCGGTCCTCGGGGTCCGGCCGGCCCGGCGCTGCGCACAGCTCTTGCTCCAAGGCGATGAGTTCGGCGCGGAGTGCCGATTGGCCCGGTTCGGGGACGTCGACCAGGTAGTCAGCGACGCGCGGTCGCTGGCCGGCGCGCCAGTCGGCCTCGAACTGGCGGCAGACGGCGTCGATGCGGCGGGCCAGGTCGAGATCCAAGCCGTCGAGGTTGTGGCTGGGTCGGTCGCCCATCGTGCTGGGGTCCTGGGAATGAGGTCCATCGGCGGCGGCCTGCCGGGACTACACTGTTGAAGCCGGACGACACAGACTCACTTCCTTCAAGGGCGATATCCGTTTGGCGTGCCGATCCAGGACCGGCGGATTCGACTCTGTGAGGGTACCACCCCGATTGGTTCACGAATAGACTGGGCGACAGTGGATGACGCCAGGACAGGCCCGATAACCGATTCAGTCCTCGGTGGCCCCTGCCGATGAATGACGTGACCCGGATCCTCTCCGCCATCGAACAGGGAGACGCCCAGGCGGCCGAGCGATTGTGGCCCCTGGTCTACGACGAGCTGCGCCGGCCGGCGGCGCGGAAGCTCGCCCAGGAAAAGCCCGGCCAGACGCTCCAGGCCACCGCCCTGGTCCACGAGGCGTACCTCCGGCTGGTCGATGACCAGGCCCGGCGCTGGGAGAGCCGGGGCCACTTCTTCGCCGCCGCGGCCGAGGCGATGCGGCGGATCCTGGTCGAGAACGCGCGGGCGAAAAAACGCCTCAAGCGCGGCGGCGGCCTCGCCCGGCGCGAGTTCGACCCGGACTGCCTCGCGGCGCCGGAGCGTCCCGAGGCGCTGCTGGCCCTCGACGAGGCCCTGACCCGGCTCGCGGGGGTGGACCGCCAGGCCGCTGAGGTCGTCCAGCTTCGCGTCTTTCACCGGCTTGACGGTCAAGGAGGCCGCCAAGGTCCTGAACGTCTCACCGCGAACCGTCGATCATGCCTGGGCTTACGCCCGCGCCTGGCTCCTCGCCGAGCTGCAAGACGAACCAGCTTGAGTGCAGGTCGGGACCTGCGCGAGTGTCTCCCGATCCGCGAGGCCGAGCTCCCCGATGACTGGAGACGATTCAATACCTCGAGCCTGCTGGGTGGCAGCTTGCTGGGCCAAACGAAGTACGCCAAGGCCGAGCCGCTGATCGTCTCGGGCTACGAGGGCATGACAGCCCGCCAGGCCAAGATCCCGGCGCAGTCCCGGCGCTCTCTGGCCGAGGCGGCTGAGCGGGTGGTCAAGCTCTACGAGGCCTGGGGTAAGCCCGAGAAGGCCGCCGCATGGCGGGAGACGCTCATACCGCCGAAGGCCGAGGTGAAATCGAAGTCGTGATGGCGATCTCCCCACGATGGACCGGGCAGCCGTCGGGAGGCGGAAAGCCAATCCTGGGCAATGCACGGCAGGAGGCCTGATCTCGACACCAACGGCGTTGCGCAACGCAGCCCAGGGTCGCGCAGCGCGGCTTGGGAGTGGAGGATGAAGACGATGACCAATGTTCGGGACTTCGGGGCCGTCGGCGACGGCCGGACCGACGACACCGCGGCGCTGAAGCATGCCGTGGAGCAGGGCGGCGGCTGGCTCCTCCTGCCGCGCGGGACCTACCGCCTGACCGCCCCCCTCGAGATCGACCTCGATCGATCCGGGCCGATTGCCCTGTCCGGCCAAGGGGGAACGGCCCGCCTGCTCATGGACGGGCCGGGGCCGGCCATCCGCCTCGTCGGCACGCACCACCGGTCGGCCGATCCGGCGAGTTTCGAGGCGCGGATCTGGCAGCGCCAGCGGATGCCGACCATCAGCGACCTGGAGATCGTCGGCAATCACGACCAGGCGGACGGCATCCAGCTCGACGGAACGATGCAGCCCACCATCGCCGGAGTGCTGATCCGACGCTGCCGCTACGGTGTGCACCTGGTCAAGCGCAACCGGAACGTGCTCCTGGCCGATTCCCACATCTACGAGGGACGAGGCCCGGCCATCGGCGTCTATTTCGAGGGCGTGAACCTGCACCAGACGATCGTCTGCGGCTGCCACATCAGCTACTGCAAGCACGCCGGGATCAAGGTCGCGCGCAGCGAGATCCGCAACCTCCAGATCACCGGCTGCGACATCGAGTACAACCACGACACGGCGAACCCCGACTCGGCCGATGTCTGGATCGATGCCCGCGAAGGGACGGTCCGCGAGGGCACGATCGCGTCGAACACGATCCAGGCCAAGGGGAGCCCCCACGGCTCAAACGTGCGGATCGAAGGCCCGCCGCGCGACGATTCCGCCGGCGCGGGGCTCTGGACAATCACGGGCAACATCCTCCAGGACCAGCAGGTCAACCTCCGGCTCCGGTACTGCCGGGGCGTGGTCGTCACGGGCAACTCGTTCGCGACCGCCTACGAGCGGTCGATCGTCGTGGAGCACTGCCGGCACGTCGTCATCGGCTCGAACACCTGCGACCACAATCCGGATTACTCGGGCGAACGCCTCGATGGGATCCGCATCCGCAATTCGGCCGGGATCAATCTCCAGAACCTCATCCTGGAAGGCTGCCGCGCGGGAGGACCCGACGAGGGGGGCGCCATCGAAGTCGTGGACTCGAGCGAGGTCCTGATCCTGGGCTGCCAGGTCCTCGATCCGGAATTCCGCGGCATCGACATCCGCCATTGCCGGAACACGAAAGTCCGGGAATGCACGGTCGTCGACCGCCGAGCCCGGCCGACGATGCGCGAGCCGGTCCGCGTCGTGGGGCTCGAGCCATAACGTGATCCCGTCGGTTCGGGCGATTCTGCTCGGCGCCGGCTCAGTTTCGACCCCACCCGCCCGGCCGACCTCAGTGGCACACGGGTTGGGGAGCTGGTAAGGTAAGGGCTCACGCCGGGAAAGGATCAGGACCGTGATGTCTCCAGGGAAATCGCTCCGCCTCATGTGGGTCGTGGTCGCCGGCGCGCTCTGCGCCGGGCCGGTGCACGCGCAGCTCACCGTCACCGAAGCGTTCGCCTGGCGAACCGCCACGCCCGAGAGCCAGGGCATGTCGGGTCCGAAGCTGGCCGCGCTCCGCGACGCCCTGGCGGCCCGGAAGACAAAGGCGTTCCTGGTCATTCGCAACGATCGGATCGTCTTCGAGTGGTACGCCGAGGACCACGGCCCGGCCAAGACCCACTATCCGGCGTCGCTGGCCAAGGCGGTCGTGGCCGGCCTCTCGCTGGCCGTCGCCCTGACCGACGGCCGCATCGCGCTGGATGACCGGGCGGCGGCGTACATCCCCGCGTGGGCGAACGACCCGCGGAAGGCGCGGATCACGATCCGCCAGCTCGGCTCGCACACCTCGGGGCTGGCGGACGCCGAGCAGGACGGGTTGCCGCACAACCAGCTCACCGGCTGGAAGGGCGACTTCTGGAAGAGGCTGCCCCCGCCCAACGATGCCTTCACCATCGCCCGCGACCGGACACCGGTCCTGTTCGAGCCCGGGACTCGGCTCCAGTACAGCAATCCCGCGATCGCGATCCTGACCTACGCCGTCACGGCGTCCCTGCGGGGCGCGCCGCAGAAGGACATCCGCACCCTGCTGCGCGACCGCGTGATGCGGCCCATTGGCGTGCCGGACGGGGAATGGGCGGCCGGCTACGGCAAGACCTCCGAGGTGGACGGCCTGCCGCTGGTGGCCTCCTGGGGTGGCGGCGGCTACACGGCTCGGGCGCTCGCGCGGGTGGGCCGGCTCGTCTTGCGGAAGGGCCAGTGGGACGGGACGCGCATCCTGAGCCCGGAGGCGGTCCGCCAGGTCACAACCAGCGCCGGCCTGCCGGGAGACTGCGGCATGGGATGGTGGACCAACGCCGGCGGGCGGTACCCCAAGCTGCCCAAGGACGCCGTCTACGGGGCGGGGGCCGGCGACCAGATCTTGCTCGTGGTCCCGAGCCTGAACCTGATCCTGGTCCGCCAGGGCAGTACGCTCGTCCCGCCGCCGAAGTCCGCGGACGCGACCGACGTCTTCGCCCTGTACCACGACGAGCGCACCAAAGTGCTGTTCGACCCGCTCATCGAGGCGGTCACGGCCCCGTACCCGCCCAGCCCGGTCATCACCGACATGACCTGGGCGCCGAAGGGGACGATCACCCGCGCGGCGCCGGATAGCGACATCTGGGCCACGACCTGGGCCGACGACGGCCACCTGTACGCCGCCTACGGAGACGGCAAGGGCTTCGTGCCCAAGGTGCCCGAGAAATTGAGCCTGGGGCTGTGCCGCATCGAGGGGGGCCCGGACAGCTTCACCGGCGTCAACATCCGCGCGGCCACCGTCGAGCAAAAGGGCGACGGCCCGAAGGGGAAGAAACCCAGCGGGATGCTCATGGTCGACGGCATCCTCTACCTGTGGGTCCGCAACGCCGGCAATGCGCAACTGGCCTGGTCCGCCGACCACGGCCGGACGTGGACCTGGGCCGACTGGAAGTTCACCACCGGCTTCGGCTGCCCGACCTTCCTCAACTTCGGCCCGAACTACGCCGGGGCGCGCGACGATTCCGTGTACGTGTACTCGCACGACGCGGACAGCGCCTACCGGCCCGCCGACCGCGTCACCCTCGCCCGCGTGCCGAAGGACCGCATCCGGGAGCGCGGCTCCTATGAGTTCTTCACCGGCAGGGGACCGGATGGACGGCCGCTCTGGTCCCGGGAGATCCGCGCGCGCGGCGCCGTCTTCACCAACCCGGGCAAGTGCTACCGCGTCACGGTCAGCTACGATGCGGGGCTGAAGCGGTACCTGCTCTGCCAGGCCGGCTCGGACCTCCACGGCAAGGTCGAGGCCGGTTTCGGCATCTTCGACGCGCCCGAGCCCTGGGGGCCGTGGACCACGGTGACCTTCGCGCCGGCCTGGGACATCAACCCGGGCGAGACGTGCAGCTTCCCGACCAAGTGGATCAGCGCCGACGGCAAGACGCTCCACCTGGTCTTCTCCGGCGGCGACAGCTTTTGCGTGCGCCGGGCTACGCTGACGGCGACACCGGGGCCAGATGGACGAGAATCTCCACACCTCGGATTATCCACTCTCAAGTGAAGGCTGGAGCGAGGGAGCATCTCGGCCGCTGCGAACGACGACGCGATCGCCTCGGTTCCGGCCGCCGGGAGTTCATCATGACGCCGGTGTACTACACTCCCATCGAACTGAATCCCGAGGGAGAACCGATCCTCCCCTGGACCAGTTCGCTCGCATCGTCGTCGGCTACCACGGCTGCACCGAGGAGTTCGCCCGCGAGCTGCTCCTCGGCACCCTGCCGATCCGCGAGTGGCGGCCGGGTGCGAACGTATGAGACTGTCAGAAGGCCGGGACCGGGTATGACACCGTGCGGGGAGCGTTCCTCGAGAGCAAGCCGGCTTGCCCGGGCGCGGGCTTCTCCCGCGAAAGCCACATTCAGATCGCTGTGCGAAATCCCGCTTGCATCCTCGGCGTCTTTCGGCCACATTGGCTCTTATGAGGTTCCTCGACTCGCCCAGTCCGGAAGAGCTCGCCGCCGAAGCGCGGGAAGTCTGGCGCCGCCGGCCGCCGAGGAGCTCGCGCGAGCACTTCACGGAACTCGTGCGCAAAGGGTGGATCAACGCCCGCGGCCAGGTCACGAAGCTCCTCGGTGGCATCGCGGAGCCGGAGCCGAACTACCAGACCTGGACCATGGAGGACGAGGGCTCCGGGCGCGAGAACAGACCGCCGAAGCCTGAGCGTTCCCCGAAGAAGAGAGCGGGCCGACG
>JAJPJC010000028.1 GCA_021324445.1 Isosphaeraceae bacterium
AAGGGGAAGGACCCCCGCGACGCCCACTTCATCACCAGCCGGATCTGCGGCATCTGCGGGGATAATCACGCCACCTGCGCCTGCTACGCCCAGAACATGGCCTTCGGCATCCGACCGCCCGCCATGGGCGAGTGGATCGTCAACCTCGGTGAGGCGGCCGAGTACATGTTCGACCACAACATCTTCCAGGACAACCTGGTCGGCGTGGACTTCTGCGAGCAGATGGTCAAGGAGACCAACCCCAGCGTCTGGGCCAAGGCCCAGAGCACGCCGGCGCCCCACGCCAAGTTGCACCACTACCGCACCATCGCCGACATCATGACGGCGCTGAATCCCTTCACCGGGGAGTTCTACCGCGAAGCCCTGCTGATGAGCCGGATGACCCGGGAGATGTTCTGCCTGATGGAAGGGCGGCACGTCCACCCCTCGACCCTCTACCCCGGCGGCGTCGGCACCGTCCCCACCCAGCAGCTCTTCACCGACTACCTCGTCCGCTTGATGAAGTACGTCGAGTTCATGAAGAAGGTCGTTCCCCTGCACGACGACCTGTTTGATTTCTTCTATGAAGCCTTGCCCGGCTACGAGAAGGTCGGCCAGCGGCGCATCCTCCTGGGCTGCTGGGGCTCGTTCAACGATCCCGACGTGTGCGACTATACCTATAGGAATATGAACGAGTGGGGCCGGGCGATGTACGTCACCCCCGGCGTGATCGTCGATGGCCAGGCGGTGACCCACGACCTGATCGACATCAACCTGGGCATTCGCATCCTGCTCGGGTCGTCCTATTACGAGGACTGGGCCGATGACGGGGAGCTGTATGTTGCGCGGGATCCGCTGGGCAACCCGGTCGACCGCCGTCACCCCTGGAACCAGACGACCACGCCGCGGCCGCAGCGTCGCGATTTCAATGGCCGCTACACCTGGGTCATGTCGCCGCGGTGGCGGCATCCGCAGACCGGCGATCACCTGGCGCTGGACACCGGCGGCGGACCGATCGCCCGGCTCTGGGCGACGGCCCTGGCGCGGCTGGTGGACATCGGCTATATCAAGTCGACCGGCCGGAGCGTCAAGATCTACCTGCCCAAGACCGCGACGCTCCCCGAGGTCGAGTTCGAATGGAAGATCCCCGAGTGGAGCAACGCCATCGAGCGCGACCGGGCCCGCACCTACTTCCAGGCGTATGCCGCGGCCTGCGCCCTGTATTTCACCGAGCGGGCCATGGAGGAGCTGTACGCCGGCCGGACCCGCACCTGGACCGACTTCCGCGTGCCGGACGACGCCATCGGCTGCGGCTTCCATGAGGCGGTGCGCGGCGTGCTCTCGCATCATGTCGTCATCCGCGACGGCAGGATCGCCAATTACCACCCGTACCCGCCCACGCCCTGGAACGCCAGCCCACGCGACATCTACGGCACACCCGGCCCCTACGAGGACGCAGTGCAGAATACGCCCATCTTCGAGGAGAATGGACCCGACAAGTTCAAGGGAATCGACATCATGCGCGCCGTCCGCAGCTTTGACCCGTGCCTGCCGTGTGGGGTCCACATGTACCTGGGCAATGGCCGGTTGCTCGACGTGCGGCATACGCCCATGTTCGGCGCGTCGCGTTAGGATCTTCGGTTGGACCTTCTCTGCACCATGCGCGGCCTCGGGGACGAGACGGGGATTCCAGATTCCGGATTCCAAATTCCAGATTCGAATTCCCGGTTCCCATTGGACATTCCAGAATCCTCGGTGAGGATGTCTGTGGGATTCGGCGCCGGAGACATGGTACCTCAGGAGAGACGTGCAGATTCTCGATTCCAAGTGAGGATGTGAGCTGAGTCTGAGATTTGGAATTTGGAATCTGGAATCCTGGAATCTCTCCGAGAGTGCTCCGGAGCCATCGGTGTGTCTGGGCCTCCGCCGAGGGCGCAGCCGCGACATAGGGGAGACCGCGATGACGAATACCCTGGAGACGCGCGAGTTCCAGGCGCGGCTGCAACGCCTCGACCTCCTGCTGCGGGACGTCGAGCAATGGAGCGACCCCGCGGCGCAGGCCCGGACCCGGGAGATCGTCCAGACCGTCCTGGACCTCCATGGGTCCGGGATGGAACGCATCCTCGGTCACCTCGCGGCCGGGGGCGCGGCCGGCGCCTCCATCCGCGACGCCTGCGCCGGCGATGAGCTGGTCGCCGCGTTGCTTCTGCTCCACGGCCTGCATCCCCTGGACCTGGAGGCGCGCGTGCTCCAGGCCCTCGACCAGGTGCGGCCGTACCTCCAGTCGCACGGTGGCAACGTCGAGCTGCTGGGCATCCGCGACGGGGTGGTGCGCCTGAGGTTGGTGGGCAGTTGCCACGGCTGCCCGTCGTCGGCCGTGACGATGAAACAGACCATCGAAGAAGCGATCCTCGGCAAGGCCCCCGACGCCAACGCCGTGGAGGTCGAGGGCGTCGCTGAGAGCCCGCCGGTCACAGCCGACGGCCGAGTCCTGGTCGCCTTGCCCGTGTTGTAGGACCGGTCCGGTCCGGAATATCGACAGCACCGAGAGAAAGGAGCACTCGCGATGGCCAGGTTCGATTCGAGAGCCCAGTTGCCCGCCCACACGCCGGGCACGCCCAGGGGCGAGGAACTGGTCCGCAGATATGGCCCGGAGGAGGGGCGAGAGCACCCGCGGATCGGCCGCACGGCGCGGGACGCGACGAGCGTCAACGCCGCAGCCCGCGACCCGATCGACCCGCGGATGCCGCACCTCCCGCCGGCGTGAAGGGAATCGAGGCGAATCCGTCCCCGCCCGGCGGTCCCTTTCCGGAGCGAATGATCCCATGAATCCCGCCGCGTCTGAGGGCAGTCCCGGCCTGTCCGCGCTGGCCTCGCTCCGCCGGTTCGCCCGGCCCCGGGTGGTGCGCGAGCGTTGCGCGCTCTGCGACGCGGAGCTGGCCACGGACCACGCGCACCTGGTCGAGGTGGCCTCCCGGCAGTTGGTCTGCGCGTGCGACGCCTGCGCCCTCCTGTTCGGCGGCCAGGGCCGCTCGCGATACCGCCGCGTGCCCCGGCGCGTTCAGCTCCTCGCCGATTTCCGCCTGTCCGACGCGGCATGGGAGGGCCTGCAACTGCCGATCAACCTGGCGTTCTTCTTCCACAGCACGCCGCTCGGGCGCGTCGTCGCCCTGTACCCCAGCCCCGCGGGGGCCACGGAGTCGCTGGTGACCCTGGACGCCTGGGAGGAGCTGACCGCGGAAAACCCGGTCCTGCGCCAGTTCGAGCCGGACGTCGAGGCCCTGCTGGTCAACCGGGTCGGAAACGAGCGCGACTGCTACCGCCTCGGGATTGACGAGTGCTACCGCCTCGTCGGCCTGATCCGCCTGCACTGGCGCGGGCTCTCGGGCGGGCCGGCGGCCTGGGACGAAATCGGCCGGTTCTTCGCCCGGTTGAAGGAGCGGTCATCCCATGCCTGATCTCAACTTCCAGGTGGAGGGGGCCCAGCCGCAGCGCTTCGCCGCCGCGCCGCTGTTGCTCTTCAAGCTGCGCGTCGGCGAGACCCTCGCTGAGGGGTCGCATGCGACACCGATCCATGCCGTGGCGCTCCGCTGCCAGGTCCGCATCGAGCCGGCAAAACGGCGCTATGAGGCCCACCAGCAGGGACGGCTGCTCGACCTCTTCGGCACGCCGGAACGCTGGGGCCAGACCCTGCGCCCCATGCTCTGGACCCACGTCAGCACCGTGGTGCCGCCGTTCAAAGGCAACACCGCCGTGGACCTGCCGGTGCCGTGCAGTTATGACTTCAACCTGGCGGCCACGAAATACTTCCACGCCCTGGATGGAGGCGACATCCCGCTCTGCTTCCTCTTCAGCGGGACGATCTTCTACGAGGCGGCCGAGGGTGCCTTGCAGGTGGCGCAGGTCCCATGGGAAAACCAGGCGTCCTTCCGCTTGCCGGCGGCGACCTGGCGCGAGCTGATGGAGCTGCACTACCCCAACACCGCCTATCTCTGCTTGCGCAAGGACGTGTTCGATCGGCTCGATCAGTACCGGAGCCGTCGGGGCCTGCCGTCGTGGGAGCAGGCCCTGGAGCGACTCCTCGTCGCGGCGGAGGAGCCCCGATCGTCATGAACCGCTCGCTCGTGGACCGGATCGCCGACGCCGTCCTGTACGAGGGCTACATCCTCTATCCCTACCGGCCGTCGGTCAAGAACCGCAGTCGCTGGACCTTCGGCAGTCTGTACCCCGAGACCTACTGTCAAGCGACCGGCGGCTCGGACGCCGCGAGCAATCAGACGGAATGCCTGGTCCGCGGGACCCTGGCGACGGTCTTCGACGCGCGGGTCCGCTTCCTGCACCTGACGGCCCGATCCCTTGGCGCGGTCGACCCGCCGCTGGCCGAGTGGCCGGACAGTGCCTTGCCGCCGTCCCGCGCCGTCGAGACCCTGCGGGTCGGAGATCAACTCTTCCACGAGTGGCAGGAGGCCGAGGAGCGCGAGGTCGTCCTGGGTGCCGCGACGCTGGGCGAGCTCTCGGCCGGCGCGCGGAGCCGGGCATTCGCCTTTCCGGGCGTGCGGAGGTGGGAGCTGCTCCGCGGGGCGGCCGGGGAGGTCGTTGGGGTGTTGATCCGCCGGCAGCAGTCCCTCGAGGGGGTGATCGAGGTCGGGGCGGCCGAGGTCGAAGCGGGTTTGTTCCGCCTGAGGGTCCGGGTTCTGAATCGCACGCCCTGCGAGCACATCCAGGCCCAAAGCCGCGACCTGGCCGCGCTGCGGTGCCTGGCCTCGACCCATGCGATCCTCACCGTGCGGGATGGCGCGTTCGTCTCGCTCCTGGATCCTCCCGACTGCTGGCGCGCCGCCGCCGCGGCGTGCCACAACATCGGCACGTGGCCGGTCCTGGTCGGCGAAGACGGGCAGCACGACACGATGCTCGCCGCGCCGATCATCCTCTATGATTATCCCCAGGTGGCACCCGAGAGCCCGGGCGATTTCTTCGACGCCACCGAGATCGACGAGATGTTGACGCTGCGGATCAGGACGCTGACCGACCAGGAAAAGGGCGCGATGGCCGCGGTGGACCAACGCGCGCGCGCCCTGCTGGCGCGGACCGAAGGTCTGGCGCCCGAGCAGATGCTTGGCCTGCATGGCACGATCCGCGGCCTCGGTCCGCCGCCGCAGGAGCACGCGCATGAAGAGCTGGGACCCTGAGACTGAGTCGGACCGCCGCCGGCTGGAGTCCGTCCGGGTCGGACCTGCGGAGGTCCGCCAGGGCGACCGCGTCCGGCTCCGTCCCCGCGGTCGTGCCGATATCCTCGACCTGGCGCTGGCGGGCAAGACGGCGACGGTCGAATCCATCGAACAGGATTACGACGGGCGGGTCTACCTGGCGGTCACGGTCGAGGAGGATCCCGGTAAGGACCTCGGCACCCTCCGACAGCCCGGTCACCGCTTCTTCTTCCAGCCTGAGGACGTGGAAACCCTCCCCGGCAACACGAGGGCGTCATGACGGCTCGATACCGGTTTGACCCACCTCGGAGTCGCCTCACGGTCCAGGCCTTCGCCACCGGGCTGCTGGCGGCCTTTGCCCACAGCCCCACGTTCGCTGTCCGGGACTTCGATGGGGGCATCCGCTTCGGGGATGGGCAGGTGGAGAACCTGGAGCTGGAATTGATCATTCCCGTCGACGCCCTGGAACTAGAAGGTCGGTTCCCGCCCGCAGACCGCCGGGACATCGAGGACCGGATGCGGCGGGAAGTCCTCGAGCCGGCGCGCTATCCGCAGATTCGGTTCCAGAGCGGGGAGGCCCAGGTCACCCCGACCTCACCGGGCCGGTATCAGCTTCGCATCGGCGGGCGGCTGTCGCTGCACGGGGTGACACTCCCCCACCCGATCGTTGCGGAACTGCTCGTCTTCTCGGACGGCCTCCGCCTCCGCGGCGACAATTCCTTGCGGATGTCCAGCTACGGGATCAAGCCGGTAACCGCCCTGGGCGGGGCTATCAAGCTGAAGGACGAGATGCGACTGGCATTCGACATCGGTGCAGTCCCGGAGGGCTCATGATTCGACCGCGGATCCTGATCGCTGGCGTGGGCAACATCTTCCTGGGCGACGATGGCTTCGGCGTGGAGGTCGCGAATCGCCTGGCGCGGGCCGGATTGCCGGAGGAGGTGCGCGTGGTCGATTTCGGCATCCGGGGTCTCGACTTGACCTACGCGCTGCTGGAGGGCTATGAATCGGTCATCCTGGTGGACGCAGCCCCGCGGGGCGGGCCGCCCGGCACGCTGTACCTCCTCGAGGTCGGCGAGGACGGATCGCCCACAACCGATGGCGCCGACCCACTCCTCGCGACCCACGGCATGGATCCGGTGAAGGTCCTCCGCCTGGCCGCGGCGATGGGCGGAACGGTCGGCCGCCTCCTGCTCGTGGGCTGCGAGCCGACGCCGCCCGGCCAGGCGGACGACCTGCTCGCGGGGTTGAGCGAGCCGGTCCAGGCGGCCGTGGACGAGGCGGTCTCACTCATCACGGCGCTCGTCGCGCGGCTCCTCCGGGGCGAGGAGATCGCGGCGAGCGGAAACGACACCTTTTCCGAGAAGGGGGTTGCAGCATGCTGACACTCCAGTCCGCCCCGCGCGGGTCCTGGCTCCATTCGTCGGACGACGAGTGGAGGGGGCCGTCTCCAGCCTGGCTGATCACCGGCGTGGTGGTCATCGGCCTGGGTTTCCTGGCGTGGTCCTTCCTGGGTCCCGACTTGCGACGTTATTTGAAAATTCATAACATGTGACGCAAAGGTCAACGTAGGTCGGGCTTGAGCCTGACACGATCTGCTCCCTGTCAGGCTCAAGCCCGACCTACGTTTTGGCTGGAATCCGATGCACGAGTTATCCCTGGCCCTGAGCATCCTGGACATCGCCGAGGAGCAGTCCCAGCGGCACGGCGGTCGTGTCGCCGCCATCCATCTGCGGCTGGGTCCCCTGTCGGGCGTGGTCAAGGCGGCGCTGATCTCGGCGTACGACCTGGCCCGTGAGGGCACGCCGCTGGAGCGGGCGGAGCTGATCGTCGAGGAAGTGCCGATCGCCGCCTACTGCCCGGCCTGCGCCGCCGAGCGCGCACCGATCTCGGTGCAGGAGCTGCGCTGTCCGGCCTGCGGCGCCCCGACCCCCGAGATCCTCCGCGGTCGAGAGCTGGATGTCGTCGCCCTGGAGATCGAATCATGAGCGAACATCCGCGGCTGGTCCAGGTCCGGCAATCGATCCTGAAGCGGAATGATGTCGCGGCCCGCGCCCTGAGGGAGCGTTTCCACCAGGCCGGCACCTACGTCGTCAGCCTGGTCTCCAGTCCCGGGGCCGGCAAGACGGAATTCCTCGAGAAAATCCTGGGACAGCTCCGCGGCACCGACCGCGTCGCCGCGATCGTCGGCGACCTGGCGACCGACAACGATGCCCGGCGCCTGGCGCGCAGCCAGGCCCCCGTGCGGCAGATCACCACCGGGACGGTCTGTCACCTCGAGGCGGAGATGATCGAGGCCGCCCTGGAGGGCTGGCCCCTGGAGCAACTCGACTTCCTCTTCATCGAGAATGTCGGAAACCTCGTCTGCCCCTCAACTTTCGACCTGGGCGAGGACCTTCGCCTGGTGCTCGTTTCCGTGACCGAGGGCGAGGACAAGCCCCAGAAATACCCCGCCATCTTCCACACCGCCGACATAGCCATCGTCACCAAGACTGATCTGGCCACGGCCGTCGGTTTCGATCACCAGGCTGCGCATCGCAGCATCCAGGCGGTGCGGCCCGGGATCGAGGTCTTCGAGGTCTCGGCGAAGACCGGAGCGGGCATGGCACCGTTCCTGACTGCGCTGCGCTCCCGACGCGCCGCCGCACGGCCCGACCGAGCACCGCCCCAGGTCGGCGCCGGGCGACCTGCGGTCGCCCATGCGTCGGGGTCCGGAGACCGGCCTCGAACACCGGCCGGAGCCGGTCACGAGCCGCCCTCAATCGAGGACTCCCCGAGACAGTTCGGTTCGCCTTGACCTGTTCAAGGTTCGTCGAGGATCCGTTGGGTAATCTCGCGCTCGCAGACTTTGCACCACTTCCAGTGCCGGTGGCCGACCAGCTCGTCCAGATACTTCAGCGCCAGTCGGATCGACCGGAACCAGATCTTGGTCTCGCCCTCGCCGACCCGCTCCAGCTTCGAGCAGCGGGCAAAGTGCAGCAGGTTGGACGGGGACCGAGACGCATGCCGCTTGCCGTTGGAATCGGCGAGCGTTCCGTGGAAAATGAACCCAATGGCCTCCAACCGTGTCTCGGAGAACTCTCCGGGTGTCTCGAGCTTGCGAACGCCGGGATACTGTTGGGTCAGCATGAAGGTTTCCCTAATTCATCCACCGTCCTCTCAATCATAAAAGATAATTTAACCGAAAAGCCTCGGGCGTGCAAGACGAAGAGCCTCATGACCCGGAACGCCCGCGGAGCGGGCGGTCTGGGCCGAGCCTGGGTCGTCCGCTCCAGTGCCGAACTGTGGTGCTCCTCACCCTGGTTCCACCTCTGGCCGCCGCCCCAACCCTCGGTGGTGCCGGGGGTTGGGGCGGCGGGCGGGCGGACCGGGGGGGTTGGCCAGGTCCTGGGGTGGACGCCCCAGGCGAAGGCACGGACGCCCCGATCCGCGGGCGAGAAGGCCGTTGCGGATCACCTCTGAGAAGGTTCACGCGCGTGATTCGAGAAACCGTCGGTCATCTCCGCGACTTGCCGCGGTACCGGCAGATCCTGGCGACCTTGGTGCGTTACGGCTATCAGGACGTGGTCGCGGCGCTGCACCTGGAGGGTCTGGTGCGACCCCTGGAGCGTGTCGCGCTGGGTGACCAGGTTCCGCCCCAGGATCGTGCGCGCCGCCTCCGCCTGGTCTTCGAGGATTTGGGTCCGACGTTTGTGAAGCTCGGTCAGTTGCTGAGCACGCGGCCGGACTTGCTGCCGGAGCCGTACACCAACGAACTGGCCGCGCTGCGCGACGATGTCCGTCCGTTCCCGTTCGACCAGGTGGAGACAATCCTGCGGGAAGAGTACCAGCGGCCGGTGGAGGAGGTCTTCGCCGCGGTCGATCCTGCGCCGGTCGCCTCGGCGTCGATCTCTCAGGTCCATCGTGCGGTCCTCCGGGATGGCCGGACTGTCGCGTTGAAGGTCCGGCGGCCGGAGATCGCCAAGGTGGTCCAGGCGGACCTGGATATCATCAAGAACCTGGCCCACCTGCTGGAGCACCGGCTGCCGGTCCTGGCGCCGTATCGGCCGACCGTGCTGGCCCGCGAGTTTGAGCGCACCGTGAAGCGGGAGCTGGATTTCTCCACCGAGCGCCGGACCATGCAGCGGTGCCGCATCCAGTTCGCGGCGGATCCGACGGCCCATATCCCGATGGTCTTCGAGGAATTCTCGACGCCACGGGTCATCGCCATGGAGTTCATCGAAGGCGTCGCCATCAATGACCTGGAGGGACTTGGCAAACTGGGCGTCGAGCCGGCCACGGTCGCCGTGACGGGCGCGCGGATCCTCCTGAAGCAGATCTTCGAGCTGGGGTTCTTCCATGCCGATCCCCACCCGGGAAACCTCCGGGTCTTGCCCGGTGGCGTCATCGCCCCGCTCGATTACGGCATGTTCGGTCAGCTCAACAGTAAGACGCGCGAGCGGATCGCCGATCTCCTGATCAGTCTCCTGGCCCAGGAGACCGAGGGCGTCCTGCGCGCGCTCGAGGCGCTGGGGATCCGCGGCGAGCCGGTCGACTCCCGGAGCTTCCAGCGCGATCTGGGCGACCTGGTCGCCTCCTATTCCGATCTCACCCTGGATGCCATCGCGCTGGGTCCGATGCTCCGTGAACTGATCGGGTTCGTCCGCGCCAACCACCTGCATATTCCCCCCGAGCTGGTCCTGCTGATCCGCGCCCTGGTCACCATCGAAGGGGTCGGCCGCCACCTGGATCCGCATTTCGACATCGCCGGCCACCTCCAACCGTTCCTCCGCGCCCTGGCGGTCCGTCGCTTCCACCCCTATCGGATTCTCAGCCAGACGGTCCGCACCGCCGACGACGTGCAGCGGATCGCCACGCTCCTGCCCGACCTGCTCAGCCAGACCCTGGACTCGATCAAGCGCGGCGAGATGCGCGTGCACTTCGACCTGGAAGGCTTCGGCCGGCTGGTCCGCCAGTTGACCCGGGCCAGCAACACCCTGGCCGTCGGCATTGTCATCGCCGGCCTGCTCGTCGCCTCGTCGCTGGTGCTGCGCGTCGGTCCGGCCCCGCTGGCCTATTCCGGCTTCGCCCTCGGCGCCGTCCTGGCGCTTTGGCTCGTCTGGAATATGGCGCGTTCTTAGAGCCTCCTGGATTGGGATATGGTTCGTGTGTACACGAGCCGTATCCCAAGTCGGCGGCAACACCGGTAACGGTAGCGACTGTTCCTAAGGGTATCTGAGCCCCCGAATGGGGGCGGTGGTCAATAGCCAGGGGCGGTAGCCCCTGGGAGAGCGTTCCGGCGCCTCCCCTTGGAAGAGCCCCGCAG
>JAJPJC010000528.1 GCA_021324445.1 Isosphaeraceae bacterium
CTGCGGGGCTCCTGGGAAGAGAGGGGGGGCTCGGCGCTCCGCGGTCCACCAGGGGCTGACGCCCCTGGCTCTTGACCACCGCCCCTCCGGGGCTTTCGGAACAGTCGCTACCGTTACCGGTGTTGCCGCCGACTTGGGATACGGCTCGTGTACACACGAACCATATCCCAATCCAGGAGGCTCTAAGTCCGTATCCGGCCCCAGCGCAGCGTCGCGATGGTGCCGAAGCCGATGAGGGGCGCCCAGGCCGACAGGGCCGGGGAGATCTCATCGAAGCTGGCCAGGTACTGGGTGAAGATGAGCGTCGCATAAAAGAGGGCCGAGTTCCCCAGCGCGAAGCCGAGGTTGATGAACATATTCCGGCCGTAGCCGCCGAGGACCAGCGGCAGGCTCATGAACAAGAGCGACATACTCAGGATGGGTCGGAGCAGCCGCAGATGGACGAAGATGGCCACCTCCTTCCCCTCGGACCCCTCCATGGCCGGGTCGGTGAGGCTCTCGAGGAGCTCCGCGGTCGTGGCGAACTGGTACCAACCGGGCCGCCGCGTCATCGCCTGGAAGGTCAGGCTGGACTTGAGGAAGTACGTGCCCCGGCCGAAATCCAGCTTGCGGTCCAGGAGGGTGTGGGTCCGCCACATCTCAAAGCTCAGAGACAACGGCATCGGGGGCAGCGAGGCCAGATAGGCGACCTCCGAGTGGGGTGTCAGGATGCTGGGCGGGACGTTGGTCTCGGCCACCGTGGTCGCGGGGGCGTCATCGAACTTGTCGCCCCCCTTCGTAATGGCGACGGGTGGAGGAAATCCTGCCAGGTCGTCGATCCGCGTGAGGACACCCTTGCTCAGGCGGAGCGCTTCCTCGTCGAGCGGGGGGTTGATCGTCGCATCGCGGATCAGCCAACCGCCCGTCAGGGGTGCCGTGGGATGGTCGGGGGGAATATACGTGGCCTGCTGGGCTTCGATCTCCCGGAGCACGTGGATCACTTCCCGGCCGAGCGTCGCATAGAACCGCTCGATCGTCTTGTGAGCACGATCCGCTCGCTTGCCATGGATCATGATGCTCCGCGAGTCGTAACGCTGAGTCACGTAGTTGACCTTCTGCCGCCCGTCATCATCGTGACGTCGGGACAGTTCTTCACCGAAATGGGGGATGATGACCTCCTGGTTGCCGACAGCGATCAAGTTGACGACGACCGAGGAGACCAGGACGGGGAGGATCGCCCGGTGCGTGCTGATGCCGGCTGCCAGCATGGCGAGCTGCTCGTTGTTCCGCTGCATCCAGGTCACCGTGAAGATCGCCGCCATCATGCCGATCACGCCGCAGAGCTGGTCGAAGAACTGGCTTTGATGCACGAGATAATACCGGGCCATGATCCGGAACAGCTCGGCCCCTTCGGCACGCTTGTAAAACTCGTCCAGGTTCGCAAAGGCATCGATGACGACATACAGGCCGACCAGCGACACGTAGCAGATCACGTACGCCTTGAAGAACGCCCAGTAGCGCTGCTTGTCGAGGATCTTCACGATCAGCCTCCAGGACGTAGGTCAGGCTTTAGCCTGACACGATCTGGTTCGGTGTCAGGCTAAAGCCTGACCTACGGGGATTCTCTTCCAGTCTATCCCATCGTCAGGGGTGGCGGCGGGATCGGCAGGATTGTCGGCCCGTCCACTCAATGCCGGATGATGGGTGGCAGGACGAAGCCGGCCAGGACGGCCAGGATGAAATTGCCGATCCAGAGCGAGAGGACGGGTGGCCAGATCCCTTCCTTGCTCTGGTTCACCCCGAAAAGCATGAGCGGATAGTACAGCGTAATGATCGGCAGGAAGCACGTGATGAACGCACTGAGGAAGTCGCGACGGGCGAACATGATCCCGACGGGTGCGCCCAGCACGACGAACAACAGGCTGCCGCAGGCCATCGAGATGCGGAGCCACCACTCCGTCTCGAACTCGTTGACCTGCCGCTTGTAGTAGCCGTGATTGGCGAACGCATCCCGGACATCGGTCCAATCGATGCGGTCGATTCGTCCTGTGGCAAACTCGAAGCCGGCCTTGATCGCCTCGCGCCGTTGCTCGGTGGCGACGAGGCGCTGCTTTTGCGCCCGCTCGATCAGGAGTTCCCGGTTGGTGTATTCCTGGATCTTCTTGTCCACGTCGAAGGTGCTGTCGGGAGGAATCGGAATCTCCACGTATTTCCCGTTGATCAGGGCGACGTCGGAGCCGTGGTGGTACCGCTGGACCTCCGCATCCACGAAGAAGACGCGGACCATCTTCGCGTTCAGGTCGATGTGCAGCTCCGCGCTCTTGGCCTGGATCACCATGTCGTAATCGTCCTGCCCCTTGACCTTGTGCTTGAAGGTCGCGTCGATCATCTCCTTCCCGTGGACGTCGCGAACCTTGATCAAGAACGGCCAGCGCGGGCTGTTGAACTCATGCTCCTTCTTGAGCACCTTGTAGAAGGTGTCCTCGAGGTCCTTGAACAGGACCATCTTGGCCTGGTGGGTGCACTCGGGGATCCATTTGCCGCTGAGGTGCAACAGGAGCAGGCTCAGGCCGATGGCCAGGAGGAACGTGGGCCAGAGGACCGTCATGACGCTGAGTCCGGCCGTCTTGACGGCGATAATCTCGTTGTCACCGGCGAGCCGCCCGTAGACGACCGTCACGGCGAAGAGGAGCGAGACGGGAATCGTGTAGGGGAGGGTGCTGGGGATGACGTACGGGACCAGCTCGACGATGTCCTGGGGCGAGAGGCCGATGTCCCTGGCCTGGGCGGCGACCATGAACAGGACGAAGATCGCGGTCATGGTCAACAGCGCCAGGGAGAAGGCGCGGATGACCTCGACGATCACGTAGCGCTGGAGGATTTTCAAGGCGACGGCCCCCGTGTCAGCGTCCTTGCCCCCGGACCACCGTCCCGACCCAAAGAGGGTGCAGGCGTCGCACCTGCCATCATCCTGACGCGATCCCGGCCCGCGCTCCTTCCTTGGCGCGCGCCGGCGTCAGGCGACCGGGTCCAAGCATGCACTCAGAGCCGCCCCCAGGCGGCGGGCTCCTTCGACTAGCTCCTCCGCGCTGGGCACCCCGAAGGTGAGCCGGAGATGGTTCCTCGGCCGCGGGGCCGGCTCGGGCGCGAACGCGTGCTCACCCGGCACATAGAGCACGCCTTCGCGGACGCAGCGCGGGAACAGCGGCCCGTCGAAGCCGGTGTCGAGGCCTTCGGGGACCGTCATCCACACGAACAACCCCCCCTCGGGACGAGTCCAGTGAACCTCCGATTCCATCGGACCGAGCGACTCCTCCAGGGCGGACAGGAAGATCGCACACTTCCGGCGATACATCCCGGTCAGCCGTGCCACGTGCTTCTGGTAACTGCCATCGGCGAGCACCCGCTCCAGCAGGCGTTGATTGAAGTTGGCCGAGCCGAAGTCGTGATTGCCTTTCAGGTACAGGATCGGATCAATCAGTCCCTCGGGTACGATGCCATAGCCGACCTTCAACCCCGGGCTGAAGGTCTTGCTGAAGGTGCGGGCCAGGATCACGGTGTCCCCCTGGCGATCGTAGCTCCACAGGCTCGGCGGCTCGGTTGCTCCGAAGGAGAGGCCCCGGTAGGCGGCATCTTCCAACAGGTAGATCCGCTGCCTGCTCGACCATCGTTTCACCAGCTCCACCAGCGGCCGACGCCGGTGCGCGGCCAGGCTGATCCCCGTCGGGTTGGCGTGCTCCGGGATCGTGTAGATCAGCTTGACCCGCCCGAGCTCGCCGCCGTCCTCCAGCCGCTGGAGGGTCGCTTCCAGCTCGTCCAGGCGCAGGCCGTCCTCATCGATCGGCACCCGGATGGCCCGCGCGCCGCGGGTCTCGACCGGCCCCAGGAAAACGAAATAGGTCGGCGACTCCACCAGGACGATGTCGCCCGGATCCAGCAGGGCCTCGCAGACCAGGTAGATCAACTGGGCGGAGCCCGTCGTGACGATGGTTCGGGGAATGGCCTCCTGGTAGTAGCCGGCCGGGCGACCCTCGCCCCGCTCCAGCTCTGCGATCAAGCCGGCGCGCAAGCTCGAGTCGCCGATCGTGGTCCCATACTGGAGCGCGCGACGTCCCGCGCTCGGATCGCTCAAGAGATCCGACACGGCCTGTGACACAATCTCCACCGGCAGCGAGCGCTGATCCACGAAGCCGGCAGCCAACGAGACGATCTCCGGATTCTCCAGCGCCGTCTGCATCAAGTGGCTGATCGAAGGGGGGTGGGTTCGAGACGCAGCCGAGCTGAGGGGGTTCCGGAGTGTCATCGTTGCGAGGTGCCGTTTCGAGGGTCAGCGTCACGATGCATGGCATTTCGTACTCTAGCGACCCGGTCGCAAGAGTCAAGCTCGGCAGGGTCAGTTTTCCGATTGGACCCACGCTGCGGCATCCAGGTTCGCGGTCTCCGCAGGGACGTCCCTTGTGCTGCGCATCGGGTCCTCGGTCCCTTCGGCACAACGCCGCAGCAGGGTCGCCGTCGGGTCGGCCCAGTATCGAGCCCCGGCCCGGGGGGCCAGGACCCGATTGTACAGCAGGGTCACCGAGGCCTTGGGCCGATAGCCCCGGTGCCGCTCGATCTCCTGCATGATCTCCAGCAACGGTCGTCCCTGCACGACGAAGCGGTAGATCCCCATCCAGGCGGGAGAACGATCCATGCAGCCATGACAGTGCACCAGGATCGGCCAGGCGGCGGGGTCCTGGGCCACGGCCAGGGTCTGGCTCAGGAACGCATTCGACGCCTCCGGCGACGGGTCGGAGGGACTGGCCAGGTAACGGATTCCCTGCGCGCGGATGAACTCCAGCTCATCTTCCAGCAGGGGGCTGCGTTGCGGCGTCTGCTCGGGGAACAGGTTGATGATCGTGCGGAAGTGATGCCGCTGCTGGGCCAGCTCCAGGCCGTGGCGGGTGGGCATGGCACTGATGTAGATGCGGTCGGGTACGACGACCTTCAGCCGCGCCAGGGGGCGGTGATACCACGTCAAGTCGATTCCCAGCACGACCAGAGCCAGCCATCCCAACGGGGTCAGGATACCCAGCGACCACCGGCTCAGCCGCGAGTGCGGGCCGGGAATCAGTTCGATCAACAGGCCGAGGTCGAAGGCCAGTAGCCCCCAGATCATCGCCCAGCGCGGCCAGTAGCCCGACGGCTCCACGCCGGGGATCTCGATCTGCCGGGCGAGCACCAGCATCACGGCCGCGACCCAGAGCTCGGTCGTGCCCCGCGCGCGGGCGTGGCCCCGGTAGTGACCGAACCGGGCCCGTTGGCGGAAAACCGTGACCGCGACCACGCCGGCCAGGACGATTGCGGCGGCCAGCAGTGCCGCGCGCAGGGCCGGCGGCGCGCCCGCGTCGGCGATCGTCCGCCAGCCCAGTCCATGCCAGCCGTCGACGGTCGGGCCGGGAGTGGCACTGTACCAGTAGCCCGCCAGGGCCAGGGCCATCGCCGCCGGCCAGAGCCCGCCGCCGCGGCCGAGGACCAGACCTCCCGCGGCCAGCATCAGGCTGGCCGAGGCCAGGTAGAGCTCCACCCGATCGAGCGTGTCCCCCGGCTCCGCCAGCCGGTACGCCGAGGGAGGCACCGCGCTGAACGTCGGCCGTTCCACCTTGGGGAATTCCGGGTCGACGTCTTCTTCGAAGTCGACGACATGCCAGACGGCTGGGATCACCGCCAGGACCAGGACCAGCCAGGGCCAGAAGCGGCGGAGGCGCGTCTTCCACCACGCCCGCGGCCATTCACCTGGGATCATGCGCTCGTTCCTCGGCTCCGCCGTTCACGCCACGAGGTCCTCCGACTCGCCCCAGAAGAAATAGTCGTTGCTGTTGGTGGGGTAGCGGCGAACCTGATCTTCCAGGATCGCGAGGAAGTTCCGGACCCATCGGCCGGTCTCGCCTTTCTCGGGGGCGTCCTTGGGGACCTGAAAGGGGGGCAGGAATTCGATGTGGTAGCGGCCGTCGGGCTCCATCCGGCAGAAGACCATGACCACCGGCGCCTCGGTCATCGCGGCCAGGACGACCCAGGTCGTCGAGAACCGCATCGTACGGCCCAGGAACCGGGCGGATTCGGTGAGCTGTCCGGTCCATCGGACGTCGCCGGCCAGGTAGAGCAGCAAGCCGGCCTTGAGGGTCCGGGCCGCGCGGAGAATCGAGCTGGCGGAATCGGCCGGTACGCCCTGCCGGGAGATGAACAGCTTCTCCTGGCCCAGCGGCCCGTCTGTGTCGAAATGCCGTGCCAGGAACCGCGAGATATGCCGGGGCCGCTCCATGTAGAACCGCACCGGGTACTGCTCGCGGAACAGCCAGTGCGCCGGCAGGAGATGGGCCCCGAAATGGCTCGCCAGCACCAGGCAGCCCCGGCCCCGGCTCAAGGCCGCGTCCAGATGGTGGCGACCGGACACCACGAACATCTCCCGGACCCGGTGATCGGCGACGCCGTCCAGCAGCAAGTCGCGCGTGCGCCACAAGATATGGTTGCCGGCCAGCTCCCGGCTCACCGCCGGGACGTCCCACTGGCAGGCCAGGACCTCCCGCCCATGCTCGACCGCCTGCTGGAACGCCTGGCGCAGCCGGTGCGACACCCGGTATTCCAGCCGGCCGATGCCCGAGACGAACCGCGACGCCACCGGCAGCGGCAACGCCCGGATCATGGGCAGCCAGAACTTCAGGAAGCCCTTGCGGATGTTGAGCCCGCGTCGTTCCATCGACGACCCTCCCCACCCAATCACGCACAACCTCCGGGCAGGTTGCACGCGGACTCCTGGGCGTCCGGCTCAGCACGATTTCACGAGCCGACCGCCGGGCGCCGCGCGGCCAGGTACGCCGCCAGGTCGGCCACTCGGCATAAGTTTGGCACAGCATCCTCCTCGATGACAACGTCAAAATGATCCTGGAGCTGGAGGATCACGCCGACCAGGTCAAGGGAATCGATGGCGAGGTCTTCCACGAGCCGGGTAGCGGAGGTGATCGGGACGCGCGCCGGGATCTTCGCGCTCTGGCGGATGATCGCCGCCACCTCGGCGACCAGGGCCGGCTCGGTCATGGTCGGTGTCATGACGTGGTTCTCCTCAGGATGAGGGCGTTGTTGGTACCGCCGAACCCAAAGGACGCGGTCAAGACGTGGTCGAGCCGGGCGGCTCGGGCCTGGTTGGGCACATAATCCAGGTCCAGCTCCGGGTCGGGCTGATAGTTGATCGTCGGCGGGATGAGCTGGGCGCACAGAGCCCGGACCGAGACGGCAGCCTCGATGGCCGAGGCGGCGCCGAGGCTGTGCCCCAGACCGCCCTTGATCGAGCTGATGGGGAGTTGCCGCGCCGCGGCGCCGAAGACGTCCTTGATGACCTGGGTCTCCACCTGGTCATTGAGGACCGTGCTGGTGCCATGGGCGTTGTAATACTGGATGGCCGAGGGGTCCAGACCACTCCGCCGTAAGGCCGCGGTGAGGCAATGGGCGATCCGGTCCCGGCAAGGCATCGCCATGTGGTGGCCGTCGGAATTGGTGGACCAGGCCACCAGCTCGGCCTGCGGCTCCAGCCCCAGTCGCCTCACGGCGGTCTCGGTGGCCAGCACCAACGCGCCGGCCCCCTCCGCCATCACGAAGCCCTCGCGATCGATGCTGAACTGCCGGCTGGCCTGGGCCGGATCGTCCTCGGCGCGATCGCCCGGTTTGTGTCCCAGCAGGGCCTTCATGGTCGCGAACCCGTTGACCACCGGCGGCGTGAAGGCGCTCTCCGCCGCGCCGCAGACCGCCACGTCGGCCTCGCCCGCCCGGAGAAACATCGCGCCCAGCACGACGGCATGCCCGCCGGAGGCACAGGCGTTGGCCGGCGCCGCGCTGGGGCCATAGAGCCCCAGGTGCTGGGAGATCTGCCCGGCGGCCTGGTTGATCAGCATGGCCGGGATCAGGTACGGGCTAACGGCCGGACTCCGCCGCTTGATCATCCGGGCCTGCTCCGCCTCCAGCAGGTCCAGCCCGCCGAAGGCCGAGCCCATCACCACCGCGGCACGATGCGGGTCGAGCGCCGCCGCCCGCCGATCCAGCCGGGCATCGGACCACGCCGCGCGCGCTGCCCGCATTCCCAGATGAAGGAACCGCGCCGACAGCTTGGCGATGGCCGGGTCCTCCGCGGCGGTCCCGGGCCCCACGTCCTCGACCAGACCTGCCAGATCCTGGAGAAACGACTCGGGACCCAGGCCGGCATGCCGGCGAACACCCGACCGGCCCGCGATCAGGCCCTGCCAGGTCGAGTCCATGTCGCAACCCAGGCACGTCACCGCGGCGTGACCCACGATGAAGATCGGCTCCCCCATCCGGTCCTCCCGCTCGGGCTTGTCGCAGACACCGCGCTCTTCCCTCCGGGAAGCCGCGCGCCGGAACAACCTTGAGCTTCATAATATTCGGCAAACCCCCTCCACTCCCTTGAATCCATTTTCTCGGGGCCTCCGGCTCACGGGTCGAGGCCCTCGTTCCTCCGACCTCCGAGGGGGCCGAGCTCGGACACTCAATCCCCCCGCACAAACCAGCGCGGGATTGATCGCGAAACCGCGCACACCCGAGAATAGTCAACCGACCCAGCGGCCAGTTCCTCTCCCGAGCAACCAGAGGCGCACGATCATGCGACTTGTCAAGTTCCGGACTCACGACCATCCCACGCCCCGCGCCGCCCTGCTCCAGGATGATCGGCTGCTCCCGTTGGCATCCGGCCATGGTTGCTTGTCCGATCTGCTGCATGCCGACGATGTGGCCGCCGAGGTCCTGCGCCGCGGGGACAGCGCGGGTTCGTCCCTGGCGGCCGGGTCGGTTCGGATCCTGGCACCCCTGGACGAACAGGAGGTCTGGGGGGCCGGTGTGACCTACGAGCGGAGCAAAGTGGCGCGGCAGGAGGAGTCGCTGCGCGGCGGATCGTTCTATGACCAGGTGTATCAGGCGGAGCGACCGGAGCTGTTCCTCAAAGCGACGCCCGGCCGGGTTGTTGGGCCGGGGGAGCCCATTCGGGTCCGGCGCGATTCCCGGTGGACGGTCCCTGAGCCCGAGCTGGCGATGGTCTTGAGCCCGGCCCTGAAACTGGTCGGCTTCACGATCGGCAATGATGTCAGCGCCCGCGACATCGAGGGCGAGAATCCGCTCTACCTTCCCCAGGCCAAGGTTTACGACGCCAGTTGCGCCCTGGGTCCCTGCATCACGTTGACGGAGTCCATGCCGGCGCGCGCGGAGATCGGCATCCGCCTGGAAATTGTGCGGGGTGGGGCTCAGCTCTACCAGGGTCAGACCAGCGTCGCGCGGATGGCACGCGGTTTCGAGGACTTGATCGCATGGCTGGGTCGAGACAATCACTTTCCCAAGGGCGTCGTGCTGTTGACCGGCACAGGCATCGTGCCGCCGGATGATTTTCGCCTCGAGGCCGGTGATCGGGTCCGCATTACCATTGATGGGATCGGCACGCTGGAGAACCCGGTCATCCAGGGCGGCAGCTCCTGAGGCACCTGGATCAGGGTCCCGAAAAAAGAAACGGGCCGCATCCTTCGGCAGGGCGCCGAGGGATGCAGCCACGGCCTGACTCCATTCCGCCAACCCGAAGCTGAGTGCCAGCCTCGGCGGCTCAGGGAGCCTTCTTGGTTGTGTCGCCCGGAGTGGACGGCGGTGGTGGTGGAGTTGCGGTCGCCGGCTTGGCGGTCGCACCTGGACCGGGGTTCGCTGCGGGTTCCTCAGTGTTGCAGCCGCTCCAAACCACGAGCGAGAAGGCCAGGCTCGCCAGCAGTGACCAGGCAGTGATTCCGGGCTTGTCCCTCACGGATGCGCTCCTTAGCTGAAGAGAAAAGCGTCACGGTCGCAAGTCGTCTCAGGCTCACCTTCGCAGGCCATACCCGCAGGTCTCCCCCCTGAAAGACCAGACCCGAGACGAGCTTGCTTCATCTCATCACGGCGAGGGATTATAGAGGAAACCTCCGGGCCTCCGCAACGTGGAACCCGGTTTTTCGTCGCGCGGGAGCGCATCGCCTGGACCGAAGGCCACTCCTCCCGATCCTCATGGTCGATGCATCGCGAACCGTTTTCGAGGTGGCTCGCCGGTTCAAGGTGAAGGCGGTCCGGGGACGGGTTCGATGATTATCCCGGTGAGACCTGGAAAAGTCACTCGTGGTTGAGATGCTCGCGACATGCCTCGACGGATGGATCATGCCACGGGTGGAGCACAGCGGGAACCAGCAGGCGATTGCGACGGCTGAGCCGAGCAACCGAATTCCAGATCCTCTCTCGAATTGAGGCGTGCGATGAACCCGACGATCGACCGGTCCGGTTCTCAGTCCTGCGACATGATGCCGATCATCATCGCCACCATCCAGGCCATCTCGGCACAGGCCCGCGGGGTGGCCATCACACCGGATTCCCTCTTGCTGGAAGAACTGGCCCTGGACTCGCTCGACCTGGTCGCGGTCATCCTCCGCCTTCAAGACCACTTCCAGGTGGAAGTTGACCCGGACGAGATCCCCGCGCTGAGGTCGGTCGGCGACCTGGTGGCCAGCCTGGACAAGCAGCTCCGCCTGGCGGCCTGAGCCCGCTGCGCAGGCCCTTGTTGAGTCCACGACCAAGCGGAGCAGCGCCCGGGGCCAGAGGGGCGAGCCGATCGTGAAGATCCGTGGTTTCGACGTGTTGCTGGCGCGATATCCCCGATCTCTCCAGCCGCTGGACCAACCCGAAGCGCTGGGAGGAGCCGGCGGGCTGAGCGGGGCCCAGTTGTGGCGGTACCGTTGCGAGGCTGGTCTCCTGGTCTTGCGTGCCTGGCCGCGGCCTGGGCCGGGTCGCGCCCAACTGGAGCGGATTCATCACTGGTTGTCGATGGCCGTGGATCTGGGATTCATCCCGGCCCCGCTCCCGGACCGAGCCGGTCGCACGCTCCAGGAACACGACGGTCGATTCTGGGAGCTCGCCCCCTGGCTCCCAGGCAGCGCCGAGCCGTCTGGTCCGCCGCCCTCGGCCCGGCTGCGCGCGGCGTTCGCGGCGATGGCCGCGTTCCACCAGCGCCTGGCCGGCGAGGGGCGCGAGGGAGTCTCCCCGGGTCTCGGGAAACGTTACGATGCGGTGAGGTACCTGCTTGAGGGGGGACTCGAAACCCTCGAACAGGCCATCCGCCGAGCCGGCGGGCGCGACCAGGCGGATCGCCGGTCGGCGGCGCTGCGATGGTTGGGGCTGGCCCGCAGGGTCGCTCCTCGACTCGCCGACCCGCTCCGCCTGGCGGCCAGTCGCACCGTCCCCCTCCAGCCGTGCCTGCGCGATGCCCGTCCGGACCATTTCCTCTTCGAAGACGACCAGGTCCGCGGCCTGGTCGACTTTGGCGCCATGGACGTCGACTGCGTGGCCGGCGACCTCGCGCGCCTGCTCGGGGATTGGCGCGCCGGCAACCCAGCGGCCCGAGCCGAGGCCCTGGCCGCCTACGAAGCCGTCCGGCCGCTGCACGCCGGGGAGTCCGCACTGATCGCCGTCTTCGAGGCGGCCGCGGACCTGCTCATCGGCGAGCACTGGATCCGCTGGCATTACGTCGAAGACCGCCGCTTCGACGACCCCCAAGCCGTCTCCCAGGGGATCGCCCGCAGTCTCGCTCGCCTTGGTCCGTTGTCCTTTAGAGTCTGTTCCTAAGGGTATCTGAGCCCCCGAATGGGGGCGGTGGTCAATAGCCAGGGGCGGTAGCCCCTGGGAGAGCGTTCCGGCGCCTCCCCTTGGAAGAGC
>JAJPJC010000208.1 GCA_021324445.1 Isosphaeraceae bacterium
GCGGTCCCGCCCGAGCGCGGAGCGCTGGAATGCGCCAGTCCGGCGGCCCTTTCCCTCGCTGGCGCGTCGGGCTAGTGTGGCGCGGTCCCGCCCGAGCGCGGAGCGCTTGAATGCGCCAGGTTCGTTAGAATGGATGACCGATCGATTCTCAAGATCGGTCGAGACCGAGGCAGAGGAGGAGATCGTGATGAACTTCAAGCGCCGGACGAACACCGAACGCGAGTGCGAACCTCCCATGCCGGAACCGCTCGCCTACTTCTTGACGTGGACCACCTATGGCACATGGCTGCCCGGCGACGAGCGGGGATGGGTCCAGTACCGGCGCGGAGTGCAACTCCCAAATCCCATCATTGCACGGGAGGCGGCCGCATGCATGACTGAGGATGCCTGCCGCCTTGACCACGAACAGCGCCGCCTCGTCGAAACCACCATCGCCGACCATTGCCGGATTCGTGGTTGGGCTCTCCATGCCGTCAATTGCCGCTCGAATCATGTGCACGTCGTCGTCGCGGCCCATCGCCACCCCGACGATATCCGTGAGCAGTTCAAAGCGTGGTGCACCCGACGGCTGAAAGCCATGGAGCAAGAACGGCAACGCACAACCTCCGCCGCTGTCGTCTCCAGTCGGACGATTCGCCAGAAATGGTGGACAGAGCGTGGAAGTGGGCTCTATATCAACGATGAGGAGGCCCTGGAAGACATCATCCACTATGTCTGCGAAGCGCAAGATCATCCACGCGACTCGTGACATCCTGCCCCAGCGAGGCTGGGTCGGCGGGCTGGTACGGTCGGGTACGGTCCCTCGCTGGCGCGTCGGGCTAGTATGGTCCCTCGCTGGTGCATCGAGTTGGTGTCGGAGACATCCTATGGCCGTGAACCGGGAAGCGTTTTCTCTGGCCCGAAACAAGCGCTTGCGGCAGCTCATGGATGAGGCCTACCGCGGAGCCAAAGAAACGGGAAGAATTCCGTTCGCGAGATTCTGCGCGAAATCCAAGAGCAGCCGGCGCGTCAGACTCGAAAGCGGCGTCATCCGGGAAAGGGCTGATAAAGATGGCCGTGACCAATCGTGACCGCGTCGCTAAAGGGCTGGAGCTGATGGTGGCGGGGCTCCGGCCGTTCGTCGAGCGCGAGCTGTGATCCCGCCTGGGGGCGAGCTGGGAGGCCATCGCCCGCGAGCAGGCGCGCGATCCAGCCCAGAAGGTCAACTGGAACGACCCCCAGCACCTGCTCGGCGTGATGCTCGACCAGTGGAACGCGGTCTTCCGCGACTCCCTGGGCCAGGCCGAGCGCAGCCTGGTGAACGAGCTCAAGGTCGTCCGCAACCAGTGGGCGCATCACGAGCAGTTCAGCAGCAACGACGCCATCCGCGCCCTCGATTCGGTGGAACGCCTGCCTGCCCAATGCCGTCTCCGCCGGTGAGGTCGCCGCCGAAGTCGGCCAGATGCGCATGGACCTGATGCGCATCGTCTTCGACGAGCAGCGCCGCGCCGAGATGCGCAAGAAATCGTTCCAGCCGACTGAGGGCAAGCCCCAGGGTGGGCTCAAACCGTGGCGTGAGGTGGTGACGCCCCACCCGGACGTGGCCTCCGGCCGATACCAGCAGGCCGAGTTCGCGGCCGATCTCTGGCAGGTCGACCAGGGCGAAGGGTCGGACGAATACAAGCACCCCACCGAGTTCTTCCGCCGCACGTTTATCACCGTCGGTCTGAAACGCCTGATGTCCCAGGCGCTGCTGCGCCTCAGCGGCAAAGGAGGCGATCCCGTCGTCGAGCTCCAGACCAACTTCGGCGGCGGCAAGACCCACTCGATCCTGGCACTCTATCACCTGTTCTCCGGTACGCACGCGAGCGAGCTGCCGGGCGTCGAGGAGCTGGTCAAGGATGCCGGGGTCCCCATCGCCAGGAACGTCCGCCGCGCCGTCTTCGTGGGCACGCAGGTCTCTCCGGGCCGGACGCACCGCAAGCCCGACGGCACCGAGGTCCGCACCGTCTGGGGAGAGATCGCCTGGCAGCTCGGCGGCAAGGCGGCCTACGAGCGGATCCGCGAGGATGACGAGCGCGCGACCAATCCCGGCAACGCCCTCAAAGAGCTCTTCAACCAGTATGCTCCCTGCCTCATCCTGATCGACGAATGGGTCGCGTATGCGCGCCAGCTTCACGGCGGAGCGGACCTCCCCGCGGGGACCTTCGATACCCAGTTCACCTTCGCCCAGGCGCTGAGCGAGGCCGTCAAGACGGCGAAGCAGACGCTGCTGGTGTCAGCATCCCGGCCTCGGAGAGCCCGCACCAGCGGACCGACCAGGGGATCACCGACATCGAAGTCGGCGGCGAACGGGGCCGCCAAGCGCTGGCCCGTTTGAAGAACGCGATCGGGCGCGTGGAAGCGTCATGGCGTCCGGCCAGTCCCGACGAGGGCTTCGAGATCGTGCGCCGGCGTTTGTTCCAGCCCCTGACGGGGGAGCAATTCGTCGCCCGGGACGCGGTGGCGAGGGCGTTCTCCGAGCTCTACGGCTCGCAGCAGCAGGAGTTTCCCCTCGAATGCCGGGAGGCGGACTACGAGCGGCGGGTCAAGCTCGCCTACCCGATCCACCCGGAACTCTTCGACCGGCTCTACAACGACTGGTCCACCCTGGAGAAATTCCAGCGCACCCGCGGCGTGCTCCGCCTCATGGCCGCGGTGATCCACGCCTTGTGGGAACGCAACGATGCCAACCTGCTGATCATGCCCGCGACCGTCCCGGTCGATGAGCCCATCGTTCACCTGGGATCGGAACACCCTCATTCCGCCCGGGAGGAAACGAGCCCGGCCCGCAAGGAAGCGGCATCCATCCTCGAAAGCCGCGGAACGAGTCCCCGCAACTACAAGAACACCCTGGTTTTCCTGGCGGCGGACACGATCCGGCTGCGCGAGCTGGAGCAGGCTGTTCGCCAGTATCTGGCATGGTCGTCGATCTGGGATGACCGGACCACCCTGAACCTCGACCCCTTCCAGTCCCGGCAGGCGGAGACGAAACGCCAGAACACCGACGAGACGGTCGATGCCCGCATCCCGGAGACCTACCAATGGCTGCTCGTCCCCGGCCAGCCCGACCCGAAGGGAGGCATCCAATGGACGGAGATCCGTCTTCAAGGCCAGGAGCCGCTGGCCCCGCGCGCCGGCAAGAAGCTCAAGAATGAGGAACTGCTCATGGTCCAGCTCGGCGGCACCCGGCTCCGCCATGAAATCGACAAGATCCCGCTCTGGCGCGGCGACCACGTGGGAATCCAGCAGCTCTGCGAGGACATGGCGCGTTACCTGTACCTGCCCCGGGTACGCGATGAGGACGTCATCCTCGCCGCGGTTCGCGATGGTCTGGAGCGGTTGACATGGCAGAATGAGACATTCGCCTATGCCGAAGGATGGGATGAGCCGCGCGGACGGTACCAGGGCCTCCGAGCCGGGCAGCCGGGGCGGGTGGTCCTCGACGCCGAGAGTCTCGTCGTTCAGTCCGAGATTGCCGCCGCTCAGATCGAAGCGGATCGCCAGGCTGCCACCGCCACAAGCCCCAGAACTGTTTCAGGGCCAGAAACGGATTCCGCCGCGGGCTCAGCGAGAACGCGGACAGGCTCCGCGAGCGGCACCGGCACAACGGTTGCGCCTCCGGTCCGGCAGTTGCGGCGATTCCACGGTTGCGTGAAGCTCGACCCCGTCCGGCTGGGCCGCGATGCCGCGCGGATCGCCGAGGAGGTCGTGCAACACCTTTCCGGCATCGTGGGCGCCGATGTGCAGGTCACGCTCGATGTCCAGGTCGAGCTCCCCCAAGGCGCGTCCGACAAGCTGGTCCGGGATGTGACTGAGAATTGCCGGACACTTCGGTTTGATGAGTTTGGGTTTGAGGAAACGTGATGCGAGTCAGCGACGATTCATCAAAGTCGTCGCGGCGGAAACCCCTGCCTTGCGGCCTGGGGAGGCGCCGCGCCCCCACGAACATCGATCCCGATTGACAAACCCAACCCGTTTGGTTCACCGCCGAGACCGCAGAAATCGCCGAGAGCAAGGCAGAGACCGACGACCAGGAACCTGGGATCGTTCTCGGTCGGGATCTCTGCGGTCTCTGCGGTCTCCGCGGTGAAGGATCCTCGTCGCGTCTCCACCCTTCGGTGGGCAGCGTGAACCGGAAATCGCCGCCATTCAGGGCTGGGGAGGCTTATCACGCCGGCAAGAAAATCGGTCAGGCTTGAGCCTGACAGAAATCGGAACGTCAGGCTCAAGCCTGACCTCCGAGTTGAGGTTCGTTCGTGCCGGGGTGATAAGGGTGGTCCCGGGCCCGGGATCCTCTCACCCGTTTCCTGGACCGGGATGGATCCACGGCTGGCGGTAGGGCCGGGTCAACAGCCGATTGGCCTCGTCGTCCCCCACGACCTTGCCGGCCTGGTGATCCCAGGTGAGGGTCCGGCCCAGTTGCAGCGCCAGGTTGGCCAGGATGCAGCTTGTCGTCGAGGTGTACCCTTCCTCGATGTCGGCGACCGGCCGGCCGCGCGAGGCGACCGCGCTGAGGAAGTCTTTCATGTGCACGCGGATGGCCGGCGCGACATGCCGCTCCAGGTCCTTCTCGGTCTTGTCCTCGGGGTATTCCTCCAGCTCGTATTTCACGTCCTTGTGGAGCGGCTGGCCCTTGCCCGTCGGGATATAGTCGTAGCTCATGACGCTCGCCTTGAGGGTCCCCTTGTCGCCGTAGAAGGTCGCGCCCCAGGGATAATTCGGGTCGGGCGGGTCGCCCCAGGTGCGGTGCTGCCAGACGACCGTCAGGTCGCAGAAGTCGAAGGTGGCCGTCTGGGTGTCGGGGATGTTCGCCTTGCTCTTCTTGTCGACCAGGATGCCGCCGGTCGAGCTGATCCGCTGGGGCCAGCCCAGGCCCAGCATCCAGCGCACCATGTCCAGCATGTGGATGCACATGTCCCCCATGATGCCGTTGCCGTACTCCAGGAACGACCGCCAGCGCCGGGGGTGGACCAGGGCGTTGTAGGGCCGCATCGGGGCCGGCCCGGTCCACATCTCCCAGTCGAGAGTCTCGGGCGGGTTCGTGTCCGGTGGGTTTTCCCGTGCGCGCATGTGATAATAGCAGTAGACTTCGACCAGTCCGACCTTGCCGAGCTTCCCCTCGCGGATGATCCGGTCGCGCGCCTCGATCAGGTGGGGCGTGCTCCGGCGCTGGGTGCCCACCTGGACGACGCGGCGGTGCCGCCGGGCCGCGGCCAGCATGGCCTGACCCTCGGTCACGTCGACGCTGATCGGCTTCTGGACATAGACGTCGGCACCGGCCGCGACGGCGGCGATCATGGGCAGGGCGTGCCAGTGATCGGGCGTGGCGATCAGGACGAGGTCCAGGTCCTTCTCCTTGAGCAGCTCGCGGTAGTCGGCGTAGGTCCGCGGGGTCTTCTTCGAGGCCTGGCGGCTGGCGACCATCGCGGCGGCCTCGGCCAGCATCTTGCGGTCAACGTCGCACAGCGAGACGACCTCGACCGGCGCCACCTGGATCAGCCGGAAGAGGTCGCACTTGCCGTACCAGCCGGTGCCGATCAGTCCAACCCGCCTGGTCTCCTGGGCGGTGGATCCCCAGGCGGCGTGGTAGCCCGCGGACGACAAGGCCAGGCCGGCCGAAGCCGTCCCGGCCTGGAGGAACTCGCGACGGTTCATGTCCATGCTCCCCAGCGAAGGTCCGACGTGAGCGACACTCCCGATTTCGATCCGTCCGCTATTGTGGCCGAGGCCGCGCTCATCGTACCAGGGGTCAGTGCGGTCGGCAGGCTGGACGGCGCAGACCAACTCGCTGGGAACGAACCAGGAACGACCGAAGGGAAGCCAGGATGCCAGGCGCCTGGCTCATCCACGGCGGTGGGGGGCCGGGAAGGTGGGGCAGCCGCCCCGGCGGCCCTGGGCCCGCCGCGGGCGACTGGCCCACACGTTCGCCTTTCCACGGCCCGATTCAGGCCCGACCCCGAGCCGCGTCGGCGCCGGGGGCACCGACGGCGGTGGTGGGCGTCGTGGCGGGCGGATCACTCGCCGGGAACGATTCCTCGATCTCCTCGTCAATGTAGTCGATCTGCAGGTTGGTCTGGCCCTCGTCCTGGGCGTCCTGCCGAGGGACGGAGTCCCCTCCATCGTGGCTCCGGTCGCGATCGTCGTCGGCTTGAGATGGGGTTGGAGGCTGGGCTCGCTTGGGGCTGCGCATTGGCTCCTCCTTCTCGTCAGTGATCCGATCGCGACGACGGTCGTGACGCCACGGCGCATCGCACGAGCATGTTTCGGGCTTTCCTGTGCAAAATCAGCGCCGCCGGTTCAGAAACCAGGAATCCTGGGGCTGGAAGCCTGGACGCCCGCGAGTCGGCCCGCGGCGGTTCTCCCTCCCGCCCGGGAACTGGTCGCGGAGCCTGGACGACACCGCCCCAGCGCGGCGATCTGTGGTACCATGATCGTTTCCAAACCACCGGATGACCCAGAACAAGGGAGTCGACCTTGGAGGATGGTGTCGCTGGGAGCGGGCGGTCGGCACAGGTTGTGGGCACGCGGTCGAGTGCCGCTGGCGTGGGTGGTGCGGAGCACACCGGCGGGAGTCCACCGCGGGGTCCGGGAATGCTCCGCGCCCTGGCGCACCGCGATTTCCGACTCTTCTTCTTCGGCCAGCTCATCTCGCTGATCGGCACCTGGATGCAGGGGATCGCGCAATCGTGGCTGGTCTATCGTTTGACGGGGTCCTCGGTCCTCCTGGGCCTGGTGGGCTTCGCCGGGCAGATCCCGGTCTTGCTGCTCTCGCCGGCGGGGGGAAGCCTGGCCGATGCGCGCAGCCGGCACCGCATCATCATCGCGACCCAGACGGCCGCGATGCTCCTGGCCTTCATCCTGGCCGCCTTGACGCTGGCCGGGCAGGTCCAGCTCTGGCACATCTTCGCGCTGGCCTCGCTCCTGGGCGTGGTCAACGCCTTCGATATCCCGGCGCGGCAGTCGTTCCTGGTCCAGTTGGTGGGCCGCGACGACTTGATGAACGCGATCGCGCTGAACTCATCGATGTTCAACGGCGCCCGGATCGTGGGGCCGGCGGTCGCCGGGGTGCTGGTGGCGGCCATCGGCGAGGGCTGGTGCTTCGTGCTCAACGGGGTCAGCTACCTCGCGGTCCTCGCCGGCCTTCTCTTGATGCACCCGAAGCCCGCGCCGCAACGGCCGCAGGGCGTGACGGCCCTGGGGCGGATCGTGGAGGGGTTTCGGTTCGCGGCGTGTACGGCGCCGATCCGCGCGCTCTTGCTCCTCCTGGGCCTGGTGAGCCTGGCCGGCATGCCGTACGCGGTGCTGATGCCGATCTTCGCCGACGAGATCCTCCACGCCGGCGCCCGGGGCCTGGGCCTGTTGATGGGTGCCTCGGGACTGGGCGCGCTCCTGGGCGCCTTGACGCTGGCGGCGCGGCGCGAGGTGCGCGGGCTGGGCCGCTGGGTGGCCTGGGCGGCGGCGGCCTTCGGCATCAGCCTGATCGCATTTGCGCTGTCGCGCCACTTCTGGCTCTCGGCGGCGCTGCTGGTGCCGGCGGGCTTCGCGATGATCGTCCAGACGGCCGCGTCGAACACCTTGATTCAGGCGATGGTCCCCGATGAGCTGCGGGGCCGGGTCATGGCCGTCTACTCGATGATGTTCATGGGCATGGCCCCCTTCGGCGCCCTCCTCTCCGGCCTGCTGGCGGCGCGGCTCGGCGCACCTGGCGCGGTCGTGGCCGGCGGCGGAGCCTGCGTCGCCGGGTCCCTCGTCTTCGGCCTGAACCTGCCGGCGCTGCGGGTCGTGGGCCGACAGCTCCTCATCGCCCAGGAGCTGGCCGCGGGCGACCCGACCGCCGCGACGACCACCGCCGCGGCGACGGCCGGCACCCAGGCCAACTCGTAGGACCGGACTCGCCCACCCCAGACCCACGCCCGCGAAAAACCGAGCGAGCGTCTTGACGTCCTAGGCAGAATGCCTTATCATCTTCCCAGGCAATTTGCCTAGGAGACGCCGATGGCACGACGGGCTGCGGACGACGTGACGGACACGGAGCTGGCGATTCTGCAAGTGCTCTGGGAGCGCGGGGACGCGACGCGCCGGCAGATCACGGACGCGCTCTACCCTGGGGGTGGCGAGGCGCATTATGCCACGGTGCAGAACCTGCTGGGCCGACTGGAGCGGAAGGGGTTCGTCCGGCATGAGCGCGGCGAGAACGTGCTGGTGTTCACGGCCACGGTTGGCCGGGACGAGCTGATCCGCCGCCGGCTCCAGGGCCTGGCGGACCAGCTCTGCGGCGGTGCGTTGGCGCCGCTGGTGATGAACCTGGTCCGGTCGCAGCCGCTGACGCCGGCCGAGGTCGACGAGTTGTCCGCGTTCCTGCGGGAGCAGCGGCGGCGGTCGAAGCCTTCTGGCCATCGCGGTTGAAAGGAGCCCTGTCGTGGATGCGCTTCTCCATGCCGGTCTGACCAATGCCGCCTGGGCGACCGCGCTGGCCCTGGCCGCCGCAATCGGCGCTCGGATCTGGCGGCGCCACCCGGCCGCGGCTCACGTCCTCTGGCTGCTGGTCTTGCTCAAGCTGGTGACGCCGTCGTTGATTCAGGTCGGCCAGGATGCGCGCCGCTACGTGCTTGTGGTCAACAGTCAGGACATTGTCGAAAAGCGCCTGGTGCGAGTCGGCTTGCTCTACAATGGTCTGCGCGAGGTGAAAGACGGCCTGAAGACCGAGGATCGGGTCATCATCGCGGGTCCCGGACATCTCTCCGTGGGTTGGAAGGTGTTTCCGCAGCCGGAGCACCCGGAGGCCGGATCGTCATTGGAACTAGATCGGCCGGGGGCTCAGCGTCGATAATCGCCCGTCCCGCGCCTTGCCGGCGGGAGTCTGGTGCGCTATGGTGGAGGGCGCCGAGTCACCCAGGGAATCCGGAGTCGCGTCCATGAGACTCATGACCTTCCTCATCTGGGCGGCGCTGATCACCCCCGCCTGGTCGGCCGAGCTGCGCGTCGGCGCGGCGGCCGTCCCGATCACGCCGCCGGTCGGGATCCCGATGGCCGGGTATTACTCGGAGCGTGGGGCCCAGGGCGTGCACGACGACCTGCACGCCAAGGCGATTGTTTTGGAATCCGGGGGGAAGACGGCGGCCCTGCTCGTGCTCGACCTGATCTCCACGCCCCGCGGCCTGGTCGAAGAGGCGCGCCGGGAGATCGAGCGGACCACTCGCCTGCGCGGCGCCGACGTCATGATCAGCGCCACGCACACCCATACCGGACCGGTCCTCGACCGCAACAGCCGGTTCGGCGGCCAGTCGGACGTGGTGCGCGACTACCTCTCCGGCCTGCCGGCGAAGCTCGCCGAGGCGGTGCGCCAGGCGGAATCGAAGCTCACGCCCGCGAAGGCCCGCGCCGCCTGTGGCCGCGAGGCGTCGATCGCCTTCAACCGCCGCTACCACATGACCGACGGCACGGTCGGCTGGAACCCGGGCAAGCTCAATCCCAGGGTCCTCAAGCCGGCCGGACCGATCGACCCCGAGGTCCCGATCGTCACCTTCGAATCGACCGGCGGCAAGCCGCTGGCGACCTATGTCAACTATGCGGTCCACCTGGACAACATCGGCCAGCCCCAGATCTCGGCCGATCTGCCTTACACGCTCGGCCGGGCCCTGGCCGACTTCCAGGGGCCCGAGATGATCACCGTGTTCTCGGCCGGTTGCTGCGGCGACGTCAACCACATCGACGTCCGCTGGCGCGAGCCGCAGCGCGGGTTCGCCAACGCCGCGCGCATGGGTACGATCCTCGCCGCCGAGGTGCTCCGCGCCTGGCCCCACCTCCAGCCGATCGACGCGACCGCGATCCGCGTCAAGAGCACGATGGTCAGCCTGGCGCTCCCCGAGGTCGGGGAGGACGACGTGAAGAAGGCGCAGACGGTCGTGGAGCGCATGCGCGGGCAGGGCCCTGCGCGACCGAGCTTCCTGGAGATGGTCCAGGCGTTCAAGGTGCTCGACGTCGCCGCACGCGAGGGCCGGCCGCAGGAAGTCGAAGTCCAGGTGATCGCCGTGGGGAATCAGCTCGCGTGGGTCTCGCTCCCCGGCGAGATCTTCGCGGAGCTGGGCCTGGCGATCAAGCAGGACTCGCCGTTCGCGCGCACGATCATCGCCGAGCTGGCCAACGGCGCGATCGGCTACATCCCGGCGCGGCGGGCTTATGCCCAGGGCAATTACGAGGTGGTCAGCGCCCGCTGCGCCGCCGGCTCGGGCGAGCGGCTGGTCGACGCCGCAGTCGGATTGCTCAAGGACCTGTACGAGGAAGACGCCCAGCCGTCGCGGTCGGAGAGTGCCGCGGCGGGGCGACCGAAGTGAAGGTGGCGCGAGGTCCTTGTGTCCGGCATCTCAACCGCATGCTCATCAGGGTTGACTCGGCGGCGCCTTGGCGATGGCCGCGGCCGAGACATCGCCCACGACCTTCTTGATCGTCTCCCAGCTCTCGCGGTGGTATCGCTCGGGGACCCTCAACTTCGCCCCATCCTGGAATCGAGCGCGGCTGCCCGCCTTGGTGACGTAGGCCGCATTCGCGATCCCCTTGTTATGGACGAGGATGTCGCGCGATGCCTTGATCTCGGCGAGCCGCTCGATCTCGTCAGCGGTGGGGCAACCGAGTTTCACCAACCTGTCGAGATAGCTGAACCAATCGGCCAATCCCTCATACTTCAGCTCGTTCAGCTCCTTATCGACCACGGCGAGCACGATCGCCGCTTTGTCACTCGCCTTCAGGACCGTGCCGAACTCCAGTTGCTTCCTGGAGAGGCTGTGCGGATAGGCGGCGAGCCACATGCGGAGCAAGTCGAAGAAGAAATCTTCAAAGAGCGATACGAGATGTTGAAAAGTGGAAGACATGAGATATACGCTCACATAGATTTGACCACGGCCTGCAAGTGTTCGCTCATTTACCTTCGTGCCCGTCGCATCATTTCGGAAGTTGAGCTTTTCACCCCCCTTGACGAGCTTCTGCAGGAGCCGCCAGACCCTCTTCGTGTACGTAAAATAGTCGTGGCTCGCATCGAGTGCCGCGAGAGTCCGGTTCGCGAGGTCTTGAAGGTCATCAACCATTGCCATATCCGGCGCCTCCGGTGACTTCAAGGGACGCTGTCCAGGAGCCGTTGGACCCTCATTGCATCGGTTTCTTCATCGAGATTGATGAATGCGACCTCCGGTTCATCGCCAACCGAAAGCACTTCCTCGTCAACGCTGTAGGAGACTCGGTCCGAATCGAGCAGTGCTGTGATCTTGTGAAGTTGCTCGAAGGGCACGATGAGATATGGGCCCGCGCCTCCGTCCGTCGAGACTTCGATCGGCTTGTGAGTGATTACGTCAATCATGTCGCTCTCCAGTGTGGATCCGGTGTAAGATTCATCTCACTGGGTGCCATCCGTCACGGGACGTTGTCCAGAAGCCGTTGAACCATCTCCACATCGGTGTGCTCGTCGAGCATGATGAGCGCGATCTCCGGCCCATCATCGATCAAGAGCACCTCCTCATCCACCCAGTACGAGACCTGATTCGCATCGAGCAGGGCTTTAACCGCATTGAGCTGTTCGAGCGGGACATCGATATAGGGCTCGACGCCCCAGTTCGTCTCCACCTTGATCGGCTTGCGAGGGACGGTATCGATCATATCTCCCTCCACGAGACGAGTATGCTCCCGAGTTGCTCGATGCGCGGTGCCCTCTCTGGGATTATCGTACTTCCGGCGCCGCCGGCAAGCCAGGAACAACGCTGGGCCAGCCAGCGGCGCGGTCGGCTCGGCCACCATCGCGGAATGGACACGGGAGAGGTCGTCGCGGTTCGGACTCGGAGCGGTTCATGGTGGCGGCGTCGCTGGGCCCGCGCCATCTGTCCGCGCGCCCGCTCAGGTCCCGCCGGCCGGATTCGGCCGGTCTGGCTCCTTGCTGGGACCATCCTCGGCGAGGAATCGCTCCAGCGGGGGGCGCCGGAGGTGGTGGCCGGTCGCCTGCTGGATGGCGTGGGCGACGGCCAGGAGGGTCGATTCGTCGAAGAGGCGGCCGGTGAGCGTGACCGAGCCGGGGAACGAGCGGCCGTTGCGGTCGTGGAAGCCCATGGGGAAGACGACCGACGGGTGGCCGGTCAGGTTGGTGATCGGCAGATCGGGCCCCGAGGCGACGTAGAGGTCGACTTTCGCCATCCGCTCGGCCATCGCCTGCATCAGCTTGGTCCGGACGCGGGCCGCTCGGAGATACTCGACCGCCGGGACGAATTGACCCTGGCGGAACGTCGACGGCCAGGAGTTGAGGCCCTCGGTGACGTGCTTCCGCGTGATCTCGTCGAA
>JAJPJC010000163.1 GCA_021324445.1 Isosphaeraceae bacterium
TATTCCCAGCGATCGATTCCCGATTCCCGACGGGGATGATTCCGGAATCCACCCTCGGTATTCCCAGCGATCGATTCCCGATTCCCGACGGGGATGATTCCGGAATCTGGAATCTGGAATCTGGAATCTGGAATTGGCCATTCCTCTCTTGGTTGCGGCCCAAGACCGCGTTCAGCAATAGGCAGTGGACGCCGGACGAGACCGCACCCGGGATCAGCCCCCCAAACGACTGCCTACCGCCGAGTCCCGGAGGAGTGTCGTTCATGAAGCTCGGTCTGATCAATTCCGCCTGGGTCCAGTCGGGTCGCGGGACCGCCTTCGGCATCCGCAAGACCAAGGAGATCGGGTTCGACTCGATCGACATCTTCGCCGACCCGCTGGAGATTGACGTCAAGGAGAAGCGGCTGATCCAGGACGAGTGCGCAGCCGCGGGGCTACCGATCGTGAGCATCGCCTGCGTCGCCGTGGGGCTGATCGACTTCAATCCCAGCGTCCAGCGGTTCCACCTCGATCGCGTCCGGGCCTATCTCGACATGGCCTATCTCTTCGAGGCGCGGAACGTCCTGCTGGTTCTGGGCGAATACATCTGGCAGAAGGAGGTGATTCCGCCGGCCGAGCAATGGGCGACCGCCGTCAAGAACGTCCGCGCGCTGGGCGAGTACGCCGCGGAGCTGGGCCTGGAGATCGCCCTGGAGCTGGAGCCGTTCGATCTGTCACTCTTGAACGATGTCGCGAGCATGGCGCGGTTCCTGGAGGAGGTTGACCACTCGGCGGTGAAAGCCAACCTGGACATCTCGCACCTGGTCCTGGCGCAGCAGCCGGCCAGTTCGATCGCCCGGCTGCGGGGTCGCGTGGCGCACGTGCATATCTCGGACTGCGACGGCAAGGTCCACGGCGACCTCCCACCGGGCCGCGGCGTCGTCGACTTCCCTGCGTACCTCGAGGCGATCCAGGAGCTGGGGATCCCCGAGGCGACGATCTCCATCGAGCTGGAGTACTCGCCCGACCCGGCGAAGATCGTGGACTGGGTGGCCGAGGCGTACGAGAAGACGGCCGGCTTGATGCGGGCCGCGGGGCTGCGACGGTGAGCCGGGCGTGGGGGATGATGGGCGGGACGGGGCTTTTCCTCGCCCTGATGCTCGTCGTGGGCTGGCCGGCCCTGGCGACGGTCCTGGAGGCGACCCGGGCCGTTGCCCTGCTGGAGCGGGTGTTGCACCGGGCCGGCTGGACCGAGGGGGCGGAGGCCCTGGCGCGCTGGCAGGGACTGGACGAGCCCTCGGACTCCGGCTCCGTGATCGACCCGGCGGCATCGGCGGCAGTGCAGCAGGAGCCTCGGGGGCTGGCACGGCCGATCCGCCTGGCTTTCGAGTCGCTCGGCCTGGTCCTCGGGAGTCAGGCCATCGCCCTTCCGTTGGGCGTCCTGCTCGCCATCCTGTTGTGGCGGACCGACGTGTGGGGACGGCATGTCCTGCTCGCGCTGGTCGCTCTGGCTGCATTCGTCCCCCTGCCGCTGCATGCCACGGCCTGGCTCGGGGCGCTGGGCAATGCCGGACGGATGCAGATGATCGGCCTTCAGCCCATCCTCGTCGGGCGCTTCGGGGCCGCGGTGGTGCACGCGATGGCCTCGCTCCCGTGGGTCGTGCTGATCGCGGGTGTGGGGCTGTGCGCGGTCGAGCCGGAGCTGGAGGAAGCCGCGCTGCTGGAAACCGGGCCGGGGCGCGTCCTGGCGCGCGTCACCCTGCGCCGCGCGATCGGCGCGATTGCCGCGGCTGCGCTGGCCGTCGCCGTACTGACCGCCGGCGACATGACCGTTACCGACCTGCTCCAGGTCCGCACCTACGCTGAGGAGGCGTACCTCCAGTACGTCCTGTGGCGCAACCCGGCTGATGCGGCTGTGGTCGCGCTGCCGCCCCTGGTCGGACTGGGACTCCTGATCGGGCTGGTCGGCCGGGCCCTGGCGCGCCTGGACCCGGCCCGCCTGGTCTCGTCGTTCGGCCGCGCCCGCGTTTGGCGGCTGGGCCGGTGGCGGATCCTTTGGGGCGTGGTGCTCATGGTGCTGGTCGGGACGGCGATCGCCTTCCCCCTGTGCAGTTTGATCTGGCGGGCCGGCCGGGTCGGAGGCCGTGCCGCGCTGGGACAGCCTCCGACCTGGTCGCTGTCGGGATTGATGGGCACCTTGCGGTTTGCGGCCTCCGAGATCCAGGACCCCTTGGGGGCGAGCCTGCTCTGGACGGCGGTCGCGGCCACGGCGACGGCCTTGATGGCCTTCGCCCTGGCCTGGGCCGGCCGCCGATCGCGGGCCTGGCGTGGGACCTTGCTCGCCACGATGGTCCTCACCCTGGCCACGCCGGGCTCGGTCGCCGGCATGGCCTTGATCCTCGCCTATCGCAGCGTGCCCGCGATCGCCGACTCCGCGGCGATGATCGTGATGGCCGCGACGCTCCGCGCGCTCCCCTATGCCTTGCTGGTGCTCTGGCCCTTTCTCCAGTCCTTCCCCCAGGAGTATCTCGATGCCGCCGCGCTCGATGGGCATGGCCCGGCGGGGCAGATGATCCACGTCACCTTGCCCTTGTCGAGGCGCGCACTCCTGGCGGCCTGGGCGGTCGCCTTCGCGCTGGGCCTGGGCGAGCTGCCGGCGACCAACCTGGTTGCACCCCCCGGCGTTCAGCCCATGTCGTATTTCATCTGGCACCTGCTGCACACCGGCGTCGAGAGCCACCTGGCGGGCGTCGCCCTGATCATGCTCCTGGTCATCGCGATCGCGGGGCTGGCGGCCGCGGCGGCGGTGCGCTGGGTGCGCCCTCCGGCCTGGTAGGGTCAACGTCCGGTGAACCCCAACTTCAAACCGGCACGGGAGTCCTCCTTCCGGAGGTGTTCCTTGTGCCCCGAATCGTGGCGGGCTAGGCTGAAGGCGAAATCCCGTTCCCGTTCGCCCGCCATGGTAAGTCCCTCGGGCGGTCTCCTCGTTCGGGAGGTCTGGACATGTCCGCTTCTCGATCCTGGAGTTTGCCTGGCACCCGGCCGCGGACCCCTGTCGGCGCGGCTCGCCTACCGGATCGAGGCGCGCCCGGGGAAAGTCCAGGTGCAGCCGAACGCGATCCCGAAGACCTACCTGGGACTTTGGTCCAGCGACTGTCCCAGGCTGGAGGTCGCGGCCGACCGGACCTGGCCCGACCTGAAGCTCCGCCGCGCGACCGAGCTCGACGGCGTGGTCGTCGACGCGGCCGGCCAGCCGGTCGTCGGCGCCGAAGTCATCGCGACCGTGCCCGATCCCAGGGGGCACGGCTGGGGCGGGACCCGGACCCGGACCGGCCCCGGCGGGACGTTCCACCTCGAGCAGCTCGACCCCGACGACACGCTCCCCCTGCGCGCCCGGACCAGGGAGGCGACGACCGACGGCACCATCGTGATCACGCCCAGGACGGTCGAGGGGAAGCTGAAGCTCACGATCGACCCGAAGTTCGCCTTCCGGATCCGAGGACTCGTCACCGACCGCTCGGGCAAGCGGATCGCGGGGGCCAGGGCCCAGCTCCAGTGGACTCGCAATTATGTCACCGCGCATCCCGAGGCACGGAGCATCGGGATCGGGGGCGCGCTGGAATCCTGCACGACCTCCGAGGCCGGCTGGTTCGTCTTTCGGGACTTGTGGCCGGGCGACCGGTACAAGGTCATCGTCGTGGCCCCGGGCTACGGCAAGGCCGAGGCGCTCGAAGTCACCGGCAAGGCGGGCGCGACCCACGATTGCGGCACGATCGTCCTGACCGGGATCGAGGGCCACCTCGCCGGCCGCGCGGTCGGCTCCGACGGCCGGCCCATCGCCGGCGCCACGGTCTTCAATCGCGGTGATGGCCCCAGACAGGTCGAGGTCCTGACCGACGATCAGGGCCGTTTCCGACTCGAGAGCATGTTCCCGGGGACCAAGTACGCGTTCGCCCGCAAGGAGGGTTATCGCTTCACCGGGAAGAAGTCCGACGGCGATGCCGACGACCTGACGATCACGTTGCTCAAGACGACGGAGCCGCCCCCCGCGTGGAAGCCCGAGGCGACGGCGAGCTTCGAAGATCAACAAGCCTTCGCTCGGCGCATCCTCGTCCGGCTCTGGGAGAAATTCGGCGAGAACGCCGAACAGAATGGTGCCTCGTCTTGCATCCTGAACATGGCGCGGATCGACCCGGAGCTCGCCTTGCAGTGGTCGGCCGATCAGGGACATCGCTACGACGGGCGGGTCCGCCAGGCGGCGGCCGAGATGCTCGCCGAGCAGGACGGTCCGGAGGCGCTGGCGACGAGGCGATCCGGATCATCGAGGGGATGAAGAGTTTCGCGGCCGACTACATGCGGGCCGAGGCGTTCGCCTGGCTGGCCCTCGCCGTCGCCCCGCGCGACCGGGCCCGCGCCTTCGCCCTGATCGACCGCGCCCTGGCCTCGCCGGTCGACCATCTCGAACGATACGAGGCCTGGATCAATTCCGGCGGCGCGATGGCGTCCGCCGCCCACATGGCCGCCGCCGCCCGGCAGATTGGCTACCCGGACATGGAGAGCGTGATGATGCGCGTGATGACGACCCGGCTCAACCCGTTCGGGTCCAGGTTGCGGGATCCCGCGTGGCAGATCCGAGCGGCCACGATCGCCGCGGCCGGACTGGCCCTGGTCGACCCCGGCGCGGCCCGGGTGTTCCTCCAGCAGCTCGAAGACCGGAGCGGCCTGGACCCCGCCAAGCTCGCCGAGATCGCCGGCCACGACTGGCTCCGTGCCTGGGCCTTGGTCGACCTCAAGAAGGCCGAGACCTACTTTGAAGCCCAACTCACCGCCATCGAAAGGGCCAAGGACGTGAAGCTCCAGAATACCGGGTTCTTCATCATGATCAAGATCCTGACCCTGCCGCCCCACCGCCGCGCCGAGGAGGTCTTCCACATGGATGCCGCCGGGCGACCCGTGTTCCCGGATTGATGAGAGACCCTCGACGTCGACTCGACGACGACCGTCCGTTCGAGGCTTCGCGCCGAAGACCACCGGAGCCGGGCTCGCGGCTCGGCAGCCTGAAACAGGACCAACCCTACTTCTTCGCCTCGTCCGGCTTCGCGCCGGTCAAGATGGCCTTGAGAGCCTCCTTGAGCTGGTCGCCGAGGTGGGGGCTGCTGCCGACAAAGAGGCGCGCGACCTTTCCCTGGCGGTCGATGATCACCGTCTGGGGAATGGCGACCGCGCCGTATTTCTCGGCGACGGTGCCGTCCTTGTCCAGGGCCACATGCGGCGGGTGAAGCTGATGCCGCTCCATCATGGCCCTGATCTGCTCGGGCGTCTCCTGGAGGTTGACGGCGACGAGCTGGACGTCGTTCTCGGGGAACGCGGCGGTCGCCTTCTCGACCTGGGGCATGGCCTGGAGGCACGGGCCGCACCAGGTGGCCCAGAAGTCGAGCACGATGACCTTGCCCTTGAGATCGGCCAGGTGGAACCGGTTGCCTCCCAGCAGATCGAGGTCGAAGTCGGGGGCCGGCTTGCCGACCAAAGGCGACTCGGTGCCGGTCGCGCCGCCGCCGGGCGCTCCGGGGCTGTCGCCGACCGGTTCGATCGGCTCCGGCGCGTTCTGGAGCTTCCATTGCCCGTAGGGCAGCAGCGCGGCGGCCTGTTCGATGCCCCCGCCGATCAGGAGCTGATCGACGTCGAGGAGTCGGACGTGACAGGCGCCGAGGACGTCGCTCTTGCCCGAGAGGATCTGGCCCGCGAGCTGTTCGGGGAAGAAGGTGAGGCGGATCCCGTCGTGGCGCACGGCCTGCACGCGGGTCGCCTGGGACGTCGCCGCGGGCTTCCTGGACGGGTCGAGCTCATCGGGGTGCAGCCAGATGATCTGCGCGATCCGCGCGCGGGGCAGCTCCCTGGTCTCCAACCGGGTCTCGACCTGGAGCGTCTTGTCGTCCATCCGGACGACCCGGCCGCGCAGGTAGTCGCCGTTGCGGGAGCGGATCAGGTGGGTGGGCGGGCTGGCCTTCTGCATCCGGGGCAGCGTGAGCAGCCGCTCGCGCTTGGACGGGCTCAGCCGGACCGTGAGGGTCGTCGTGGGCGCCAGCTCGACGACCTTGACCTTCTCATGCGGGACGAAGGTGCTGCTGGAGACCGAGGAGCGGAACGAAACGCCCTCCTCGCTGATCCCGGTGATCTCGGAGAGGATCACATCGCCGCTGCGCAGGTACAGCGACCGCCGCTCGCCGCGAGGAGTTGTCTCCTCGGGCTCGGCCGGCGGGGCGATGGCCGCGCGGTTGCGCCCGGCCACCATGGCGAGTTGCCGGGCCCGGAGTTGCTCGGCGAGAGCGGCGGCGCGGGCCTGGCGTTCGGGCTGTCCCGCGAAGCCTTGTCGCGACAGCGCGGTCGAGGGCGGCGGCTCCCGGTAGACGACCTTGCCCGAGACCCCGGGACGGAGCGGGCTGGCCGTCGTGCTGCCCACCGGGAGCCAGGTCAGGCAGCTCGCGCCCGGTCGCTCCTGGCCGTCGACCAGCCGGCCATGGAGCTGAACCCCGTCCAGCTCGAGCCGGGGCGCTGAGGGGATTTTCAGCGGGGGCGTATCATGGCGCAGGACCACGAGGGACCGCAGGCCGGCCAGGGGCAGGCGGAGGGGTTCCTTGATGCCGGGTACCACCAACTGCACGGCGCCGTCCTCGACCTGGACCAGCTCGCCGCTGAGTCGCGCGCCGTCCTGGTAGACGGCCCGGATCAGCCGCGGCGCTTCGTCTCTGGGGAGCGAGAGGAAGACGCTGGAGGCCTGGCTTTCGGCCACGCGCGACTCGCCGGTCTCGGTCCGGAGGACGAACTCCTTCGCGGCGGAGTCGTAGCGGATCAGGTGGCCGTAGAGGATCGAGCCATCGGCGCGATGGATGCGGGCCTGGTCGGTGCGCACCTCGCGCGGGACCTCGCCGTTCCAGCGGCCGATCCGGAGCCATTCCAGGCGCAGGTCGCCGCGGATGTTCGACAGGTACAGGCCGGGCCGAGCCACCGGCCGGGTGCCGGCGACCTTCAGGTCGGCCAACTGCTTGCCGCCCGGCGAGAACACCAGGATCCGCCCAAGCTCCTGGTCCAGGTAGACCTGGAGATGAGTGCGGCCGGGTCCCGGGGCGACCTCCTGGACCACGGCGAGGTCGGCTTCCTGCTCGAGCTCGCGCTGGACGACCAGGTCGCCGCCCCAGGCCTCGAAGCGGAATGCCCGCTTGATCGTGGCCTCCTGGTTGTCGACGCCCAGGGCGAAGACGAAGTCCGGCTTGGCCTTCCAGGAGATCTCGAACTCGATGCTGGCGCGGGCGGGCAGGCCGAAGTCGCCGCGGAGCGACGCCCCCTCGTGGTCGGTCGTGGGCTGCCCCGACTCCTCGCGCCAGCTCTTCTGGTCCCCCGGCTCGCGCCATTCCGCCAGTCCGTTCGGGCCCAGGTAGATCAGGTCGGCGCCGTCGCGCCACCGGTAGATGCGATGGAGCTCCGAGCGCTGGATACGCAGGCGGCCCAGCCGTGGCACGTCCAGCTCCCCATGCCGGTCGTCCAGGCTCACCAGCGCGCCGAAGACCACATCACCGTCGGCCAGCTCGAAGCAGAAATCCCCCGTGGGCCTGGGCAACACCGCTGGAGGAGGCCATTGGATGGCGTTCACCTCGCTCACCCCGAACTCGAACGGAGCGACGAACGGCGCGGCCTGCCAGCGCAGAACGCCCGCCTGGGACGAGGCTCGGATCTCACCAGCCGCGAAGCCGCCGTTGGCCAGGTGCAGCACGGCCCGCGCGGGCGGGTCCGCCGCGCGGCTCGCCGGGCACCAAAAGGCCGCGACCGCCAGGCAGCAGAGCCAAGCGACCGCAAGAATCCGGGTCTCGATCGCAGGGAGGCGGCGAAGGTTTCTCATCGGTGAAGCCCCTTGGCGGGAGGTCGCCGGACGGAGCCGGCTCCTACAGGGGCCGGCACAAACCATCTTCTTGTAGGAGGCGGCTCCGTCCGCCGATCTTCACTACCGTTCATAGATTGGCAAGAATCGGTAATTCAACGCCAGGGCCAGGAGCGACATCGTGGTAGCCAGGTCCGTGCCGTAGGAGCCCTGGAAGCTGCCGTCCGGGCGCTGGGCCTGCTTGAGCTGCCGGATCAGCAGCTTGTTCCATTTCTCCCAGGCCGTCAGATCGCCCTGGAAGAGGGCCTGGGCCTGGTAGTATCGCGTGTACTCGGGATAACCCATCGCCGTCTGTTCGAGCCGCTGCTTGAGGTACTCGAGGGTGTCCTTGTACTGTTTCAAGTCCTTGCGGCGCGCGACGGCGTAGACCAGGCACGCGATCGAGCTGCGGGCCAGTGATTCGCCGAAGCCGCCCATATTGTTGGTATAGGCCACCACGCCGCCGGGGGCGGTCATCGACGTATAATAGGCGATCGCTTTGTTGATCGACTCATCGGGGACTTCGATCCCGGCATTGCGGGCGGCGAGCAGTCCGACGAAGACGGCGCCGCTGACGGAGGTATCGGCGTCGTGGGCGTCAGGGGAGTATCGCCAGCCACCCAGCGGGTTCTTCTTCTGCGAGGTGATCGAGGCGCGGACGGCCAGCTCCAGGGCCTGGCCGATCGATCGCGACCCGGCGCGGTCGGGCCAGAGGTTGCGGTCGTCGACGGCGCCGTAAGCCTCGGCCAGGCCGAGCATGGCGAACCCGTGGTGATACATGCTGCCATGACCCATGCTGCCGCCGATGAAGCCGGTCTGGGCGTCCTGTGCGGAGATGATGCTGCGGAGGGCCTTGCGGACGTGGTTGCTGTATGGCCCGAAGTTGGGGTCCTCGCCGGAGGCGAGGAAGACCATGACGGCCATGCCTGTAATGCCCGGCCCCTGCATCCCCCCCTGCCAGTCGCCGCTGTCGGTCTGGGTCTTGGCGAGGTATTGCAGACCGCGATCGTACATCTCGCGCACGTCGCGGGGCACGACCTCGCCGAAGCGCGCGGTCGGGCCCTGGGCGACCGCCACCGCTCCGGAGCCGAGGACGATGGCAACCATCGCCCAGGCGATCGCCGGCGCGCACCTCATCGTGGATCGACACGTGCCCAGGCTCCGGCTCGTTGTCCTGGCACGGCCTCGCTCTCTGTTCATCGGAGTGCCCCGTTCAGCCGCATTTCCTTCCGAGCCTCGTCCGGCAGGAATCCATTCTGCTTGAGCCACATTCCCAGCCCCCTGGCCTGGGCAAGCTGTCGGTTGAGCGTCCGCCACTGGACGTCATCGAGGATGGCCCTGATCTTGGCCTCGGGGATCAGGCCGATCTGGTAGAGCACGGCATAGTAGTCGTTCTGGCCCAGCCGCTTGGGCGGCCGCGTTTCCTCGGCGAGCAGCTTCCGCAGCCGCTGATGCTGCTCTGTGGTGAAGCCCACAGCCCGGTTCAACATCTCCAGCACAAAGTCCACTTTCGCCCAGTAGAGAAACAGCAGCCGGTCGCGCCCGGCTTGCTCATGGCGTGCGAGCTGATCAGGGGTTAAGGTCGTCCGCAGCGCCTTGGCGAAGATGGAATCCTCGCCGAAGAGGCCGGCATTCACGCTGGTCTGGAGCGGCTGGACATCCTGCCAGATCATCCCGAAGGCATTCTGCTGGTTCTTGACCTTGTCGAACTTCTTCCGCACTTCCGCGATGCGATCGAAGAGGCGTTTGATGTCGCCGCGCCCGGCCACCAGGAGCTTCTTCTTCTGGACGGCGCTCAGCCCACAACTGCGTTCGATCTCATCGACCTGGAGCTCCAGGCGGCTCTCGAGGTTGTTGTGGACCATGCCGGCAGAACCGGCCCCCATGTTCCCCATGTTGCCGAAGATCCATTGTTCGAAATTGGCCTCGTTCATCGTGACGATGCGCACGGCCGCCGCGTTGGCCGGCCTGGCCTCTTCCACCTCCTCGTCCTGCGCGCGAACGACCGGTCCGGATCCGGCAACTGCCAGCACGACCGCAGCCGCGATCAACCGACCGATGAGGCGAGTGAACCAGGCCATGACCAGTCCTCTCGATGCGATGGTGGTGGGACTCGCGCGATGATCTCACTCACGGAGCCTTCGTCTTCGGCTTCTCCGGCTGTCCTGGCGCGGACTTCGTCTCGACCTTCCTCACCTCGACTTTCATTGCCGGGACTGAGCGCACTGGCCGTCGGGGCACCGGGGCCGGGGGCATCAGGGGCGCTGGAATCGGCTGGAACATCTTCGTCTGCGCCGGCGGCTCCTCGTTCGGGTTTTGCTTGGCGGCGGCCAACCGCGCTTCCTTGAGCTCTTCCTCCTCGGCCGGGTCCTCTTCCATCATGCCGCCGATCAGGGCCATCTGGCCATAGAAACCCGGAACCTTCGGGGTGCTCCTCCAGATCCGCTTCTGGGTCTGGCTCAGGTAGGGGGCGACGTACTGGTCGGGGATCGGTGGTAAGAAGCGATTGTACATGAACAGCTCGAGCGACTGGCACCAGGAGTCGTCCCAGTGGGCGGACAAGGATTCACCGATCTTGTCGCGCTGGTCGGGGCTGAGGATCAGGTCCTGATCGAGCCGGGCGACGACGTTACGGACGGTCGTCTGCTTGCGGGTGGCAGTTCGTCTGGCAAGCTCCTCCTGGTAGCGGGCGACCTGCTCGGCGGGCAGTTGCGCCTTGACAGCCGCGGCGAGCCCCTCCTGGATCAGCCGGCGCGGGTCGTAGGACATGCGTTCGGCCGTCGTCATGGGACGCCGCATGGTCTCCAGGTGCTTCCGTCCAGCATCCCGCAGCACCTGCTCGGCGGCCTGCGCCATCAGCTTGCGTTGCGCGGGCGTCAAGCCGCAGGCGATGCGCACGACGTGGTACTCGGCGCGGAGGATCGGGCGGTACTGCTGGATGAATTGCTGGACCTGGGCATTCCAATTCACCCGGACCTTCGGGAGCTGGGCCTTCAAGAACGCCGCCTTGGCGGTTGCCGTCTTCAACTCCTGCATCTGTCTGGCCTGGAGGAGACCCTCTCGAAGCTGCATCTCCGCGACCATGGCTTTCTTCATGGCCGCGAAGGGCGCGGCGCCGTCCTTCTTCTGGGGTGGTTCTGCCTTCTTGTAGACCTTCACTTCTTCGACGCGGGTGGGACTCCCGGGCGGTGGCGTGTCCTTCGGGAGCTGCGCGCGCACCATCGGGGACATCAAGGTCGCGCACACGGCGCTCGTGCACAGGAACGCTGCGAATAGCTTCTTGATCATGTCGGTGCCGGGAAGTGACACTCCCGCCCCTAAGCGCCTTCCGGTGGATTGTCCGGGAGACAGCACTCCGCGACCAGTTCTCGCTCCATGCGCTGGACGTCCTGGAACTGGCCAGTGAGGAGGCGCCATTGGTCCTCGTCGAAGATCGGTTTGAGCTTCCCCTCGGGCAGTTGCGACGCTTGATACACGATCGCGTAGAAGTCGTAATCGCCGTATCGCCTGAGGGGGCGGGACTCGGCCAGGATCAGGGCCGCGAACCGGTCCCGCTGATCCTGTCTCAACCGCAGACGCTTCTCCAGGAAGGAGACCGCCCAGTCCACTCGACCGCGATAGAAGTCAAGTCGATCCTTCTCGTACCGGGCACGTTGGGCCGGATTCAAGGTTGTCTTGAGGGTCTTCACGAACAGGGACCCGTCGATGAAAAGCAGATGAGCATCGACCCGCAACGGCTTCAGATACGCCTCCCGCAGGATCGCGCGGTAGCGGAGGAGGTCCCCTCGAGCGCTCTCGAGCAGTTCCTTCTGCTTTTGAATGTCGTCGAAGAGCCGCTTGATATCGCCCCGTCCCGCGATCTCCAGTTTGTGCTTCTGCTCGGGGCCAAGTCCATAGGTTCGGTCGATCCGGTCGATCTCCCACGCCAGGCGTGCTTCGAGACGAGCGCGAGCCTTGTCGGCTCCCCCGACGCGACCCAGGAGCGAGCGCTCGGCCGGTTCGTCGTTCATCGCGTCCCCGGGCGGTGGCGGCACGAGCAGCTCTGGGCCCGGATCGGCCAGCAAGACCGGCCGCTGCCTGGGCGGATCGACCAGCAGCCCGCGCCCCGGCGACGGCACGCGTTGGGCCAGGCCGGCCGACTCCAGCACGATCACGGCCAGCAACAGGGAAACCGCTCTGCGCCACATAAGTTAGACCTCACACACGACCGCTGATCAAAGAAGAGGCCGGCCGACTCGCCGGGGACGGGGCGTCGGCGACCGGACTCAATCGAAGCCCGTCCGCCCCCTGCGCAGCGGCTCAATCCGTGCGCCCGTCGCCGCCCGTCTCACTCTGCCGTCCACCCCCGCAGGTGGAGCGACAGCCGCTTCCTCCTGGGTGAGATAGCCCAACGAGATCAGGAACTTCTCCTGTCGCCGCACCTGGTCGAATTCGTGACGGATCAAGCGCCACTGGGCCTCGTTGCAGATTGGCTTGAGCCTGGCCTCGGGCAGCCGGGACGCCCGGAACAACAGGGCAAGGAAGTCGTACTTGCCGTACTTTTCGGGCGGGCGAGTCTCCGCGACGATCGCGTCGACGAACCGTCGGCGTTGCTCGTCGCTGAATCGTAATTGGGCATGGATCTGGGAGACCATCCATTCCACGCGTGAGCGATAAACGGCGCGCCGCTCCTGCTCGTGGCGGGCGCGTTGCTCAAGGGTCAAGGTCTTCTCGAGGGTCTTGGCGAACATCGATCCCTTGCCGAATAGCTTCAAATCCAGATTGTTGGGGAGAGGTTGATACTGCCAGAGGCTCAGGCGGAGCACGTTGACGTTTCGACCGGTGCGATGGAGCATCGCGATCACCTCTTGAGCACGATCGAATAGCCGCTTCATGTCACCCCGGCCGGCCACCTCCAGCTTTTTCTTCTGCTCCGGAGTCAGCCCATACATCCGGTCGACCTTGGTGATCTCCTCCGCCAGGATGAATCGGAATCGTTGGCGAGCCTGGTCAGAGCCTCCAGGTCCGTAGATCCATCGCTCGAGCACCTCATCACTCACCACGATTCCGGGGCGGTGCTCGACTTGAATGTCCATCTCCGCTTGGACCGCATCCTGCGCCTGTGCAGGCTGTCCAGTCCAGACGACTCCTGACACCATCAGCGCCCTGAGAAAGCCACCGGAGACTCGCCACATCCCGCGCCCTCCGTGCAACTGGTGTCCTCGGGAATTGGATTGGAGATTCCAGATTCCAAATTCCATTTTAATGATTCGAGAATGCGAGAATCGGTCTCTCCCATCGGGAATGTGGAACTTGGAATCCGGAATTCCCGCGCCGCGCGTACACTGCGAGTCGAGGCGCGGGCTTACTTGCCTCCCGCGCCCTTCTCGAGCCGGTTGAAGTATTCATCCAGCCCCGCGCGGAACTCCTCTGGGAGGGCCGGTCCCGAGTCGCCGGTGGCCTGGGAGACGCCGCGGTCCTCGCGGACCTCCTTGTCGTTGAGGCCGCTGCCCAGCAGGGCCAGGGCCGAATCCAGCGTGGTGCCGGTCGCGCCGCCGCCGGGCGTCGCGCCACTGCCGCCACCACCCTTGGGGTTGATCCGCTTGGAGCGGAGGAGCAGCTCGATCGCTTCGGTCTCGGCGCCGATGGCCGGGCTGCCGGTCTCCGGCCGAGCCAGAATCTCGGCCGCCTCGCCCATGACTGCGGCGACGCGGGTCAGCAGGGCGATCTCGAAGCCGAAGACCCGCGCGCCGTCGGGCAGCTCGCGGATCTTCGTCGCGACGTTCTGGGTGCGGTCCTCGATGCCGCGCTGGGTCTGGGCGAGCTTGCCGGCCTGGCGCTTGTGTTCCTGCGCCTTCACCGCGGGTTTGGCCTGCTCGGCGACGCGCGTCTCCTCGCGGAGGTTCACCTCCGACTCGAGGATCTGGAGGACCTCCAGCACGAGCGCCGGGGGCAGGCTTTCGCTCGACTTGGCCTGGCAGGTGCCGTTGCACGCGGGGTCGACCAGGTCTTCGGCCCAGCGGTCCAGGGTGTCGGACCAGAATTCGCACTGGGCGATCGACAGGCCGTTCTCCTTCTTCAGGTCGTCGCCCAGCTGCCGCAGGCTGCCGATGACGTCCTGCTGCCGCATCTCGTCGAGGACCGTCTTGAAGCGGAGGAACCGCCGGCGCTCGAAGTAGGATTGCATGTCGTCCATGATGAACGACACGTCCTGGCTTCCCTTGGCTTCCAGTTCGGACATCTCGCCGAGGACCTTCCCGGCCATCGCGGCGATCGGCTGACCGGCGACGCCGAACGTGTCGCTCAAGAGGTCGGTGATCCGCCCTCCGATCTTGTACTGGAGTCGCGAGGCGGCCTTGAGCCGCTTGACCAGCGTGCTCCCCTCCAGGTTGGCCAGGACGCGGTTCAGCTCGTCAGCGATCTTCTCGAACTCCGCCAGCAAGTCGCGCTGCTGCTTGACGGCCTCGTCCATCTTCTGCTCGGCGGGGGGCGGCGGCGGATTCGGCGCGTCCTTTGGCTTACCCATGACGGTCGTCACCGGTAGGCGCAAAGGCGGTTGCCCCGCCTTGCTCGGGCTGGGCTTGCCGTCGACCGGCTTATCGGGAGGCGAGTTCTGGGACGACTCCATGTCGACGACCCGGGGGATGACGGGCTGGTCCTTCTTCGCCTCGCCCCTGGCTTGCGACGGCTTGCCGGCCCCGGAGGCCCGCATCTGGCCGGCCATCACGGTGCGGCTCCCCGGTGGCGCCTGGGACGCGACGGCGCTGGGTGACTGGGCGGCCTGCTTGAGCAGGTCGGCGACCGTGGGCATGCGATTGCCGGCGATGTCCTTGAGGATCTGGAGCATCTCGGCCCATTTTTCCAGGTGGCCGACGCCGAACTCCGGGTTGCGCATCGCCTGGCGGACCAGGTCCTCGCCGGTGGTGACCAGGCTCGAGAGCCGGCGGCCGTTGGCCCTCTCGGCCGATGCCTGGGCCTCGATCCGGCGGCGGGTCTCGGGCCGATCCAGCTCGTCGGCGGCGAGGGCGCGCAACTGCTTGTTGGTCTCGTGGAGCTGCATCTCGCGATCCCTCACCTCCAGCGAGTGGCGATGCCACTTGCTCAACTGCTCGGTCAGCCAGATGGCGTGCTGCTCGGGCGTGAGCACGTAGAAGGTGTAGGGCGGCGAGAACACCCGGGCGCGGCCGGGGAAATAATCCTCGACGAACATCCGCACTTGGACCGGCTGGGGCTCGATGCCCAGCGACTTGGCCGAGAAGGTGCCGCTGACTGCCAGTGCGTCCTTGTCGTGGCCTCCCGCGGCCAGGATGCGCTCGCCCCTGGCCGGAGTCTTGACGACGGGATCGTCGAGGCCCTGCCACTCCAGGCCGATCCGCTTGACGCCGAAATCGTCCTGGGCGCGGATCTTGAAGCTGAGCAGCTCGGAATCGAGCACCACCTTCTGGCGCGGCAGGTCTTCACAGGCGATGCTGGGCGCCTCATCGTCGCGGCCGGTGATCGCCAGCAGGAACGGCTCCTTCCCCTCCAGGCCGAAGGTATCCTGCCAGCGGAATTCCATCTGGCGGGAACCCTGCACGCGGGTCGGCGGGCTCTGGACGGTGGCGCCGGCGGGAGGCCGGTCCTGGCCGTCGACCCGGGCGGTGCTCAGGGGACGGCTGGCGGTGGCGGCGAACGTGGCGAGACTCCCCTGGACCAGCGAGATCGCGCCGCCGCGCACGTCCTTCTCCAGCCGCCCGGACCGCCCGAGGTACTCGGGGAGACTCACGCCGGCGACGATCGAGGTCAGCTCGGGACGCAAGGTCGGATCGATATAAACTTGCTGCCGTGCATCCCCGATGCGGACGCTCAGCCAGCCCGGCGCGATCTGCGGCGGCAGCTCGAAGTGGTAACGGCCATCCTGGAGCCGGGCGGCGACCGGCGGTTGGGTGCCGAACTGGGCCTCGCCGAGCGCCGGGTGCCAGACCGTGCCGCCGGCCAGGCGTGCCGTGATCGCGAACGGCTCGCCGTGTGCGACGACCAGCCGGCTCGGCAGCGGCTCGACCGCGGCGAAGGTGTAGCGCGGCGCGTGACCCCAGGGGGAGAGCAGCCGCGCCCAGGCGCTGCGCGCGGCCGCCGGGAAGATGAGGAACAGCCCCAGCGCGATGACGACCGGAATGGCCGCCAGGGACGCCCAGAGCCGATGACGCGGGGTCGGGACCGCATCCGAGAAGTCCCGGCGCTGGGCGTCCCGGGCGACCTCCCGCACGGCCGCTTCGCAGAGCGCCGGCGACCGCGCCTGCTCGAAGTCGTTGCGCACCAGCTCGATGATCCCCAGCAACTGGTCGCCGACCTGCGGGTGCTTCCGGCTGAGCAACAACGCCAGTTGCTCGAGCCGTCGATTCCGCCAGACCCAGCGATGCACGGCCATCGGCACCATCACGCAGCCGAGCGCCGCCGCGGCCAGCAATCCGGCACGGATCCAGGCCGGCGTATCCCCGGCGCGATCGAACAGGAACATCAGCAGGTAGGCGGCCACGACCACGAAGCCGGCCGCGCAGGCGGCCTCGGTCAGCTTGATCGCCCACACCCGGCGGCGGAACTCGTGCAGTTGCCGCTGCAACCCATCGGGCAACCGCAGCCGTTCGTGCCTGTACGCGAGGCTCATGTGCACCTCACTGTCCACTGGGTCCTTGAAGCAGGTTGACTCATCTCACGAATGCGTCTCTTGGGCTTGCTTTGGGATTTCCATCGTTGGTCGCTTCTGGTTGGGGTCGGTTCTTCAGGATACCGATGCCGGGTTCTTGTTCCCCATGTCAGCAGGACGGTAGCCGGGGAGAGCGGATCCCAAACCCTTCATTTCGGGGTAAGTTTCCAAGGCTTCCCAGGCCCGAGCCTCGAACTCCTCCTTGGAAGCCCAGGCGGGTTTGAAAGGAGGGAGCGGTGAATCGATCACCTCGAAGGAATTCGGATGGGACCTCTGCAGAGCGAGTTGGAAGGGCTGCATGGTGGTCGGGAAAATGCCGTGATCCCAGAGCCATTTGGTGGCGGGACCCGCCTCCCGGGGTCCCGATCTTTGGACCCCTTCCATTACCTCGTGGCAGTAGTGGTGGACGAAATTCAGTTCGTCTTGAGTCAGTTGGAAGCGAGACATATCTGTAGCACTCGAGCCCAGAAGTAGTCAGGAGTTCACCAAAACCAAACCGGCCTCATCCTCCCGGAGTTGAGACTCCAATGCCTCCAATGAGGGCCACGGAAAGACAGGTGGATCAGGAGGAGGTGAAAGCGGGGGATAGGGTTTCCCCCACGCCTTGGTGTCTCCACCCCACGACTGTAGGTAACTGTCCCACAATCGATTGAAATGTTGGTAAGTAAACCCGTGCTTCCTGGCGAGAGTCGTGGCATAGCCGACCTCAGTGTTCACCATCTCGGTGTAGAAGCGGTCCAGATAATCCCGTTGGAGGCTGGTTGGTGTAATCATGATTAGGGCTCGAATTCGTAGTTGGCGTACTGGGCACCTGGCTCGGTATTCAGGTAGTTCTCGAGAGAACTTGCAGCCCAGTTAGAGTCTGTTCCACAAGCCTGGTCGAACCGTTGTAGGGTGGGTGAAACCCACCACCGGAAGACCTTGGCGGGCTTGAAGATCGGTGGGTTTCACCCACCCTACA
>JAJPJC010000296.1 GCA_021324445.1 Isosphaeraceae bacterium
ATCGCCCACCGCGGTTCCTGGCTCACGCGCGACCAGAGCGTCAGATACTCCACGTCCTGCTGGCCGCGGCGATAGGCCTTGAGCCGGACCGAAGGGATCGCCGCGGCGTCGGACCGGTTGGCACCACCCCGCCGACGGCCGGGCCGCGGATAGAATAACGAGAGGGCGTCGGCCTGCTCCCACGAGCGCGGGTTGCCGATCGTCTGCCAGGGGAGGACGCCGTCGGCTCCCAGCGACCAGGCGTCCAGGCACCATCCCACCGGCTGGAGGTTCGAACCCTCGACCGGGTTGGTCGAGCCATACTCCACCACGATTTCTCCCAGCGCCCGCTTCCGGTCGAGAACCAGGCGACGATACGTCCGGAATGCGCCACCGACGACATGATAATCCAGCAGGCCGTCGAGGGTGTCCCGTCGCCACTGGGGCCGCGAGAGGTCGGCTCGGAAGACCAGCCTGGGCGACCTCGCGTGGAGGACCGATGAGGCAGGAGCCGGCTGTGATCCGGCGGCCTGGTTGATCCCCTGGTGGAAGGCCCGAGCAAAGTAGCGCAAGGCCCAGAAGTCCTGGAAGTGAGCCGGCTCGTCGAGCAGCCACGGCGACGACCCGCGCGACCAGCCCCGCTCCTTGAAGTTGTTCTTGTTGTTGAGGTAACACTGGAAGAGCGTCTCGGTCCAACCCTTCGCCTGGAAGTGGGCGGCGATCTGTCGCGAGGCGGACACGAACGCCCGGCGATACGACTCGGGGAAGGCGCGGTCGGCCCAGTAGCTCCCGTTGTAATTGCCGTCCATCGGGCTGGGCCAGTTCTCGTGCAACGGCAGGTAGAAGCATTCGACGGGCACGCCCTTGCGCGGCAGGTCCGCGAACGCCGATCCATCCAGCAACGGGCCGAAGCGGCGGTCCCAGTCCGTCCAATCGAGCGCCAGTCGCCGGCTATCCCACCGCGGGGCGCATCCATCCTGCATCTGCCCGTCCTGGTTGTAGGGGACCCGGTTCAACACGGTCCGATGACGGTGAGCCAGGCGGTAATAGTCGCGCTCGTCCTCCGGCAGGCCGTAACAGTTCATCTCGGTCAGGAAACTGAGATGATCCGGCAGGGTGAAGTTCCAGACTCGCAGCGATACCGACAGCCGGAGCGGACCCGGATCGCGGACGCCGCGGGAAGCGCCTCCGGCCGCGGTGCGCAGGGTGAGCGTGCCGCGATATTCGCCGGCCGGCACGCGATGCGGGACATAGATTTCGACATGGAGACTCTGGTGCTTCCAGCGAGGAGCGCCGGCGGGGAAGGGAAATGTCAGCGGCACGATCGGATCAGGGAGGGGGCCTGACCGCGAGTCGACCGGGAAATAATGGCCGAACTGAACCTGGACCGCCGCGCCGGCCGGCCCGTCGAAGACCAGCTCGGGCCGGATTGGACCCACGGGAGCCGGTCCTGGAAGGCGGAGGAGGACCTGGAAGGCGACGAACTCATTGCGCGCCGCATGGAGCGTGATCCGACGCCCGGCCGAATCCCAGAGGTGGTTGGCGGCCAGATAGCCCTCCGGTTGGGCGGGGATCAACTCTCCGGTGACGGGGTGGACCTTGTCCAGCTCGTCAACGATGGCGACGGCGGTGGCTCCCAGGTAGGGCAGGTTTCCGGGCATTGGGGCCCGGGCCGGCACAGACGACGACTCGGGCGGCGGCAGCGGCGCGGGGATCCGGTCCGACATCCGAACTCGAGTCCTCGCTGCCGGACCGAGGTTGCCGGCCCCATCGACGGCTCGGACCGCCAGGTTGACGGTCGCCCCGGGAGGCCGCTTCAGGTCGCGCAAATGCATCTCGACCCGACCGCCCGGCGCACCGGCCATCGGGATCAACTCGCGCGGCGCCGCGCGGCCGTCGACCTCGACGAAGAACCCGAGCGTGCCGGCTGGCCCGGAGTCGTGCGGCGTGACCCACGAGACGACCGCCTCGCCAGCCGGCAACAGTTCCCGGGCCGCGCGTGGGTCGCCTGGCTCCGCCCCTGGCCGGGTCGAAGGGCTTCCCTCAAGGCCGCTCGGAGCTGCCGGCGGCTGATGGTCTTCGGGTCCAGGCTCGACCGTGAAATACGGAGCGCTCGCCCGGTTCTGCTCGCGGCTGTAGAGGAATCGATTGGGGAACAGCCGGAGTGCAAACGTCTCACCACTCCGACTCCACTCCGAGCCGGTATCGTCAAACAGGAGGAAGCCCGAGCTGAGGCCGGCAACGCGGGCCGCCAGGACCCGAGCATCGACCGCCACGCGCTGCCAGCCGTCGGGATCCGGCGCGGAGGCATCGGCCATCTGCCAGGTCGTGCCGCCGTTGCCCAGGACGACATGACAGAGATCCCCTCCGTCGATCGACCAGGCCAGATCGGGGTGGCGGCGGTGGCGGAACGTCGCCCCGCCGGGCTGGATCGCGTAGCCGCTCCCACTCCCTTCGAACCACTCGGCGCCGACGCCGCTGACCGTCACTCGCCGGAGCGGTTCCTTGTCGGCTTTCCGCACGTGAAGGGTTGCTGACCGAATCACCCGCCCGCGCAGCGGCGCGGCATCGACATCCACCAGGGACATCTCCTGGATGCTCTTGAGCTTCAGCCGCGAGGCGCCGCCATTGTTGCCATCGATCTCCCGGCCGACATTCGAGACCCAGGTATCGCGGGTCACGTCCAGCCGCAAGGCCCGGCGTGGGGAGCCTTGAGGCTCGCTCTCGCCGCTCCAGACCCCGGGCGCGACCGCCGCGACGGTGAGCAGCACAATCCCATGATGCGCAAAGACCGTGAAATAACGCATACGTCCCCGTCGTCAGATCCGCAGGAAGAGTTTGCGCCGGTACATCCAGAACAGCAGCAACCAGAGAACCAGGAGCACGGCCGCACCGCGGAGCAAGGGAACGTAGGGGTCGCCAACGACTTTGAAGACGTCCCTCCCCAAGTGGATCGTGAGGCTCCGCCCGATGAAGTCCTCGAACAGGTGGGCCATGCAGTAGGCCGCGATCGAGTTCATGCCGATGACGCGCAAGGGGAAGGCCCACGATCGCCCCCGCAGCAGGTCGAGCACCGCGTAGAAGCCCGCCAGGAACAGGAAGCAGAATCCGCCGCTGTAGAGTACCCAGCTCGGGGTCCAGATTCGTTTGACCACCGGACAGACGCCCAGCTCACCCAGGCCCCAGCCGGCCGCCAGGCTGACGATGCCGGCCACGACCAGCCAGCGGACCTTCCACCACTCCGGCCGCGGGCGCCGCAGGACTTCACCGGCGAGCAGGCCCAGGATCATGGTCCCCAACGTGGGAATGAAGCTCAAGGTGGCATAGCCGCCGCCGTTGTGAGTGAACGGACGTTCGCGGGGAAACTGGTTCAAGAACCAGGTGTCGAACGCCCAGGCCAGGTTGCTGTTCTTGTCCCAGTGCGCCGCGAATCCGGTGAGGTGCGGCCAGGAGGCGGGGACGCCGACCGCCGCGAAATCGAAGTCGGACCCGGGGAGTGGATACCACGCGAACGCCGCCCAGTCGCCGACGAGGATCAATCCCAGCGCGATTGCCTGCACGCGCATCGAGAAAAACGCCAGTACGAACAAGAACGTGTAGCCGAGTCCGATCTGGCTCAGTGTGTCCTCGAAGGTGTAGTAGGTCTGCGCGTGATTCATCGACCGGAGAAAGACGCCCAGGAACACCAGAATCAGCGACCGCCAGAGTGCATGCGCCGTCATCCAGAGCCGCGACTGGCCCCGCGACAACCGGCCGGCCAACGAAAACGGCAAGGCCACTCCCACCAGGAACGAGAACGAGGGCTGGATCAAGTCGTGGAGCGAGCAGCCGATCCACTCCACGTGCGACTGATGATGACACAAGAAAGCCCAGAGCTCACTTCCCTTCACCCGGCTGGACACCGCGCAGAGGCGCAGGACCTCCGCCATCATCAAGAACATCACCAGGCCGCGGTAGGCGTCGATCGACGCCAGCCGCGGTGGTGCCGGCGGCAGCGGTGTGAGTTGCGGCGCGGATTGTGGACTGTCCATATTCCTCAGGTTTCTCACCGAACGATCAGACCCCATACAATTCGGCATACTTGCCGCGCAAGGAGGCGATCAAGGCACGGTGGTCGGGCCGGGAACCGGTGATGCGCTCGATCAGGTCCGCCGGGCGATAGCGTTGACCCTGGCGGTGGACCTTCTCGCGGAGCCAGCCGAGCAGCTCGCGGAACTCGCCCCGGGCGAAGGCGTCTCCCAGGTCTCCGAGCTCGGCCTGGGCCGTGGCGAAGAGCTGGGCCGCGTAGAGATTGCCCAGGGTGTAGGTTGGGAAATAGCCGATGAGGCCGGCGCTCCAGTGGATATCTTGGAGGCAGCCCTCGGCATCGTGGCTCGGGGTCACGCCCAGGGTCTCGCGGTACTTCTGGTTCCAGGCCGCGGGAAGATCGCCGACCGGCAACGCCCCGGTCAGCAGGTCTTGCTCGAGCTCGAAGCGGATGATGATGTGCAGGTTGTACGTCGCCTCGTCGGCCCGAACGCGGATCAGCGACGGCGCGACGTGGTTCACCGCGGCATGGAACGAGTCGAGCGAGACGTCGTCCAGGGCGTCGAAGAAGATCCGCCGCGCCATCGGAAGCCAGTAGGCCCAGAACCCCCGCGAGCGACCGACGAGGTTCTCCCAGAGTCGTGACTGCGATTCGTGCACTCCCAGCGAGACCGCCTCGCCCAGGGGCGAGCCGTAGTGGAGTTCGTCCAGCCCTTGCTCATAAAGCCCATGGCCGACCTCGTGAAGGATACCGAAGAACGCGTCCCCGAACTCGCGTTCCTCGAACCGCGTCGTGATTCGGCAGTCGCCCACTCCAATCCCGGTGCAGAAGGGGTGGGCGGCCACGTCCAGCCGCCCGCGCCGGAAGTCGAATCCCACCGCCGCGGCCACAGCCTCGCCGAAGACGCGCTGCCGCTCGAGCGGATAACGGCGCCGGAGGATCGCGGCGGCATCGGCAGCCGCCGAGGAATCGCGACCGGCGCCGCCTCCGGCCGGTCGCGAGCCCGCCTCGACGATCGCGGCGACCAGGGGCTTCAGCTCGCGCCGCAACGCCTCGAAGAGGGTCACGAGCTCGGTTGTCCTGGCCCCCGGTTCGTACTCGTCGAGCAGAGGGTCGTAGACGGATCGCGCTGAGCCGCCGCTGGCCAGGGAGTCCGCCAGGCAGGTGGATTCCTCCCGCTTGAGCCTGATGATCGTCTCCAGCCAGGGGCGAAACCGTCGAAAGTCGCTGGCCGCTCGCGCCGTAACCCATTCGGCTTGGGCCATGGAGATCGTCCGCGCGAGCTCCTCGACGAGTGTGCGCGGGAGCCGGACCCGACGGTCATAGGTTCGCCGCAGTTCGCGAACGTTCGCACCTGCGACCGAGCCGGGCTCAGCCACCAAGGCGGATTCCTCCACGATCGCCAACAATTCGCCGATCCTCGGGTCAGTCGCTCGCTCGTGGTGCAATCCCGCCAGGAGCGCCATCTGGCGGCTCCGATGCGCGGCGCCTCCGGGAGGCATGTAGGTCTGCTCATCCCATCCCAACACCGCCGAGCACGAGGCCAGGATGGCCTGTTCTCGTGAGCGGCCGATCAGTTCGTCGTAGGCGGTCTGGGGATCCATCGTCGCGGCCAATCCTCATCCCAACAAAAAACACGACGGCGGAAGAGGTCATCGTACCTCTCCCCCCGTCGTGTTCCAAGCCCTGGCATCCAGACCGGCCTCTTCGAGAGCCGCTGCGCTTGACCGCGGCGGCGGCCCTCGCTAGCGGTCCTGGTCGAAAAAGGGTGCCAGGAGCCGCCGCAGTTTATCGAGTGCGGCCCGCTCCATTTGTCGGATGCGGTGGGTGCTCAGTCCGCAGTCTCGCTCGAGTTCCGCATAGGTGCGTCTGAGTCGCGTTGGGCAGCTCCCGGATGGATCGGCCTGAGCCTCGGGAGGGCGATCGCGGGAACCGCGGGCTCCCGCTCGTGGGCTTGGTTCGGCCCAGATCCGGTCATCGGCTGCCAACACGTGAAGGCCGTAACGCTCTCGGATGACCCAGGCCTCGACCGGGTTCAATTGACGCAAGGCGGCATTCAGCAGACCACGCACCTCGTGGTCGACCACTTCCTCCTCGGGGCGACGGCCATCGTCCAGTACCTCGGCGAGCGCTCGGGCCTCACCGTCCGCGTCGGCCTCCGGATGGTGGCCCTGCTCGATCGAAAGAATTCGGGATGGCCCGAGCTTGCCCGGTGAAATCCTCATCTCCCCGGCGAGATGCTCGATGTCCGACTGCTCCGTCGCCGCCGAGCCCATGCCGATCATGCTCGCACTGCCGGGCAGGCCCATCGCCCTTCGATACCGCTTGCGGAGGAAGAACAGATGCTCGGGGATCCGGATCAGGGAATCATTGGCGACGAGAGCACGATGCACAAACGACTTAATCCACAAAACTGCATATGAAGAAAACCTGGCACCATGGAGTGATGGGTCAAAGTCCTGACTGGCTCGGATCAGGCCGAGATTGCCCTCCTGGACGAGATCCTCGAAAGTTAAGGTTCGGCTCCGGTATCTGCGTACGATGCTGACGACGAGTCGCTGGTTCGCCAGGATGAGTTGAGTCCGAGCGTCCCTGTCGCCTCTCTTGATCCGCTCGGCGAGCCGGCGCTCCACAGAGACCGCGAGAAGGCGGGGGTCCCGTGAACCACGCATGAGACGTCCCTTCCAATCGGCCATGAACCAGGGAACTAGGACCAGTAAACGCGATAGCTGCCGCGACGTCGTTCTCGACTCGGGGCCGACAGGCTCCAGGACCCGGCCCGGAGGGCCTCGACGGCGTCGCGTGCCGTCGCAAAGCCTGGGCTCCGTGGTGTGATCTCGACGTCGGTCGTGCGCCGCACGTACCAGAGACCGGCCCGGTGCCCGGCGCGGAACTGGGAGACGAACCGCGGCGTGTAGACCTGGAATCGCTCGCCCGATGCGCGGTCGGCCACGAGCAAGCTGGCATCAACGACCCTGGACTCGATATGGAACCGGGGCACGGGCGCCGAGTAGACCGGCTGACGAGTTAGCATCGCCAGAGCGTACACGGATGCCGAAGGTGGCACCGGCCGGCGCAGCTTGGTGAACTGACCGTGGGTTGATTGCACCGCAGACTCCTGCTCGGAGAGGTGAAGTGAGGATTCTGTCGTCTGGGGCCCGGTAGACTACTGCATCCCTCGGCGAACCCACAGCACTCTGGGGGACGCCGAGCCGGAGGCCAACGGGTGCAGGTGAGCATCCAAGGCGGCTTCACCAGGGGCGACTCCTCCAACCGAACTCTCGGTCGCCAACGATGGAGCCAAAGCTGAGCAGGGATCTCCCTGCTCCAGGTCCACGTCCGCGGTCAAACATCGCAACAGCTCTGGGGCGTTATCGCCGTCGCGGACCGAATCCGCCAAGACGCCGAGCGCCCAGTCGGCCTGCTTTCTGTGACGAGCGAACAGCTTGAGCCAGCTCCAGGGCTTTGAATCATCATGAAAGGCCATCTCGATGATGAGTCCCGTGACTTCACTCGAGGCGTCTGGGTGCTGGCGAAGCAGTTCAGCGGGGATGACGCTCCACCGCCAGTCGCAAAGCGCTCCATCGAGGCGAGCGCCGGTGAGGATCGTACCCCGAAGGTCCACCCCAAGCAGGCGCGCTCCACGGAGGTCGGCGCGAGTCAGTACAGCCCCGCGAAGGTCGGCCTCGCGCAGATCAGCACCGCCGAGGAAGGCGTGCTCCATGCGAGTGCCGCGGAGGTCGGCTGACCTGAGATCGGCCCCGCGCAGGTAGCATCCACGCAGGTCCGCGGCGGAAAGCTCGGCGCCACGCAGGTCCGCTCTGGCCAGGAAGGCACTGCGGAGCGCGGCCTGCTTCAGATCGATGTCGACCAGACACACGCCTTCCCGCACGGCGAATTCCAGCGCGCGAGAGAAAGTCGGGGCGTCCAGGATCGCCACTCGATCTCGGGTCCAACGGTCGAATAATGAGTAGGTCGGCATGCCTAGGCTCCGAACGATCCGCGAGCGACAGGTGAATCTGACCCTTACAGCGATTCGCGGAGGGCCATCGGCCCTCCGCGAGGCACCCCGATTCAGCAAAGGCGGGATCTGCCCAAGGAACATCACGTCTCGTCCCCACCAGCGGGAACGGATCCCGGCGGACGAGCTGGTTGCGCATGCGCACTCACGGGACTGAGACGCCCAGTCCCCGTCCGCTCAGCACGACGATGGACGGCCTGACCTTCTCCCAACCCGGTTACGACCCGCGCATCCTGGCTGAGCACACGGACGGGATGCCTGACGAACCAGGTCGACGCGGTCTGGAGGCGATGAGCCCCAGCCATCGGAGGCGGTCATGGGAATCGTGATTCAAACCTGGGTACCCGGTCCCACCGGACCCGATGGCGGCAGCTCCGGGTTGTCGGTTGGAGGAGACTCACCCGGGAAGGGGCCCGGAGCCGGCTCCGGATCGGGCACCGGGTCATCGGCGGGCGACATGAGGGAGACTGCTGAAGGCGGAACGATCGCCCCCAAGGACAACGACGTCGGGCTGAGCCGAAGATCGAGCGTTTCGATGGACATCAGGCTGTCAAACAAACTGGGCCTGCGCATGGGAGGATGACCTCATTGCTGAAGGGACAGGAGTGAATCAACGACCCGATCAGAACTAAGGAAAGGTCGACTCGAGCTAACCTCTCCCTCCGTGTCGCGACGTCCTCGGTACCGTACACCCAAGAGAATCCTCAATTACGGCGAACCAGTTGCATAAAACTTCTGACATGTTTCGCGTTTCTCGAGACAGACAATCGGACCCAGACCTTCGGTCGAGTTACTTCATTGCGTTCAGGCCCGGCCTCAGTTCGATCGTCGTACGGGCCGTCGTCGGGTTTACGGTCGTATTTCCGACACGTCTCGGCGATCACCACCGTGGTCCCACGGGCCTGACCGCAGCGACCGTCGCGATGGAGACCCGAGGTTCACCGCGGAGATCGCCGAGACCGCGGAGATGGGGCCAGAGCCAGGAGGGCGGGTCGGCAGGGTCCGGGGGACTGGAGCCCGATGCGCTCCCGGTCGTCTCCTCGGCGTGTTGCTCAGCGGTCTCTGCGGTCTCCGCGGTGAATCCGTCCCCTCCCTCGCGGCAGAGCCAGGAGAGCGGGTCGGGAGGGTCCGGGGGACGGAAGCCCGATGCGCTCCCGGTCGTCTCCTCGGCGTGTTGCTCAGCGGTCTCTGCGGTCTCCGCGGTGAATCCGTCCCCTCCCTCGCGGCGGTGCGACGGGTGGTCCAAAAGGTGGTGATCACCGAGGAGGGTCGTATTTCCTGATGCAGTCGAAGCATTCGGTGTGGCTCACGATGGTCCCAGACCGGAGGGCGCAGCGAGCCCCGGTGCATCCACATCCGGCGTCGCGCGAGCGGTACGGGCAGGCTCGCATGCGATGGACGAGGTCGAGGGATTCGGCAACGCCGATTCGTGGTGTGGTGGACGCACCCCCCGCTTCGCCCTCCGCCGACGCTGGGGGAATCTGATCCGGACCAAACCGCCTGTTGTGTCGCTCGACGAAGAGCTGAGTCCGCTCAGGATCACCGCGGATCGCCGCGCATGTCGCCGCGAATGCGAGGCATTCACCGGCGATCGGGCAGCACTCGCACTTTGGGATCACGAGTGACTCACCGTGAAGCTCTCAAAGCCGTTCGTCTGGAGGACCGGACAGGCAACCCCGCAGGTCATCGTCAGCAGGAAGTCGTCCCCACACGTCAAGCCGGTCTGCGTCAGGCCGAAGGGACTCGCACGCAGGTTCGAGCAATACTGACTGCTGCCGGTCGGGCAAGGACCCGAAACGAAGAAGGTTGCTCGGAACTCGACTTGGCCGTCGGTGCACTGGAGCGAGTACACGAGCTGGTTGGAACAATTCGAGGCCCAGGTGGCGGTAGGGCCGACGCCGGAATAGACGAGCGTCTCTGACCCGTTGCCCAGAATGGGGTTGGTCCAGGAGACCGTGAGGTTCTTCGCGGGTATCTGGCAGGCACCGCACAAGATACCGCCGCTCGTCGTGCTGCTACTCCCGCGCTCGGCCACCCACCGGCCGCCGACCGCATACGCCGTGAGGATGTCTCCGGCGCTCGGGGAATGCCACAGCACGACGACGGGGATGGTCGTCGAAGTGTCCCCGACGGGCGTCGCCGAACCACCCTCCGTTTCTGTGCCATTCAGCTCCACAGGATGTCCCAGATATACCCGGTTCGGCTCGGAGGGCATCGAGCCGCCATCGTAGATCTGGAGCAAGCGCCGCGCCGTCGCGAACGGGGGCCGGCTCGCCTGCGCGCAGTCGAGCGCCGCGTTGAGGGCTCCGTGGCGATTGCGGAGGACGCGCGCCTCGCTCGAAGAGTGGTCGGTGGTCAGTGGTCAGTGGTCAGTAAGAGGGTTAACCGTCGTAGCGGAAGACCCACCTTCCGCCTACAGCATGGGCCACAATCGGTGTGCCGTTCGGCGGGACGGCCATACCGGCGTTCCAGGCGTACAGAATCGCCGCGCCGGTCGCGGTCACATACGTCGCCGCGGCCCCTTCGGTCTCGCTGCCGTTGATGTTGCTGGGCGTGACCGCATAGAAGGCCCCGGCCGTAGTCGGGTACGTGTTGACCGTGGTCGTGACCCCGAAGACGGCGGCCGAGCTCGAGAGGGCCTGGTCCGCCTGCGCGGCGTCCAGGGCCGCCTGCGTGGCGGCCAGTCGTTCGCGGAGGAGGCGCGGTTCATCCATAGGTTCCTACCACGGATTTCGGACTTCAGCCCGCCGGTCGGTCACATAGAGTACGGTACGCTGCCGCTCGCCGGAGAAGTCCCAGCTAATGCCCACAACCCACGGATAAACCGGCGATTCACCTTGGTTCGCGGCGATGTTTGTCTGGAGGTTCACGTTTCGTCCCTGGACCGCGGCGATCCGATCCCCAATCTGATAATAGGTCGTCACGTAAGGGATCGTGAATGAACCAGCCAGCGGTGGCATCTCGTGCGCCGCCCGGAGCTGGTTCGCATGGGTCTGGGCCACCTCGCGGTCGTCGCGGACGACCACCGGGGTCGAGCCACTGCCGCCGGCCTGAGAGAAGTACGCCGAGGAGGGATCGACCGAGTCGAGGTGGAAGTGGTCGCGGCAGTCGGCCGTGCGGCTGCGGGTGAACCGGGTCGGCGAAGCGGTGCGCTTGTTGGCCGAGATCCCCATCTGGAGGTCGCCCTCGATCACCGTGGTCAGACGCAGCACCGGGGGCTGCCCGCCGTTCCAGTCAGCCAACGCGGCCGAGGGGTTGCTCCACCAACCGATGCGGATGTCGCCGCCGCCGGGGATCCTGGGGTTGCCCGTGCTCCACTGGTTCGGGTCCGGTGCGGTGACCTGGATGCCCAACCGGTCGTCGAGGAGCTGCCAGCCGTTGGGGATGGTGTACCAGGCCGCTGCGGTCTGGCCCTCCGCGATGTAGGGATCGGGGTTCGTGTCGGGACTGGTCGACGAGAGATAGATCTCCAGTGTGGCCTTGAGCGGCCTCCCCTGCGGGTCGCGTGTGATCAGCGTGTCTGACCCTGGCCGGTATCGCTCCACGTAGCTGGGCGAGCCGTCCTCCTGCGGCGGGAATACTGGGGAGAGGTCGAGCGCCGCCGTCGACCACCTGCTGTCGACCGAGTTCCAATGCCCGTCGCCGCATTCGTCGGCCCCGTACCAGCGGTACTTGCGGCGCGTGGTCTGGGTTGCGCTGGTGAGGTTCGACTGCTTGAACGCATCACACGCGGGGGCGTTCTCGTCCCCAGCCTGGGGCTGGTAGAGCGGCGCCAGGATGACCGTGATCTCGACCTGGCGCTGAGCCGTCTCGAGGCTCCACTCATTGACGATCGCGTTGCAGTCGCGGGCCAGGTGCAACGATGTGACGTTGCTCGTGGCCGGGTTGACCGTGTTCCGAGCCTGATCGAGGTAGACCACCTTGGGCGCCTGCGTCGCCGCGGCGTCGCGGCGGTAAATTTTGAGATTGGTCTGGGGTAGGCCGTTGGCGTCGGCCGCGGTCTGCCAGGTCACCAGGAAGCCGGCATAACCCAGGAGCTCGGCGACGACATCGGGGAGCGGCCGGTTCGTCGCGTCGAAGTCCCGGATCATGATGTTCGCTGCGATGGCCGTCTCGGGGTTGAACGTGTTGGATCCTGGAGGAGGGTAGAGTGCCTGGAGCAACGCGTCGAGCTGGCTGAACGTGGGCCAGTCGAGGTAATCATCTCCTCCGTTGGGCTGGCTGATCAGGTACTTGAGCGCGTCGGAGATGTACCACGGCGCGACCAGGTCGCCCGCGTCGGTCCCACCCTCGGAGGGATCCTCGTCCTCGCTGTCGGCGTCCTCGCGCTCGGAGAGCAACGGATCGATGAATACTGGGAAATCGCCCAGGCCCTTGCCCCCCTCGATCAGGATGTTTCCCTCATCCCTCGTGTAATTAGCAGGGGGCGTGGAGTTGCCCAGGAAGCCGCCCCGGCCCGAAACCCACGTGTCCGCCGGGTTGAACCGACAGGGCAGGTCGACGGCAACGTCGCTGGCGCCGCTGGTATCGCTGGGCGAGCCGGCGTGGCGTTGCACTCGTCCCGTGATCACGTCATCATAGGCCCGCGCCGCCACCCCCACCGCCGCGAACGACACCCGCTGCTGCGCCGGGCAGATATCGACCTGGGGGATCTGTGCGAAGCCGTCGAAGAGATAGAGCGGCGAGCCGTCCGGATTCTGGCCCATGACGACGAGTCGATCGTCAGCCGCGACCACGTAATCACCCTGGGCGTCGATCGGCCAGAGCTGCTCGAACTGCGACGGCCAGCCGAAGTTGAGCGCGAGCGAGTCGTCCATGATGTATTCGAAGCGCGCGCAGGGAGGTTCGCAGCCCTCACGAACGTCGATGCGCAGGCACCGCACGTTGGGGAGGAGGGAAAACGGCTGATCGCTGTTTTCGCTGTCGTAGCGGAACACGCCGACCGGCAGTGCGTCGGAGGCCAGCGGCGGCAGGCTGTTGTCGAGGTCGAAGCTGCCGGCCATGGTCAGGATCCCAATCCCAGATTCCGAACGGCGTTGTAGACCGCCTGGAGCATGGTCTGCTCATTGCTGCCGTAGCTACTGCCCGCCGTGGCCGCACCCAGGGTCGGCTGGACGACCGGGGTCTTGCCGAAAAAACCGAGTTTCTGACTTGAGGAGGTGGCGATCTGCGTGCCCGTCGAGGTGCCCAGCGCGATGTTCGCCCCGTCAGTCATGGTGCCGCCGCCTGTGGGCAGGTAGCCCGATCCGACGACGGGGAAGGCGACCCGCTGGTCACTGATCCCGGTCACCGAGCTGGTGCCCGTGACGACAGTCGCCAGCGGGATGTACAGACCGGGCGCGGCGGGGAACCCCGTGGTATTGATCACCAGCGCCCCAGCATTGGTGAGATAGACGTAGCTGGTGTTACTGGCCGCGACGCTCTGGTTCGAGGCACCGGCGAAGGTGGCGACAGTGCCGGCCTGGTTGATGAAGCTGCCCGGGGCGATGTCGATGTGGAGGCTCGAGCTGGGCTGCTCATGCGTCGTGACGGCGAGGTCGCCGACCGGGTTCAGCGCATCCAGGGTGCTGCAGTTGCCATTGACCGGGACGCTCCAGCCGGTGTCGCCGATGGCGGGCATCGCCAGCTTGACCGCGGGTGTGTACGTGTTGCTCATGCCCGTGGGCTCGCATTCCAGTTGAGGACCACTTCCGGCAGCCCGAACCCCGGGCTCCCGTACCCGACCTGCCCGTAGCCCAGCAGGCTGTACCCCAGTCGCGTCAGGCCGTCGGGGAACAGGCCCGGCTCGCGGGGGGGGGTGCTGATCGTAATCGCCGTGATCTGCGGCGTCCCGAGGTTGCCCGCTGTGTCATAGGGCTGCACCGCGAACGACCAGGTTCCCGAGTCGAGCGGGCTGGAGGTCCAGGTGTAGGTGCCCGCCACGGCGCCGATGCCTCCCAGGCCGAATCCTCCCAAGCCAAAGCCGTCGGTGGTGATCCCGCCCGGATAGGCAGTGATGTCGGCCAGCGCGATGGCGTAATCGATCCCGCCTCCCGGCGAGCTCTCGCCGTAGACGCGAAAGCCGGCGATGTCGGCACCCTCGAAGGTGCCCCCCAGCCAGGAGAGCCTGGCGCGCCGCGAGGGGGCCGGCGGGAGTGCCTCGCTGAAGTCGGTCTGCTCTTCCCCCGGCCCCACCGTGCCGATATCGATGTGGACCGGCCCGGACGGAATCGGCACCCAGCAGGAGGTCGACCGGCCGTGCCAGGCCAGGGTGTCGTTGATGTAGACCTGGAACCACGTCCCGGCCGAGGCGGCATCGGTCCAGGAGAGGAATGCCTGGCCGCCACGGACGATCGCCGGGAAGACTTCGGTGATGGAGGACTGGGAGAAAGGCATCGTGGCGCGTGATGGGAGGCGCGTGGTGCGAGGGGAGGGTGGTCTCCACGCGCCACACCCTACGCGGAACGCACCCTGAAGCAACCGAAGTGAGTTAAGTCAGTCCATGGAACACTGCCCGGTAGGGCAGAATCACCCCGCTATCAGTGCACTTCGGCCCCCCTGGGCTCGGTTGGTACTCACCCTGGAAAATCACGTTGGGGAAGCTCCGGCCAATCGGGTCGACCAATGTCCGGGCCTTGCCGTCGGCGTAGGAGAGTAACGTCGATTCAGCCGCGATCAGCGAGGGGATGTCCGCGCCGAAGAGGCAGCCGGTAATCTCAAAAACCCGGCCGCGCGAGCCGCCGTACAGGGTGACGTTGCCGTCGACCCCGAAGAACGCATCGATCTGCTGGGAATTGGCCCGGG
>JAJPJC010000311.1 GCA_021324445.1 Isosphaeraceae bacterium
CTGGAATCCTGGCCGGTTTCCAGATTCTTGCATCCTGTCTTCATTTGGAATCTGGAGTCCTGGCCGGTTTCCAGATTCTTGCATCCTGTCTTCATTTGGAATCTGGAATTTGGAATCTGGAATTCTGGAATCCCTGCGTCACGGCCGCCGCTGGGCGAGCATCCAATCAATCAGTTCGGGATTGTTGTAGGCCCGGTCCCAGCTATTGTGGCCGACGCCGCGATACTCGGTCAGCCGCGCCGGGGTGCCCGCGCGGCGGAGGGCTGCGACCATCGCCCGCAGGTTGAGCACGGTCTCATCGCGGTCGGCGTCGCCGCAGAAGGTCCAGACCGGCAGCGCCTTCAGGCGGGCCACGGCGTCGGGATTCCCCGGGCCGCAGATCGGGATCACGGCGGCGAACCGATCGGGCATGGCCGTGGCCAGGTCCCAGCTCCCGGCCCCACCCATGGACAGGCCCGTCAGGATCACCCGCTGAGGGTCCGCTTTGTAGGTTGTCATCACCGCGTCGAGGGCCTTGAGCGCGGCCTGGCTGTCCGGCGAGCCGGCCGACCAGGTGCGCCGCGCCTGGGGGAAGACGACCAGGGCGGGAATGCCGCCGGGTCGGTTGAAGACCGCCGGGCCGAGCCCCACCTGCGCCGGCGTGATCCCGTCGTCGCCGCGCTCGCCGGCGCCGTGGAGGAACAGGATCACCGGGAAGGTCTTCGTGCCGTCGTAGCCCTCGGGGACGTACACCGTGTATTTCCGCTCTCCCTGGTCGGTCGCGACCGTGCGCAGGTGGAAGCCCGGCTGGGTCGGATTCTCGGCCGTCGGCGCCGGCAGGGGCTGGATCAGCAGGTCGCGGAACTGGACTTCCGTCGACCCGCCGGCGTGCATCTGCACGGCCAGCAGTCCGGACCGCGCGATGCCCGGGTCGGTCTCCTGGTAGTCCCGCACCGTCTCCTGGCCGTTGAGGCTCAGCGTGATCTTGCCGCCCATGGCCCGGATCACGTATCGGTTCCACCCGTTCGGATTGAGGCTCTTGAGGGCCTCGGACCTGGGATACGCGAGCACCATGTTGCGGCGCGACTCGTCGTAGAGCGAGCCCCAGTAGCCTTCGCCAATGTCGGCCTGGTAGCCGGACATCTCGTGGGGCGGGACGCGGACGCTGCGGAACTGAACGCCGCTGTTGCCTTGACCGTCGACCATCCGGAAGTGGAGTGCCAGGACGAAGTCGCCGTAGGGGCGGGTCGTCGCCAGGAACTCGTTGTGGTCCAAGCCGGGCGAACGGCCGACCAGCACGCCGTCGCGGACCGACCAGAGCTGCTTGTCGCCATCCCAACCGTCGAGGGCCTCGCCGTTGACCAGGGGCGTGAACCCCGCCGTCTCGACGACCGGGGCCAGGCCGAGGAGCTGGCGCGTCCAGAAGAGGAGGATGGTCCCCAGGTACGTACCGCCGAGGTCGCCGGTGCCGCCCGGCGTGCTGGCATAGCTGCCATCGGACTGCCGGCAGCGCGCGACGAACCCCAGCAGGCGGTCGACGTCGGGCTTCTCCCGGAGCATGAACAGCGCCCGCATGACGCGGTAGCTACTGGAGAGGTCCGGCGGACCGCCGTCCTTGGACCAACCCCCCTCCGGGCGCTGGCCGGCCTTGATCGCCGCGATGACCGCGTCGCGCCGATCGAGTCTCAAGCCCATGCGGAGGATCGCGGCGGCGGCGCCGCCGGTGGCGAAGGCTTGCCCGGGCCCGCTGCCGAAGGTCCCATCCGGGTTGCGCATGGCCTGGATCTGCTGGTTCCACCGCGGGATGTCAGGCGAATACACGCCGATGGCCTCCAGGCCGGCGATGGCCATCCGGACCTCCTCGAAGCTCCGGGCATTCTTCCCCAGGTAGACGACTGCGCCGCGGATCAGACCCGGGTCGGCGATTTTCAGCTCGGACGCGGCCATCAGGCCGATGGCGGTGGTCACCACGTCGGGCTTGCCGCCCGGCGTCTGGGCGAACCCGCCACTGGCATCGCGGCACGACTGGACGAACTGGATGCAGCCCAGCACGTCGGGCACCGAGCCCCCCACGTGCCGGAGCACCCGCAGTCCCGCGTTGGTGGCGCCCAGGCTTGAGGCCTGGCCCGCCCTGGCGGCAAAACCCCCGTCCTTGTTCTGATGCGCGGCCGCAAACGCAGCCGTCTGCGCCAGCTCGGCGGCAGTCTGCCCCCGCGTCCAGGGTGCAGCAAGCGCCGTGCCGAATCCCGCCAGAACGATGGCAATACCCGTGCTTCGGCTCATCGGTCGGTTCCTCCTCAGGGGTCATCACGTCACGTCGAACGACCGCCAGCCCCACAGTTTGCCAGGCAGCCCACGGCGCGGCAACACGTTCACAACATTCCACCCCCGCCCCGCCGCAGGCCGTGGGCTTCACTCTTGGCAGAATGTGACAACCCTGCGTTGTCGAAGAAGGCTCAACGGCATAATAACTCAGTGTTCCCGAGTCGCCTTGAACCGCGCTGTCACACCCAAGCAATCAACCCTAAGTGTGCAGCCTCTTGACTTTCGTCCGAGGGTCGTGGGAAGATGTCCGGATGAATTCGGATTGACCGGCGGGATTCGGTGCCGGCGCTGACCGGGAAAGACCAGGCCGGTGTGCTTCCGTTTGAGCCACTCGAGACTTGCTACGATGATTGTGTGGTCGTGCGATCCGAGAATCTCACCTTGAACCGCTTCGCGTGCCTGGGACGATTCCCCGGAGGGCCAGACAGGCCCGCGGAAAACTCGGGGCCGGTCCCGGTTCGATGGGACCGTCGGGATGCTGACGGAGACTCGGAACCGCCACGGAAAGCGTGCGTACCAGGAAAGTTAACGTGAGTTGTCCGTAGATTAGTGATTGACGGGACCTTTGTCCAGGGAACTGGAAGATGAAGCGGCTGTAGTTCTCCTTGATGAGGCTGTCGAGAACGGACATCGGTACGATGGGTAACGGGCACAGCTTGCGGCGCGGTCATCGCCGGGATCGCCGCGCAAGGTGTCGGCTGGATTATGAGGTCCTGGAGCGGCGGCAGCTCCTGGCGACCTACATCGTACAGAACACCCACGATGATACGAACCCGGGCTCGCTCCGCTGGGCGATCCTGCAAGTGAACTCCGACAACGGACTGGACACGATCCAGTTCGACCTCCCGGGTCAGGGCCCCCAAACCATCCGGCTGGGCGCGCCGCTGCCGGCGATCACCACTTCGGTGGTGATCGACGGGACAACCCAGCCGGGCTACCAGAACGCACCGCTGGTGGAGATTGATGGTTCGGGCCTGAGCGCGGGGTCGGGGAGTGCCGGGCTGGTCCTGACGGCCGGCGGCAGCCGGGTCAGCGGGTTATCCCTGGTCGGCTTCCCCGGCGCGGCGATCGTGCTCCAGACCGGCGGCGGCAATGTCATCCAGGGCAATTACCTGGGCGTGGCGCCCTCCGGAACCGTGGCGATCCCCAACGGGCAGGGGCTCTCCCTGCTGGGCTCGTCCGCCAATACGATCGGCAGCGCCGCGGGCGGCCTGGGGAATGTCATCTCCGGCAATACCGGCAATGGCGTCCTGATCCAGCCCGACGGCACGGAATCGGCCGGCAACGTCCTCAGCGGCAACCGGATCGGCACCACGGCCGACGGCACCGCGGCGCTGGGCAACCAGCAGAGCGGCATCGCGATCGTGGACTCCCCGGACAATCTCATCGGATTGGCCGGTCAACCGGCGGGAAACCTGGTCTCGGGGAACCTCGGCGCGGGGATCCTCCTCAGCGACGGGACCACCGGCACGCAGATCCTCGGCAACCAGATCGGCCTGGCGTCCGACGGCCAGACCCCGCTGGGTAACGGTGGCGACGGCATCTTGCTGGACGACGCGCCCGCGAACCTGGTCGGGGACGACCACCCCGGCGACGGCAACGTCATCGTGGCCAATCAGGGCAGCGGCATCCGCACCACCGGAGCCGCCGGCGGCCTCCTGGTCGAGGGGAATTCGATCGGGACCGATCCCACCGGCGTCCTGCAACTGGGCAATCTCGGCGGCGGCATCAGCCTGGGATCGTCCTCCAACACGATCGGCGGGACGGGCAATGGGGCGGCGAACGTCATCGAGTTCAACGGCAGCGGCCTGGTGGGCGCGGGCGTCCAGTTGGTGGGGAACGTCAACCAGGACGCGATCCTGTCCAACTCGATCTACGACAACGCCGGATTGGGGATCAACCTGGGCGACGGACCGACCGCGAATCATGCCCCGGGCACTCCGGGACCGAACGACTATCAGAATTACCCGGTGCTGTCGACCGTTCAGTGTGATGGGCAACAGACCTCGGTCCAGGGGTCGCTCTACGAGAGCCCGAACACGACCTATCTCCTCCAGTTCTTCTCGAACCCGGTTGCGGACCCCAGCGGCCATGGCCAGGGGAAGCTGCTGATCGGCACCAGCCATGTGACGACCGACAGCACAGGCCAGGCGAGCTTCACCATCTCGTCGCTGGCGGCCACGCCCGCCGGCGTGGCCATCTCGGCGACGGCGACCAGCCCCAGCGGCGACACCTCCGAGTTCTCCAGCGACGCGATGGTCCAGGGGCTGATCAACCTCACGCTGACCGCCACGGCGGCGCCCAACCCGGTCCCGGCCGGCGGCGACCTGACCTACACGCTGACCGTCAGCAACGCGGGGACCATCGCCGCGCACAATGTGGTCCTGGCCGATCAACTCCCCGCGAGCGTCTCCCTGGTCTCGGCGTCGACCAGCCTGGGGTTCATCCTCCCGACGTCGCAGGGCGGATCGGTGACGGCGCTGCTGGGCACGATCGCGGCCGGGGCCTCGGCCTCGGTGACCCTCGTCGTCAAGACCAGCGCCGGCTCGGTCGGCTCGATCACCGACACGGCCTCGGTCTCGAGCCAGGAGACCGATCCGTACCCGGCCAACGAATCCGCGAGCGTCACCACCACCGTGTTCGCCGCCACCGACCTGGCGATCGGGCTCCGCGAGGATCCGAACCCGGCGCTGGCGGGCGGCGATTTGACCTATACGATGACGGTCAGCAACAACGGGCCGATGAACGCCGGGGACGTGGTCGCGACCATGCCTGTGGCCCCGGGGGCCGTCTGGGTCTCGGGGACCTCCAGCGCGGGGACAGTCACCAGCTCGGGGGGCCAGGTCGTCGCCCACATCGGCAGCCTGGCGGTGGGCTCCCAGGCCACGGTGACCGTGGTTCTCCAGGCTCTGGCCGTCGGCAATCTGACCGAGGCGGCCACGGTCTCCAGCGATGAGGTCGCCGATCCCGACCTCTCCAACAACAACGCCAGCGTGACCACGACGGTCGTCCCGGCCGCCGACCTCGCCGTGAAGATCGCAGCCTCCCCCGTCCCGGCCGCGACCGGTCAACCGCTGATCTACGAGGTCACCGCGACCAACGCCGGTCCCGTCGAGGCGACCGGGGTCGTCCTCAGCAATACCCTTCCCGACGGCGTGAGCTTCGTCTCCGCCTCGACCGATCAGGGCGTCGAGCCGGCGCTGGCCAGCGGCGTGGTCACCGCGACCTTCGCCACCCTGGCCGTGGGGGCCTCGGCCACGCTGACGATCGTCGTCGACCCGACCGCCGCGCCGGGCTCGACCTTGATCGATACGGCCGCGGTCGCGGGCCAGCAGGCCGACCCCAACCCCGGCAACAACCAGGCGAGCCTGACCCTCCCAGTCCGCGGCCTGAGCGACCTGGGGGTCACCGCGGCGGCCCAGCCCGTTGCGGTCCACGTCGGCCAGGGGCTGACCTACACGATCATGGTCACCAACCAGGGTCCGGACGATGAGCCCGACGCGGTTCTGACGAGTGTCTTGCCCGCCGGCTTGACCTTCCAATCGATGACCTCGACTCAGGGCACCGGGCCGACGATCACCCAGGGGATCCTCACAGCCGATCTCGGCCCGCTGGCCGTCAATGCCACGGCGGCCGTCACCCTGGTCGGTACCCCGGGTCCGACCGCCGTCGGGCCGCTGGCAACGCCCTTCACGGTCAGCGGACAGAACCTGGACCTCGACCCCGACAACAACACGGCCGTGGTCGCGGTCAGCGTGGCCCCGTCGGCCGACCTGACGGTCGGCATCTCGACCGGTGGCCGCTCGGCCGTGGCCCAGGTCGATTGGACGTACACCCTGGTCGTCTCCAACGCGGGACCCTCGGCGGCCACGGGCGTGTTCGCGACGGCTCCCCTGCCGGCGAACGTCGCCTTCGTCTCGGCCACGTCAAGCCAGGGCAGCGTCCCGACCGAGCAGGATGGGGTCGTCTCGGCCGGCCTGGGGACCATCGCCGCGGGGAAGGCCGCCACGGTGACCCTCGTCGTCCTGCCGACGGAGGCTGCCGCCTCGGCCGGCGCGATCGGCCTGGCGGCCGCGGTCGCCGGCGACGAGTTCGACCCCGATCCCGGCAATAATCAGGCGACCCTGGCGGTACCGGTGGCGCCGTCGGTGAGTCTGGCGATGAGCCTCGTCGCCACGCCGCCGAGCGTCCCGAGCGGACAGACCCTCGCCTTCACCGCGACGGTGAGCAACACCGGGTCGACCTCGGCGACCGGCGTGGTTCTGACCCTGCCGCCGGCGGCCAGCCTCGCGTGCAATTCCTGGTCGGCCTCGCAGGGGACAGCCACCCTGGTCAACGGTCAGCTCGCCGTGGACCTCGGGGCGTTGAATCCCGGCGCCAGCGCCGCCGTGACGGTCCTGGAGACGGCCCTGGCCCCCGGGACGGTGACGCAGTCGGGAATGGTCACCGCCGCGCAGTACAACCTCGATCCCCAGGGGGCCTCGGCGAGTGCGACGGCCCAGGTCCTGGAGTCGCCGGGGATCGTGCAATTCGCCGTGGGATCGGTCTCGGTCAGCGAGATGGCGGGTCTCGCCCAGATCCCGGTTGTCCGCCTGTACGGAGCGCTCGGCGCGGTCTCGGTGCCATACCAGACGGTCGCGATCAACGCGACACCTGGGCTCGACTATGTCCCGGTGTCGGGCACCCTGACGCTGGGACCCGGCCAGACCTCCGGCACGATCACGGTTCCGGTCCTCCACGATCCCTACGATGACCACGAGGAATACCTCGACGTGGTGCTCGGCGGTCCGGCGGGGGGAGCCCTCCTCGGCGGGATCACGACCGCGGTCCTGAGGATCCAGGACGTCGACCCCGATACGACGCCCCCCCAGGTGACCGGGCTGACCTGGACGGGTTCGTCGCAGTCGATCGTCAGCCTGACCCTCAGTTTCACGGGCCCGCTCGACCCGAGCTCGGCATCCAATCCGGCCAACTATCGACTGGTCCAGGTCCTCGGCGGCGGGGTCATCCCGATCGCTTCGGTCCAATATAACTCGTCGACTGACTCGGTCACGCTGGTGCCCGCGGCGCCGTTGCCGTCCCGCCAGTACGACGAGATTCAAATCATCGGCGCAGGACCGACGGGCGTCCGCGACATCGCCGGCAATCTCCTCGACGGGGCCGGCACGGGAACCCCGGGCACGAACTACGTCGCGATGTTTGCCCAGGGGACTCGGTTGCAATACATCGACAACGCCGGCAACCGCGTCACCTTGCAAGTGAAGGGACCGGGCTACCTGGAGCAGGTCCGCAATTCCTCCGGCGCGGGCATCCTGCTGGATTTGATCGGGATGGTCCCCCACCGGACGACCCTCACCGGGAGTGTCAAGGCCCCCAAGAGACGGGGCGGACAAACGGACCTGGGAGTGATCCAGGGCCTGGGACGGTTCGGCGATGTGCGGGTGCTCTTGAAGTCGCCCCCATTCCGTGTCCAGCAGTTTCCCTTCCAGCGGCGCGGCCGCGCCGTGCTGTAGAGATGCATGTGCCGAGCCACCCCACGCTGATCCGTGGGATGCTCGACCGCCGCCTCCAACAACGGGCTCCGGCTGGCCCGCTCTTGGCCGCCAGCCTGGCCCAGGTGAAGGAAC
>JAJPJC010000051.1 GCA_021324445.1 Isosphaeraceae bacterium
AACGGCCTCACACCCAAGGCTGGACGACGTCGAGGATAACGCATGCCGACTCCATTTTCATGGGGTGGGGTGCCCCCGGGGGGCATGACAGTTCGTTCGCGCGGTTTTCCTGGTCTGGCTCCCATCTGCCGGCCGGCTCAACGCATGGGGCCGGTCGTGGTCTCGACCGCCCGGCGCGCGGCATCACACCCCAGATGATCCGCGAGAGGGCGGGGCCAGTTGCATCAATCTTCTCGGATTCGAGGAAATGGGGCGTGGAACGATCCGGGCCGAGGGTGGAGGCGGATTCGCGCGGCTCGGGACGGCGAACCAGGTGAGAGCCGGCTGGGGGTCAAGGCGTGTCGTCCTCGGTCGGAGCCGGCTCGGTCTGGGTTCCGGGCTCCTCCTGCGGCTCGGGCGGCTTGCCTCTGCGAACCTCGACCACGCATGCCATCTCTGAGGTGGATGATGCGGAGGTCAGCGGCACCCGCTTGGGGGACACCCCGAGTCGAGCGATGGCGGCACCGTCAAATTCCTCGAGCGCCGCGTTGACCATCACGGGGCCATCGCCGCGCAGCGATCGCAATGGCCGCAGCGTTCGAACGTCTGGTCGTCGTCGCCGAAGTAGTCGAGGAGGTGGCGCCATCGGCAGCCGCGGGTCTCGGCATAGTCGACCAGGCGTTGCAGCCTGACCTGATCGCGCAGGTCACGCTCCTCGTAGTCGCGCGCCACCCGCGCCAGGTCGTCATGCGTCAGGTCGGGCTGGAGCAGGTGGAGATGCCCCGAGAGGTCCTCCTTGACGATCCCCTTGGTGCGGAAGAGGGAGAGTGCGAGCTTCAGTCGCATCTTGGGGAGCGGGCAGATGGCCTGGACCTCCTCCAGTTTGGGCAGGTCCTGGGCGATTCGCTTGAGGGCGTGGTGGGCATTGACGAGGTCCTCGCCATCGGGATAGCGCCGGCTCTGGAAGAAGGTGTGGAGCTTGCGATCCTCGGGGGAATACAGCAGCGTGCACCGCGACGGCCGGCCGTCGCGGCCGGCCCGGCCGAACTCCTGGTAGAACGCCTCGATCGAGCCGGGCAGGTGGGCGTGGATCACGAAGCGGATGTCGGGCTTGTCGATCCCCAGGCCGAACGCGTTGGTGGCCACCATGATCGGCACGGCGCCGCTCATGAATCGGTCCTGGCTGGCGGCGCGATCCGCGGCCTTCATCCGCCCGTGATACGAGGCGGCGGCGAACCCCAGGCCCTGGAGGTGCTCCGTGAGCTCGCCCACCGCCTTGACCGTTGCCGCGTAGATGATCCCGCTGCCCGACTCGTTCCCGAGCCGCTCGGCCAGGCGCTCTCGCCGCTGGTCGTCATCGACGGTCGCGACGACCGCCAGGTGCAGGTTGGGCCGATCGAAGCCCGTGTGGACGATGGCGGCGTCCGGGATGCGGAGCTGGCGGAGGATGTCGTCGATGACCTCCTCGGTCGCGGTCGCCGTCATGGCCAGGACGGTCGGATGGCCCAGTTCCTCGATCACCGCGCCCAGTTCCAGGTAGTCCGGACGGAAGTCGTGACCCCAATGGCTCACGCAATGCGCCTCGTCCACCACGAACAGGTCGATCGCGGCCTGCCGCAACAGCGCGCGGAAGTCGCGATTGGCCAGTTGCTCGGGCGTCGTGTAGAGGAACTCCTTGCCCCCGCGCGCGACCGTCTCCTCGGCCTCCTGGCGCTCGCGCGCCGTCATCGTGCTGTTGAACGCGACCGCCTCGAATCCCCGCCGCTTCAGTGCCTCGGTCTGGTCCTTCATCAGGGCGATCAGCGGACTGACGACGAGCGTCGGTCCGTCCATTTCCAGGCCCGGCAACTGGAAGCACAGGCTCTTCCCCGAGCCGGTGGGCATCAGGACGATCGTATCGCGGCCCGCCAGGGCCGAGCGGACGACCTTCTCCTGGCCCGGCCGGAACTGCCGGAACCCGAAGTGTTCGCGCAGCTTGGACGTCAACCCGACACGGGAAGCCATCGCCTGAGTCCTGATCGAGCCTCGCCTGGTCCTGGGAGCGGATCCCTCGCCCGTCGCAGGCTGTCCTTGCGGGTACCGAGGTGCACAAGTTCGTCAAGCAAATCATGGGCCATCGATTATTTCCCGGCTCCCGGGGCGGGCAGCATCCCCCGGACCTGGTCGAAGGTGCTGTAGATCGCGACCGCGGAGATCGCCAGGAAGGCGATCCAGGTCAGCACGTCGCTCAGGAGCGACGGGCCGACGCGACGGTCGGTGTCGCGGCGCCGGAGGTAGATCGTCGCCCCGGCGATGAAGGGGAGCATCAGGGCCTGGGAGATCCCGCCCGCCTTGATCAAGCCCTGGGGCTCGCGGAAGGCGTAATAGAGTCCCAGCGCGACGGCCGGGTAGACCACGCAGAAGACCTTGACCATCCGCTCCCGGTCCGACGGCGCGGCGGGATGCCAGACGCCCACCAGGTTGAGGAAGTCGGCGGTGAGCCGGCTGTTGGCGGCCGTGGCGACATACAACGTCTTGAACAGGACGGCCCAGGCACCCAGCAGGAAGCCGACGCGCGTGAAGGGCCGCAGCCAGGCCAGGGGCGTCCCCTCCAGCGGCTGGAGGTACATGCGCGAGAGCGTCGGGATCATCTCGGGTCCCTTCGGGTCCAACCCCTGGGGATGCAACACCGCGGCGCCGAGGAAGTAGAACGCGACCGTCGCGATGGTGAAGACGACCATGCTGACCCAGGCGTCGAGCTGCATGACGCGGATCCAGCCGCGGGCCCGGGCCGCCCAGCCGGGATCCTCGCTCCGCGCGCCGGCGTACCGCGCGTAGCCCTTCTCGATGCACCAGTAAGGGTAGGCCACCAGCTCGGAGGCGCCGACCCCCGTGATCCCGAACGCCGAGAATGCCAGGGCGACCGCCGCCGAGGGAATCGCCAGCTCGAGGCCGTGTTCCAGGTCGCTGACCGTGATGCGGAAGGCCGTCCACTGGAGGATGCCGACGCTCGCCACCGTGAAGAGGGTGACGGCCGCCACCAGGACGGTGGTGATCCGCTCCAGCCGCCGGTAGCCCCCGGAAAGCAGCAGCAGGATCACCGCCAGGGTGGTCACCGCCGCCCAGACATGCTCCTCGTGGCTGGCCAGGTAAGGTCCCCACGCGGTGATGAGCCGGCCCGCGCCGGCGGCGATCGCCTGGGACGCGCCGGGGAAGGCCATGTGCGCGGCCTGACCCACGGTCCCCTCCATCGCGGCGGACTGGGCCAGGGTGGCCAGGGTCATGAACAGCCAGAGCCAGCACAGCCACGAGGCGCCGGCGCGCGGGCCGGGGAGCGAGTCAAAGGCCGCCAGGGTCGTCTTGCCGTGCGTGATGGCGTAGCGGCCCAGCTCCACCTGCACGAAGACCTTGATCACGCACGACATCAGGATCAGCCAGAGCAGGCGGAAGCCCGCCTTGGCGCCCAGGCTGGTCGTATTGATCAGCTCGCCGGTCCCCACGATCGACGCGGCCAGAATCAACCCCGGCCCGATCTTGCGGACCGCCTGGCCGAGCGACTGCGGCGGCTGCTGGATCGCTTCGGGGGGCAGGGCATAGAGGTCATGGTCGTGGCTGGGGTTGGGGCTGGGCTCCGGTTCGTTCATGCTGGGGCGGCCCTCGGGGGCCGGATCGTCGCGGGGCCGGCAGTCGGCCTGGCCGGGGGCAGGGAGACCGGGAGGTCAGGACCACCAGCCCGTGCCGGGGCCGGCTGCGGCTCGGGCTTGCGGATCCAGTGGTCGGTGAACACGCTGTTGCTGATCGTGCGGCGGGTCATGTGGCAGTCGAGACACTTCGTGGCGGGTGAGACCGGACACGGCTTTGGCTTCAACTTCGACTCCGACTCCCCCCGATGGCACGACCGGCAAACCCTCTCGTACGCGGCAGGATTGGTGGAGACCCGATCGTGGGGATCGTGGCAGGAGGTGCAGCGCAACCCGCTCAGGCCATCGGCATAGCAGGATGAGAGCGAGATCCCGACCCCCTGGAAGCGGACCAGCGCCAGGTTCTCCGGGCGGAGCTTCGAGGAGGCGACCGCCCCGGGCAGGCGGTGGCAACTGCCGCAGAGGCTGACCTCGACCGAGGCCTCCACGCGATCCTGGCCCATCCGCATGGTCAACTCACTCTCGCCCCGCCGCGCCGCCTCGACGTGCGACCGCCCCGGACCGTGGCAGCGCTCGCACGAGACGTTGGGGAGCCAGGTCGCCAGCTCGAGCCGATTGCTCGCCAGGGTCGAGGTCAAGGTCGAGTGGCAGCCGAAGCACAGTTGGATGCGCTCGGCCGTCATGGCCTTCCCCAGGGGGACCTCCTGCGGCCCCTGCGCCGTCGGCTCGGGTTCCGATTCCGACCGTTCTTGACCGGGTGTGATCCCCATCTGCCGGCCCTGGGCGAAATACGACAGGTGATGTTCGATGCCCTCAGGATCGAGCCCGGGCTCGGCGCCCGGCTGGAGCGCGACGAACGTGACGCCGTGCGTGCCGGAGCCGAACCCGTAGTCGAGCGGCTGGGTTTCCGTCCGGCCCTTGGCGGTGCGTTGGACGACGAGCCGGCCGTCGCGGACGTGATAGGACCACGCGACTTCAGGGACCTCGGGGTCCTTCCAGGTTGTGCCGTCGAGCCAGGCGACGACCGGATTTCGGCCGGGCTCGGCCGGCCAGACCGTCCGGTGATGGCCCGACCGCGCGAACAACGCGGATTCGCCCGGGTGGCATTCGCGGCACGCCCCAGCGCCGAGGTAGCCGGTGATCCGTTCCGGCTCGGCCTTCGGGGTGGCGATCGTCACGGCCGGCGGCAGCGCCGAGGGCGCCGGTGTCGGTCCCCGAGCCGACCGCCATGGCCTGCCGAGCACGACCGCGGCGGCGACGACGATCATCGAGAGGAGGACCAGCGCCCTCCCCAGAGGGGCGCGCCGGGCCCCCGGCGGCCGATCTTCGACCATACTGGCACAACTCCCCAGGCGGCTCGATCCCGGCGCGGCTTGGCAGGACACCGCCGAGCGCGCGACGCCGACAGTGCCCCTCGCGGACGGTTCCGGACTATGATCATGATGGACCGGTGCCGCGCCGGGTGTCAAGCAGCGCCGCCGATGGCCGGCCGGCACCATCCCGGTGGGGACGGCGATCGCTCCCCGGTTGAACACGACGAGGGGATCCTCCGGCCGGTCCTTCAGGTCGGTCAGGAGGATCCTCGTATCACGGTCCAGCTTCCGCGTCTGCCTGCGCCGGCCCGCCAACCCGTTCGCCCCGGTGTCCGCAGTCAATCCGATGCCGGCTCACACGCTCCCCTATCTTGCGGATCAATTCTTTTATACCGGCGCCTCCAGCGCGACCGACATCGGTGGGACGCTGGTCGGCAGCCCGACCGGCGACGGCTGGTTCAAGATGCTCGAGTTCGTCGAGGTGCCCAGCTCGATGATGGGGGCAATCGGTCCGGTCGCCCAGGGGACGAATTTCGACTGGGAACGGCAGGACACCAAGCCGGGGTTGGTGAACCTCAACCTGATCGTCGACGAGGAGGACTTCTTCAGCGTCGTCGGCCAGCGGGATGCCAGCTTCACCCAGCAATGGCTCAATTTCATCCAGCTCCCATCCCTCCCGCCGGGGTCCTACTCCCTGCCGTGGAATGGGAGGGCGCCCATCCCGCAGTACGGCTGGCCCATGCCGCTGGTGGTCACCGCGAACGACGCGACCGGTTCGCCGGCCTATGTCTCTCGCTGAACGAGGCGTCGGCGACGGTCGCGTTCAACAACGGTTCTCCGAACCTGGTGTGGTCGATCTGGCCGGGGAACAACTTCCCCACGAATCCCTGGAATCTCCCCAGAAATCCCTGGAGTCCCGCGACGAGCGTCGGGCTGGGGCAGCCGAGCGACCCCAACTCGACTCCCGCGAACACCCGTTCGGGCGGATCGCGATGTTGCAGCGAGGGCTGAACCTGACGACCGTGCGCAGCCATCAGTACGCCGTCTGGATCACCGTCGGGTTCTTCGAGGTGAAGCACCGGGGCGACGTCGGGATGATCGCCTCGGGCAATCCTCGGTCGGCTTGCGACATCCTGGGTCCCGAGATCGGCCTGGGGGGTGACGCGCACCGCCGAGACCGCGGCTTCTTCCTGGTCGACCGGCTCAAACCCGCTGGCTTCGACCCGACGAATCCAGGCCCTGGGAATGCGGCAGTCGTCTCCCGCCAGATCCTCCAGTGATCGTCCGAGTGCCCCAGGATCGATTATCCCGGCTCGACCGTGCCCGGCGCGTGCCGTCTGAACAGCAATGTGTCGAGGGATAACTTGCCTGGCCCGACGAGCAGGAGAGCCACCGCGATGGCAAGATACCCGAGAGCCGGCTCCAAGGACGGCCCGCCCGGCTGGGAGGCCACAAAGGGGTGTCCCTGCGGCAGGTGAACCATCGCCAGAGCGACCGCCATCGTGCCGAGGATCAGGAGCGAGGCGACCGGCGTGAGGAGACCGAGCACCCAGCAAAGGCCGCCGCCGAACTCGGCCAGGGCCGCGAGGGCCTGGAAGGGTCCAGGCACCGGGGCGTTTGCTCCCATCCACGAGGTGGCATGCTGAATCTTGGGCCAGCCGTGAAACATCATCGCGGTCCCCGCAACGAGCCGGAGGACCAGCAGCCCCACGGCACCGGGTCCGCCGACAGACTGGGGGAAGAGACGCTGCAACCTGTTCATGGCTCAATCGCCCTCCCGCGGGCCAACCGTGGTCCCTGGCCCGCTCGTAAACCTCCGCCGGCGCGGCGGACCGGGATTCCGGCGCGGTTGGCCTCCTGATCTCTCTCCGGCCAGGCGCGCATCGCCATCTCCGCCACGCGTCGCAGGTCCTCGCGGCTTGCACCGCCGGCAGCCTGGACCGCTATTCCTCGCATGACGGTCACCACGTAGCCAGCGAGAACAGCGGGGTCCACCTCGGCCGGCAGATCGCCGTCGGTTCGCGCGCGCTCAAAGCGCTGGCGGACCGCGTCCTCTCCCGCCAGACGGCGCGCGGCCAGTTCCCGGCGGACGGATTCGGCCGTCTCTCCGCACGCCAGCGCACCTTGCACCAGGAGACACCCTCGTGGGTTGCGCCGGTCGGTCACCGTGTCGATGACCCCGCCCAGCAGCCGTTCCGCGACAGCGCGGGCCGTCGGCTCGTTCAGGGCCTCGCGCACACGCACCGCTGGTCCCTCAACGTAGCGGTCCAGCACCTTGCAAAACAGCTCTTCCTTGCTGCCGAACGCGGCATAGAGGCTCGGGCGGTTGATGCCCATGGCCTGGGTCAGGTCCGCCAGAGTCGCGCCCTCGTAACCCCTGCGCCAGAACACCCACAGGGCGCGGTCCAGGGCTTCATCAACGTCGAATTCGCGGGGTCGCCCCTTCGCCATGGCGCGAGCCCTCCTTTTTTGTACCTACTGATACATTATCTCCCTTGACCCGGCTTGTCCAGGCCGATATATTGTACCGAGTGGTACACAAAAGACCCCGCGGGGTCGATCCAATCACGGAGCCAGGCAATGTCTCACAGACTCACGGGCCAAGTGGCCGTGGTTACGGGTGCGTCCAAGGGCATCGGTGCCGCCATCGCCAAGCACCTGGCCGAGGAGGGTGCGGCCGTGGTGGTCAACTACGCTTCCAGCAAGGACGGAGCCGCCCGTGTCGTGGCCGAGATCACCGGCAAGGGGGGCCGGGCGATCGCCGTCCAGGCGAACGTGGCCCAGCCCGCGGAGGTCCGACGGCTGTTCGCCACGGCGAAGGAGGCGTTTGGCCGGCTGGACGTCCTGGTCAACAACGCGGGCGTTTACGAGTTCGCCCCGCTGGAGGACGTGACGCCCGAGCACTTCCACAAGCTCTTCGACCTCAACGTGCTGGGCTTGATCCTCGCCACGCGGGAGGCGGCCAGGCACTTCGGCCCCGACGGGGGCAGCGTGGTCAATATCAGTTCGGTGGTCGCCACGGCGGCCCCGCCGAAGGCCTCGGTCTACAGCGCCACCAAGGCCGCCGTTGATGCCGTGACCCGGTCCCTGGCCCAGGAGTTGGGGCCGCGGCACATCCGCGTCAACTCGATCAATCCCGGCATGGTCGAGACCGAAGGTACAACCGCTGCCGGGCTCACCGCCCACGAGAGCGCCTTCCGCCAGCAGTTCGAATCGCATTCCCCGCTCGGCCGGATCGGCCAGCCCCAGGACATCGCGCCGGCTGCCGTCTTCCTGGCCTCGCACGAGTCCGGCTGGATTACCGGCGAGACGCTGCACATCGCGGGCGGGTTCCGGTAGAAGACGGCCCTGGCTCCCCTACGGGCTTGCGTCGCGGCCGCGATTGGCCAAGGATGGAGGGTGTCCGACCGCGTGGTCATGCGGCGACCGCGCCGATCGAATCCTCTCCCCCCGCCTGCCGGGTTGATCGACCGACCCACCCACCACCGTGATTGCATGGGAGCCGAACATGCCAGCTTCGTCACAGCTCACCCGGGAATCGCCTCAGGCGCCGCGCCCGATCCGGCGCGTGGCGATGTTGTTCGCGGGCGGTCCGGCGCCGGCCGCCAACGCGGTCATCTCGACGGCCGCGGCGTCGTTCCGCCGGCAGGGCATCGAGGTCCTGGGGATCCTTCATGGGTACGCCCACCTCGTCGAATACGGCGACGACCACCCGATGCAAGAAGGGCGCGATTACGTCGTGCTGGATCAGGCCAGGCTGAAGCGGACGAGGAACACCCGCGGGATCCTGATCGGCACGTCGCGGACCAACCCCGGCAAGGAGGTGTCGCACCCCAGCCACCTGGATGATCCCGAGCGCACCGCGTTGCTGGCGCGGGTCCACCGCGCGCTCGACTCGCTGGGCGTCGACGCGCTGGTCTCCATCGGCGGCGACGACACGCTCAAGACCGCCAACAAGTTCAAGCGGTTCCAGGACTATCTGCCCCCGGGTTCGAAGCGGATCGCCGTGGTCCACGTCCCCAAGACGATCGACAACGACTACCGGGGCATCGACTTCACCTTCGGTTACTTCACGGCGGTCGAGTTCCTGGCCAGCGAGATCCGCAACTTGCTGGCCGACGCCGAATCCGGCCGGATGTACTTCCTTGTCGAGACGATGGGCCGCTCCGCCGGCTGGCTCGCCTACGGCGCCGCCATCGCCGGCGAGGCCAGCCTGGTCCTCAGCGTCGAAGACCTCACCGACGAGTTCATGACCGAGGAGTCGATCACCGATCCCAAGACCGGCCTGTCGACGACCCGGAAAATCCTCCATATTGAGAAGATCGTCCATCTGATCGTCGGAGCCATCCGCGCCCGGGAGCGGGAGGGGAAGGAATTCGGTGTGATCGTGCTGGCCGAGGGCCTGGCCCAGTACATGCCGGCGCGCTACCTCGAGGGCGTGAAGTTCGATGAGCACGGGAATATCTCGCTGTCACAGACCAATCTGGCGCGGAACATGACCAAGCTGGTCGAGGCCGAATACGAGCGCCGGACCGGCAAGAAGCGGCGCGTGACCGGGCTCCAGCTCGGCTACGAGGCGCGCTGCGCCCTGCCCCACGCCTTCGACGTCATCCTGGGCAGCCAGCTCGGCGTCGGCGCCTACCGCGCCCTGGTCGAGAACGGCCTCGACGGCGTGCTGGTCTCCGTCTCGGGCCAGTTGAACCTCAACTACGTCCCGTTCGAGCAGCTCGTCGACCCCGAGACCCTGGTGACCATGATCCGGTTCATCCAGCGCGGCTCGGATTTCCAGCGCCTGGCGCGGTTCCTGGAGAACTACCCGCACGACTAGGCGGAATCGAGTCCCGCCCGACAAGACCTTGCTGGTGCGGGACAGCCTGCGGTACCGCGCTGCCAGGTTGGCTGCGGACTGGCAGTGTGACATCCGGGTCCGGCGATGAGCCGTTGGCAACCTGACACAGTCGAGTCATTTTGACACCAAGATGTCACTGAAGATTTCGATGTTTTGATGCTTGACGCCCCTGGCCATCTCTGGTAAGACGGGTCCGAGAGAGCCGGACCGCCGGCCGCAAAGGTCGTGAGGCCGGCATCCGTAATGCGGAACAGCGAGAGTTGGCACTCTGGGCAAGGACGGCCCGACCCCTTGGAGAATCCGGGGGTCTCACCCCGCGGTCGGGGGAGGCAGGGATGGTCAGGGTGCGGGTGAACGCGGGACGGATCACGGATTGGGAGTCGTTCCACCGGGTCTTCCGCGCGGCGATGGGCTTCCCCGGGTCCTACGGTGACGACATGGATGCCTGGATCGACTGCATGTCGAACCCGGGTGTCCTGACGCGAGTCGCCGTCGAGCCCGGGGATGTCCTCGTCCTCGAAGTGGCGAAGTCCATCGGGTTCCGCAGCCGCTGTCCCGAGCAGTTTGCCGAGCTGGTCGAAGGCACCGCCTACGTCAACCTGCGGTGGATCGAGGAGGGCCAGCCGCCCCCGCTGGCGTTGGTCTTCGCCTGAGCGCGGGTCACTGCGCTCTGGACCCGGACGCCAGGTGAGTGGACTGCGGAGGGAGGCCGGCAATTCCTCTCCCGGTCGAGTCGAGGGCGGGCCGCTCCGCGGGAGAGTCATCCCACGATCCGGCCGATCCGTGAGGTTAACTCTCCTCCCCAGCTCTGGGTATGATGGCGCGGGGACACTTGATCGCCATCCTCCTCCGTCACCCAGTTCAGGGGCCGACCCATGCCAGTCCACGATTGGACGCGTGTCGAAGCAGGCATTTTTCACCATTTTCACCATAGCTGGATCGAACAGATCAAGCGCGTTCTCAACGCCGGGGTGCTTCCGCCCGATAATTAGGCGACAGGTGTGTGGAAACCCGCCCGAAACCACCGACAGCGCGGAAATTTCCCCCTACCAGCCCGACGCGCCAGCGAGGGTCGTTCCGGATGGGCTGCACGACCTCCGGTGATCCGCGCTGGCGCGTCGGGCTGGTAAGGCCACGATGGGGTCAGTGAATTCCTGCCGGTCGCC
>JAJPJC010000018.1 GCA_021324445.1 Isosphaeraceae bacterium
ACGGTCCCCTCCTTGAGCTCAGGAGGGAACCACGTAGTGAACAGGCGGGCGAGAGCAGGAGGGAATTCTAGTGGTCGTTCGAAGGGAATTCTAATTGTCGCTGATCAGTGCGCTTACGCGGCGGGAGCCGTTTTCGAAGTCGAGAACACCGGTGGGCGTCCCGTTCGCATCAAGGAAGTGGCGGCCAGTTGCGGTTGCGCGACACCTAGAGTAAGCCGGAGCGTGATCGAGCCCGGGACGGTGGCAAACATCGAAGTGCAGACCACCCCCGGGCCCGTCGGCGAGCAGGTTCTTTTTGTGGACTTGCGAACGAATTCCCCTCTGACCCCGGTCGTACGACTGCGCCTCAGGACATTCGGGGGGCGTGATCCGCCCTTTTTGCTCCAATCGGGTGGCGATCTGATCTACCGTGCTGAGTCTTTCCAAAGCGAGACCCGCGAAGTCACCGCCCTCACCGTCGAATCACCCGATTCGAAGCGGAATCCCCCGCTCATCAAGAGCGAATTACCCTTTCTTGAATTCAGCCCTCCAGACATCACCGAAAGGCCTTACGCGGTTTCGACATCCGTCCTGCGGACCTATCGGTTCAAGGTGAGTTTTTCTACCCCCCCCCGGATTTTCTCCGGCGATGTTCTGATCGTCGATCCGTGGGACCCTCAACACGTGGATCGAATTCACGTCCAGGGTGAGACTCTACCCTCGCTGAGGGTCGCTCCTTCCCGGCTTATTCTCAGGGCCGAATCATCTGTCGGTCGGAACCGCCTTTCGAGTAAGCTGTTCGTCTCCTCGCGAGTCCCCATCCGCGATATCTCGGCGGTTGCCGAACCTGAGGGGACGTCCCCCTTGTCCATCGGTCGACCGGACTTCTATGAGGAAGGCCGACGCGCCTCCTTCTCCGTCGGCCTCAAGCCCGGAGAGCCGGTCCGAGAGGGTGAATTCCGCATCATCGTCCGTCAGTCACCGAGCTCCGCCGAGCGGATCGTCGTGCCGGTGCTCGTTCAGAAGGAAGACCTACCATGAGGACTCGTGAAGGTCAGCGACGAGAACTCGAGCGCTCCACGGGTTTTGCACTTATTGAGCTGCTCGTCGTCATCGGGATCATCGGCATGCTGATCGGGCTACTTCTCCCGGCCGTGCAGGCGGCGAGGGAATCGGCCCGCCGCGCTCAATGCATGAATAACCTGAAGCAATTGATCCTCGCGACCCAATCGTTTGCATCGGCTCGAGGTGGATTTCCTCCGACGCTGTCCTGGGGCGGTCCGCCCGTGAGCAGGGCTGTCAACGCCGGCCCCTTCTCGATTCAGGTCGCGATCCTTCCCTACGTCGATCGTAGCGACCTCTACAACAGCATCAACTTCCAGCTCCCCTCAGGCTCATTTTTTTGGCTCCAGCGATGGCACCAGACCGCGGCGACCCAGGTCGTCGGAACGTTTCTTTGTCCCTCCGACCCCATGGCGACGAGGTCGTTCCCCTTCGCGGTTGATACCTATCGTGCCTGCGCCGGGCTGGGAGAAGCGCGGAGAGTCGGCAATACTGTCCATGTTTTCTATGACGGAGCGTTCTCGGGGAGCGATGACGGCAGATCGAAGGCTGTGAGTCTGGCCCAGATCCGGGATGGCCTGTCGAACACGCTCGCGTTCAGCGAGAAGCCGGTCGGCTCGGGGCCGAGCGCAATCTATGATCCGTTTCGCGACTGGGTTCCCCACGATGCTTTACCAGCAGGAGAATGGAACTCTGACAACTGGTTGAATGCTTGTTCCCATCTCTCCAGGACGGACCTCGCAGGCGCGCAACTCGATGGCGGGGGATCCTGGATGATTCCTGGCGCAGTTTACACCTATTTCTACGCATCAGCGCCGCCCAACTCGCGTGTCCCCGATTGTGGGATGATCGGGATCAACAATGGTCTCGGCATTTTTGCCGCGCGCAGCTTCCATCCGGGAGGCGTGAATGCCGCGATGGCCGATGGGTCCGTGCGCTGGTTCACCTCGGGTCTTGACACGAGGACATGGCGGAGCCTGGGGACGCGAGCCGGTGGAGAGGTCATCGAGAACAACTTCTGATCTGACAGACCACCTCTGCGCGGGTATGTTTTGACTCTGGATCCGCGGCTTTGTTGGTTCTACCCTGATTTCATGAGGAGGGTTCCATGAGATTGACAACGAGCAGAAGTGTGGCGACTCTCGCGACGCTCACTTTGACACTGGGCGCGGTGTCTTTCTTCCTTGTGGTGTGGGCAGCGCGGTCGCCTGCTCAGACTTGGCCACAATTCTTGAACAACCTGCAAATGTTTTGTCAGCCCACGGGCTTCAGTTGCGCGTCCTGTCCCGGCGTGGCGGGATGCACTTCCCAAGTCCCCGCTCAGTGGTCGATGGGTGTCTGCCAGGGACCAGCTCAAATAAACTGTAGATTCTCGCTCTTCAACTGCGGCCCGCAGTTCTTCTGTGCTAGCGGCCTGCCCACCGGTCTGAACTGCCCGGCGAACCAAGGGATATGCCAGTAGCCATGGCCGTACTCTCCCGGTCCTCGCCCCAGGGCGCATCAGGAATTGGAGTGCCGAGGAAAACCGGGATTTCGAAGCCCCGGCGCTCGGGAGAGGCGATTTCGGGGCTTCCCCTCGCCGAAAAACCCCGAGGAATACAGGACTTCAGTTCATAGCACGCCCTTGGCGTCGACCGCACGACTGGTCGTCGACGGTTATTTCGTGAGGAGGGTTCCATGATCTTGACCACGCCAAGGAACAGGATGTCTTTCGCGCCCCTCGCTTTGATTCTTGGCGCGACGTCGTTTTTCGTGATGATGGTCGCGCATCGGTCACCTGCTCAAGATCGGCCGGCGGCAACTCCTGCACAGCTCGCCGCGCAGCGTCTCGGTTGGGCATTCGAGACGCTGAAGTCGGTCGAGTTGCGCACGCACTTCGACATCATCCCCGCCAAGGTCGATCCCCAGCAACCACCGGCCTACGACGCGGTCGAGGAGTACTATATCGAGACGGCCATCGGCCAGAGAAAATGCGATTCCCGCTACCTGAAATCTGGGATGGTCGTGAACCGGCTGGCTCACTTCAGCGACGGGACGAAATGTGCCGACGCGAATTACTCCAAGGACAACCTGGAACAAGAGGTTTCCGTTGTCATCAAGCGGCAATACGCCATGGAGGATCGCAGCGAGCGCATGGAGAGACCAAAGCCGCTCCAGCTACTCTATGTGGGCCGCGAGCCGCTTCACAAGGCCCTACCGAAGTCAACTTACCTCGGGGACGGCCAGGCGCTCGATCGCACTTGTGATCGGTTCCTCTTTTCCCAGGTGCGATGGGAGATTCCTCAGGACCAGGTTTTCTATCTCGACAAGGCAACGGCGATCCCGCTGAAAGTCGAATCGTACAAGGACCAGGCAGCCCGTGAGGCGAAAAAGCCCCTTTGGGTCTGGACAGCGGAGTCCCTGGACAAAGCGCAGGAGCATTTCCTCCCACTGAAGTCAACCACGGTCGCCTTTGGTGAGGACTCGCAACCATTCCTGACGTGGAACTTCCGCGTTCAGTCGATCGAGTTCGACAAGGATTTCCCCGCCTCGACGTTCTGGCCGGCCCTCGGGCCGGGGGTCCATGTCCTGGATACGATCGCCAACAAGCGCTATGAAGTCCCGGGCGCTCCCGCGCGACCTCCGGCCGTGGAGCCCCAAGCCACGAAGACTTCTCAACCTCAGTCGGTTGAGGCCATCCCGCCGAGCGACTGGAGCTCCGTGATCTCTGCCGTGACATTCGTCCTCGGGGCCGCGATCTTGGTCGCGGGAGGAGTGCTCTGGTTGCGCCGTCGCTGAGTCCCTGGGCCGTGGCTCATGGTGTCCGCCGGTGTGCTATCGTCCCTGCGCGGCAGTGGTCCCGCGCGAGCCGGAGCCGGAGAGTGTCTTGCGTGCGATCAGGCCGGCTCCGGCCAGGACGCCCAGGGCGATGATCAGGCTGAAGACGATCCGGAGCGTGCGGGCCAGCCGTTGCGCCGCGGCGTCGTCATTGAGGGTCTCCGCCGTCCAGGTCACGTTGTCCTGGTCCTCCTTGATCATGCGCATCAGCACGCCCGAGGCAAACGCCTGGTCGGTCGCGGAATCCCGCCCCGTGCCGGCGAAGTAGCAGCCGCCGAACATCACCGGTTCCCCCCGCAGACTGGGGAGCGAGTCCCGGACCAGCCGGCCCAGCCGCTCTCCCTTCTCGACGATCGCCTGGACGAACCGGAAGAGCTGCGAGTTGAGCCGCAGCACCTCCTCGGCCGATTCACCCCCCGGGGATTCCACCTGGAACAGCGCATGGACCATCGAGGGGAACAAGCTGCCGGAGACCGCCTCGACCGCGCCCTCGACTTTCTCGGGAACCTCGGCGGCGGTCAGCTCGTGGACCAGGGGGAAGCGCTGGCCCATCCGCTTGCGGACCTGGTCGCCGCTCAAGCGCTCGACCAGGTCGGCGAACCCGGGCAGCTCCTCCAGGCCGCAGATCAGGCCCAGCACCGGGCACCGCATCCGGAAGGCGTCGAACGCCGTGGTCAGGTCCCTGCGGCAGGCCTCGGCGATCTCCTCGAGATCGCCGCGGGCGTCGGCGACCGCGATGGGCAGGACCAGGAGCACGCCGTTGATCGGGCAGAAGCCCTGGCGGTCGCGGGTGATCAGCCGGCAGAGGTGCCGCAGCCGCGCCAGATGGAGCTCCGGCTCGTCGACGCGATTCAGCCGGGCGGCAGGCCCCTTCTCCTGGCCCTTCTTGAAGCTCCCCAGGAAGTCCTCAACCCGGAGGGTCTCGCCGCCGCCGGCGGCCATCCCCATCGTCCGGAACGGGTCGACCCCCTCGTCGGCCAGGGTGGCCAGCGCCGACTGGTCCAGCGCTGCCGAGCCGTCCATCGGGTTGTGGTACTGGCCCAGCAGCGATGCGCCCGGGCAGGTCAGCCAGATCCCGTCCCGGTTGGCCGTCACGTGCAGCGGCGCGCCGGGGTCGTTGGGGACCTGCTTGACCTGGCTCTTCAGGCCGGCCGCTCGGAAGAAATCCTCCTCCGAGCTTGACGGCCACCCCAGGATGAGGAACAACGGTGCGTTGTCCAGGTGGATGTCGGCCCGGTGCAGGGCTTCCAGCGCCTGGCCCCAGGCGTGGTCGATGTCGGGGAAATCGGACGCGACCGGCTCGATGTCCAGGCTCAAGACCCGATACAGCCACCAGCCCAGCCAGAGCATGGCGTACAGGCAAAGGGCGAAAGTCGGCAACCAGTATTGAGAAAGCCATGGGGCCGTCGGCGAGACGATCACGTTCGGCAGGCCAAACGCCGGCGCCTGGTTGATCAGCGCCAGCAAAACCAGAAACATCCCCACCACGACGATCCGCGCCAGCCATCGCCCGGCCGAGTTGTCGTCCCGGGCCGGCGATGGCCCGCTGAACATGGGAAAGACCAGGACCCAGAGCGCCTTGATCCACTCCAGGGGTTTTGCAATGAGCTTGATCATTGTTCTCACGTAGGTCCGGCTTTAGCCTGACAGAATCGGAGTGTCAGGCTAAAGCCTGACCTACTGACACGGAAAACTACGAGACGTATTGATACACGACCAGCAGGATCAATCCGACGACGAGGGTTAAGCCGCCGTAGAGGGCGACGACGCGGCGGAGGGTTTCTCGCCCCAACAGCGGCGCGACGTTGGTCTGCACGCCCAGGTCGCGGGGCGGCTGCCAGGCGGCCGGGCGGGTGAGCTGGGGGCGCATCTCCTCGACGTATTCCCGCACCTTGGCCGGGTTGTCGAAGTAGGTGCCGCGGAACCCCAGCACCACGCAGAGGAAGAACGTCTCGAGGGCGTCCGGACCCGGCGTGATCGAGGCCCGCAGGGAGCCCGGGTGCCGCAGGATGATGTCGGCCTGCTCCCAGAACTTGGTCGCGGCCAGGTTGGTCTTGAAGATCTCGTACTCCAGCAGCCGTTCCTTCCAGTCGTCGGCCCAGGGGGACTGGCAATGAATAATGAACAGCTCGTCGACCCAGCAGGCCAAGGCATAGCGGGCGCCCAGGAAGACCCCGTCGCCGCCGTAATCGGGCATGCGCCGCCCCTCGCCCTCGCTGCGGATCAGGCTCAAGAGCTCCTGGCGCACCGTCTCGAAGGGGACCGCCTCGCCCCGGTCGAGGCGGTCCTTCACGTCCAGCGCCTGGGAGAAAACCTTGTAGACGATGCGTCCAAATGGCTTGTTCATTTGACAATTTGTCCGTGGTCCGTGGTCGGAGCTCCCGCTCCGCTGTGCAGTCGTTGCCTTTCGTGGAGTGCCCGTCTTCCCCGGACCAGGCGAGTCAGCCCGCGTCAGCGAACAACGGACCACGGACAAAACGAGGAGCTACTTCTTGCCTCCGCGCACCAGGACATAGAGCGTGAACCGGAAGGTCATGTCCGAACTCAGCCGCAGCGTCACTTCCCGCTGGTCCTCGATCTTGCCGACGATGATATCCTCCTTGAAGCGAATCGCCAGAGTCTTGGAGCTCTCGACCGATTGCCACTCGTTCTGCTGGAGCTCGCGGTTGATCTGGAAGTAGGTGTAATGGTTCGAGGGGCCGGCGTCGCGAGGCAGGGCCTGGGGCAACGACCCGCTGGGGACTTGGGTGAACTGGAGGCCGACGTCCCGCCGCCGGTAGATCATCTCGACGCGCTCGGCGCTGCTGACCTTGGTGCCCAGCCGCTCGAGTTCGCGGGCGCACTGGTCGGGCTCCAGCGGGCTGGTGACGCCGATGTACATCGGGACGCTCTTGTCCAGCCACGCCGGCTCGATATCGACCTGCATCCGCAGGCCCCTGCCGGCGAAGTCCCGCTCTTCGTAATCGGGCTCCGGCGCGATGTCGATCAGCTCGTCCAGGTAGTTGCGAATGCGGTGGAAGCACCCGCCGAGGTCGTCGTGGTTGTACCGCGGCAGCGCCGGCGGCCGGCGGTCGGCGTGGAAAATCGAGAGCTGGCCGACCATCCGGCAGAGCTCCAGGTACGCCGGCAGCGGGTGAATCCCCTCCACGTACGCCAGGTTCGCCAGATAGGCCAGCGCCTCGTTGAACACGCGCAACTGGGCGAAGCTCAGGTTCCCTTTCTGAGTGAGACTGTCCAGGCTGTCCAGGGTGATGCCGCGGGAGACCGCCTGCCCGGCGAGCTTCTCCACCTTGCGGCCGATCCGGTCGTAGATGTGCTGGAGGATCCCCACCGACAGCTCGCGCCAGGCGTCACAGGCGAGCACCGGCGGGATATAACTGGAGTCGAGCTGGGGGGTCGCCTCGGCCCGGTCCGACTTCTCCACCCGGGCCAGCGGGATCGTCTCATAGCCGGCGAGGTTCTGGGTCGACAGCAGCAGCCTCAGGTTCAGCCGCCGGATCGCGATCGGCTGGGGGTTGACCCCCAGGTTCTCGTCGTCCAGTTGCTGCGTGATCAGGTAATACCGGTTATTGTCCGACGGTCCGTCCGTCGCGATGTTGGGATGGCTCGACTTCAGCAGGGGGACCCCCAGGTGGACCGTCACCTTGCGGTGGCCCTCCAGCGCCGGCTTGAGATCCAGCTCCGGCAGGGGCCCGTCCTCGGGGACCTCGATCAAGCTTCCGTCGCGGAGCCGGGCCTTCAACTCACTGACCGAGAACCGGAAGTTCCCCAGGGCCTCTTCATTGAGTTGGATCGAGCGCAATCCCCAGTTATGATGGAGCGTCCATTTCGCGTCGAGCTGCATCAGCTTGACGAGCTGGCGGTGCTCGGTCAAGAAATGATGCTGACGGAGGAACATCCCCTCGTGCCAGTGAACTTCGCCTCTAGGCATGGTCGCCGCCGCCTTCCTCAGTCTCCGGGGCCGAGTCTTCCCGACGGGCGATCCCCGCGCGAACTGCGGGGTCTGGGACCCGCCCGTCCGACGTCTCCGGTGCATCGGCGTGCAACGATCATAGCATAAACCGCTTGTGGTTTCTCATCCTCTGTGCCGATTTCCGGAAAACGCGAGGCCAGCCGGGGGGGAGGGCCCGCCATCCGAGGTCGCCGGGACCGGCCGGCACGACCCGATCCGCGACCCGCGATTACGGTCCGGCCTCCCGGTCGTTGATCATCATCGGGCAGGTTCGCCCTGAAGGGGACTTCCTCCAACAGGCGCCGAGTCGCTAAAGTGAATCCAGAGTGGTCGCTGGGGACTCAAGAGGCTGATCATGAACCCAGATCTGGATTTCCGGGACGAGGACGAAGGGACCTGGCACCAGCCAGCCCCGGGGCCGGGGCTCGGCCGGCCGCATGACCAGCCGACCGTGCCCGACGGGCCAATGGAGACCGACCAGGAGGAGAAGGCCGCAGCCGCCCCCGAGTCGACCCGCGCCGAAGTGACCTCACCCTCCGGCGAGGTCTCCCAGGTGGCCCACGATCGGGCCCCCACCTGCGAGACGGGGACCCATGACGCCCAGAAGACCCAGACGGTCGACCCTGAGGGGTCCGGCGATTGGGACGCGACCCCGCCGCCGGTCTTCGTGGAGGGCCAGGTCGTCTTCGGCAAGTACCGCCTCATCAAGAAGATCGGTGAAGGGGGCATGGGCGAGGTCTGGCGCGTCTGGCACGTCGGTCTCAAGACCGAACGCGCGCTCAAGCTGATCAAGGCCGAGTATGCCCACAACACCAAGGGATGGAAGCGGTTCGAGCGCGAAGCCCAGTTGATGGCCAAGATCGACCACCCCAACGCCGTGGCCGTCTATGACTTCGATCGCAAGCAGTCGGTCGGCTACATCGAGATGCAGTTCGTCCGCGGTCAGAGCCTCGCCGAGCTGCTCAGGGAACGCCATGACCAGCCGATGCCCCTATCCTGGACCGCCCAGATCCTCGACCAGCTCTGCGCGGTGCTCCAGGAGGCCCATGGCTACATCGACGAGGAGGACCACAAGCCCAAGCCGATCATCCACCGCGACCTCAAGCCCTCCAACTTGATGCTGGTCCAGCCCAAGCACGAATCCGATCCCCCCAGGCTCAAGGTGCTGGATTTCGGCATCGCCAAGATGGTCGAGGACGAAGGCGGCGGGGAGTTGACCGGCGCCGGCGACCTGGTCGGCACGCCGGCCTACATGAGCCCCGAGCAGATCCGCGGGGGATACGAACGGGATGGCCAGAAGCAGGAGCTGGACGGGCGCAGCGACATCTACTCCACCGGGGTGGTGCTTTATCATCTGCTGACCGGCACGCTGCCGTTCCGCGGCAGCAAGATGGCCCTGCTGGGCGCCCACCTCAGCAATCCGCCGATGCCCATGAAGGAGGCCAACCCCAAGGTCGAGATGCCCCCCGAGGTCGAGCACGTGGTCATGCAGTGCCTGGAGAAGGACCCGGCCAGGCGACCCCAGACCGCGCGCGAGCTCGCGGCGATGTTCCAGAAAGCCGCCGGCGTGGTTGCCGTCGTCCCGCCGCGACCTCCCGCAGCGGTCCCGTCCTGGTGGGTGCGGGTCGCCGTGGCGTCCGTCCTGCTCTTCGTCGTCACCGGCGCGATCATCCCGTACTTCCGATCCAGGCCCGGGACGGTGCCCAGCCAGGAGCAATCGCCGCCGATCCCAGACACGCCGAAGAGCCAGGCGCAGGCCAAGGACATCCTTCCCACGCCGCCCCCGTCGTGGCCGCCCAGGGGTTATGTGGCCGTCGATCCCGGCCAGACCGTCCCCGATCGCCCCGATCTCCCCAGTCGGCTCAAGCGGCAGGACGATGAGATCATCTTCTATCACCTCAGGGACGAACTCTACCTTCCGGTCGGTTACGTCCCCGAATCCCAAGAGAACGCCCCAGGCGCCGAGAAATGGCCCCAGGTCATCGTGCGGGAGCGGGACAAGGTGCGGTTCCTCCGGATCCCGGGAGCGACCTATCTCCGCGGTGATCCCCGCCAGGGCGAGAAGGCCCCGGACCTCGATAACCACCCGATGAAATCGCACTATGTCAAGGTCCCGGGCTTCTACATCCAGGAGACCGAGGTCACCAACGCCGAGATGGAGCGCTACGACCAGGATCACCCGGAGGACAGCGCGGACCTCCAGAAATGGAAGGATTTCTATCGGGAGTTCCGGACCAGCAACCAGATCGGCAAGGACAAGACCGGGCGGTATCCGGCGGTGCGCATTGGTTATCGCCTGGCGCGAAAGTACGCCCGCTCCGTGGGGGGCTTGCTGCCGACGGAAGCGGAATGGGAATGGGCTGCCAAGTCGTGTCAGGAGACGTACTGGTTCGCCTGGGGCGCGAAGTTCAGTGATCCCGACCAGCCGTTGAAGGTCCACCTATCCAACCCGGACACCCTGATCCTCGCCCCGATCGCGGTCGGGACCAGCCCCGACGATGAAACCCTTCAGCATGTCCGCGACCTGGTCGGCAATGTGAGCGAGCTCTGCGCCGATGTGGCCAGGCCCTACTCGAGTCTCCATCTCGGCCAGAACTCGCCGAGGCACCCACTGATCGACGAGCGGCCGCCGGTCGACCTGTCCGCGGTCGAGCCGGGGGGCGGCCAGGTCAAGGTGATCGTCCGGGGGGGTTCGTACGTGACGAGCGAGAAGACGGCGATGGCCTTCCTGCGGTCCCGCCAGGCCCCTGACGACATCTCGAGCGAGGTCGGATTCCGCGTCGTCATCGAGTGCCCCTCCCGATCCGAAGCCTCGCGAGGAAAGCCCCGCAGGGGCGGTGGTCAATAGCCAGGGGCGACAGGGGTGACTCTCGCTCCGGCGGGGCTCTCCCAAGGGGAGGCGCCGGAACGGTCCCAGGGGCTGCCGCCCCCGGGCTCTTGACCACCGCCCCCATTCGGGGGCTCAGATCCCTTGAGGAACAGACTCTGAGTCCCGCAGGGCGCGATCCGCGGTCGGGAATCACGCGAAGAGATGCGGCGAAACCCGTGGAAAACCAGGCTCCAGACGCTTCGATGCGTCGGTGTGCGTCCCAAGGCGCCGAGCCCACCGTATGCTTGCTGAGAGCCCCCGGATATTCTAGGAATCCTGTGGGTCTCCCCTCCCCGGGGCCGCACGGTGTCGACTGGTCGGTGAGCCAGCCCAGGAGTTTTCCACCATGAGACGACCGATCGAGGTTGCCGGGCTGCTCTGGGCGATGCCCTGGCTGGGTCTGATCTCCGGCTTCGCCGCCGGCCAATCGCCCTCGGCGCCGGCGCCGCCGGCCCGCCGGCCGGAAGTCTGGGCGATCGTCGTCGGGGTTGGGAATTACCTCAACCCGGGGATTCCCGACAGCCCCACGGCCTTTGGGGATGCCGCCGCCGTCCGCCAGTGGATTCAGCGGGCGGGCTGGGACGAACAACACCAGCTCCTGCTCCGCGACTTCGGCAGCGAGGATCCGGGTGAGCCGGACACACCGGCGCGCATCATCGCGCCCTTGCGGCGCAACCTCGACTGGGCCTTCCAGAAGTGGCTGGTCAGCCGGGCCAAGCCCGGTGATCTCGTCGTGTTCTACTTCGCCGGTCGGACCCACACTGTCATGAAGCCGCAGGGACCGCGGCTCGATCCGCGCGTGGACACCTATCTGCTGCCCGTCGATGCCGCCGAGAACGCGGAGCTCACCGGCTGGTCGCTCGACCAGGCCGTTGATGACTGCGCGCGGCGGAGGCTCCAGGTGGTGTGCTGGCTGGCGACCACGACCGAGGAACGCCCGCAGGGTCCGATTCCGCCGGCGCTCCCGCCCCCGGCGGCGCCTGGGCCCGGGCGACCGGCCGTCGCCAAGGGGGTCGTGCCCCCGTTCATCCGGCCGCGCGCGCCGGTCTCGAGCGGCTTCCACTGGCTGGCGCGGCTGGCGCGCTGGCCGGGTGTGACGGCCTGGCTGGCCTCCGATCGGCCGCGCGTCCCCGGCGCGGGCGCCGAGCCCGGAGCCCTCTTCACCAAGGGGCTGCTGGAGGCCCTCGGCAAGCCCGATCCCCAGGGCAAGGAGCAGCCGAACCTGGCGGCCTGCCTCAAGGCTCTGCACCAGCACCCGCAACTCAAGCTTCAGGGATTCTCCTCCGTCGGTGGCGTCCCCCCTGCGCTGACGCTGTGGAAGAGCGAGTTCGGCAAGCCGGCCACGGCACCGCAGCCCGAGCTGGTCCTCCAGGTCGGTCATGCCGACAAGCTGACCGCGGTCGTCTCCCCGGCCGACGGCCGCCTGATCGCCACCGCCAGCATGGACTCGACCGTCCGGGTCTGGTCGACCCCGGAGCGGTCGCTGCTCCGCGTGCTGACCGGGCAGGCGGTGGGGGTGACCGCTCTCGCGCTGACCCGCAACGATCGCTGGCTGATCAGCGGCGGGGGTCGCGGCGCGGTCCTGGTCTATGACCGCGACCGCGACTTCGCGCCCAAGCTCGTCGCGCCCCGGCAGCCCCACAACCACAGGATTACCCAGGTCGTCCTGCTCCCCGATGGGGTCCATTTCGTCTCGGTCGACCGCGACGGCCAGAGCATGCTCTGGGATCCCAGGGAGTCGCCCCTGGCCCCACGCGCCTGGCTGGCGGGCACGACCTGCCAGGAAGTGGTCTGTGGCGGCAAGCTCGATCCGGACGGTGCGGACACCGGCATCGTCGTGGCCCGTTGCGGTGATGGCAAGGTTCGGGCCTTCGACTCGGCCGGCGGCGGCGGTGCGGTCCTGGAGTTCCCCCAGGGCCGGCCCACGACGCTGGCGGCCGCGCCCGACGGCCGCTTGCTGGCCGCGGGTTTCGACGACGGCGTGGTCGTCGTCCGGGACCTCAAAGCCCAGCGGCAGACGGAGTACCAGGCCGCGAATCAGCCCGTGGCCGTCCGCCGGCTGGTCATCTCGCCCGCGGGGCGGCTGGCCGTTGGCCACGAGCGCGGCGCGCGGCTGCTGACGCTGACGCCGCGGCCCGTTGCCCCCGACGCGAAGGGAGGGGCAGGTCCCGGGTGCTTCGACCTCATCGATCAGCCGGTGCAGTCCCTGGCCTTCTCACCGAGTGGCGACTTCCTGGCAGCCTGTACCGAGAACGTCGGTGCCCTGCGGGTCTGGCGGATCGGCCTCGAGGGGCCGCCCACGGCGATCCTTGACGACAGTGCGGCTCGAGCGTGCCTCGTGGGCTTTACCGGTACTGGCCGCGGGCTCCTCTGCGGCGACTTCGACGGAGCTGTGTCGTTGCGCCCGCTGGATCCCCAGGGCGACGAGGCCCCCTGGACCTTCCCCGCCAACCGGGGCAAGCTCCAGCAGTTGAGCGCCTCACCCAGCCGGCGGTTCCTGCTGTTCCTCGATGAGCAGCGGCGGGCCCGGATCTGGGACCTGAAGGAGCGCACCTGCCGGCGACTCCAGGGGACCTGGAGCGCCGGGGTCCTCCTCGACGACGACCACCTGGTCTTGATCCCCGACTCCAACGCGGCCGAGCACGCCGGCCGGCCGGTGCGGTTCGACCGCGACAAGCTCCAGTCGGAACCGGCGTTCTTTGCCCGGACGGCCGGCACCTTCCAGCTCCCCGATAACTTGGCGTTGGAACGCCTGGTGCTCTCGCCCGACGGCTCGCGGATCGCCGCGGCCTCGGACGCAGCCAAGGAGCCCTTCGTCTGCGTCTGGAAGACCAGCACGGGCCAGTTGACGCACTGGATCACGCCGGCTCGGCTTGAGGACGCCGTGGTGGCCCTGAGCTTCTCGTCCGATGGCCGGTACCTGCTCACCGGCGGCGACGCGCCGGTGGCCCAGCTCTGGGACCTCTCCGCGACGGAAGGTGAGCCCGGGGCCCCGGCGGCCACGTTCGCCGACAAGTCAGTCCGGGCGAATATCACCTGCGCGGCCATCCGCCCCGGGCACGCCGAAGAGGTTGTCACCGGCCACAGCGATGGCCAGGTCCACGTCTGGAAATGGGCCGAGGGGAAGACCAGCCTGGAGGTGTCCGGACTGGTCGCGCGGGAGTTCGCCGGCCGGGTCAAGGCGCTCTGCTTCACGGCCGACGGCCAGCAGCTCGCGGCTGCCGGCGACGGGACGCGGATCTGGGTCGGCGCCCTGGATCCCCAGCCCCGGCCCATCGACGTCCTGGAGCGGCTGCGGCCTCACCATCTCGAGCAGATCAACGCGCTCATCGCCTGGCCCGGCAAGCCCGTCCTGATCAGCGGCAGCGCTGATACGACCGTGCGGTTCTGGGATCTCCAGGGGGGGAACCTCTGGGGGACCTTCTCGGCCGCGAGTCGGCCGGATGTTGCCGACGCCGCGGCCGTCCAGGAGCTCGACTGGGTCTTCCACACCCCCGACGGTCTCTTCGATGCCTCCCCGGCCGCGGGCAAGCTGGTCCACTACCGCCGCAAGGACCGGCCCCAGCAGCTCGACCAGTTCGACGAGACTCACAAGACCTTCCGGCTCAGCGAGCAACTGCTCGAGGGGAAGAATCCCCGGTTGACCCAGCAACCCGACGACCCGCCGGCCGTGTCGATCACGGCGCCGCCGCGCTCGGACCCGACCCTCCCCGAGGTCCGGCTCACGATCACGCTGGGGGCGAGCGACCTCAAGGACGTGCGGCTGTACCATAACGACGTCGTGATCCCGACCGGCTGGGGCGCGGGACCGCAACGGCAGCCCGGCAAGCTCAGTCATGACGTCACCGTCCGGCTCATCCCGAATCGCAACCGGTTCCAGGTCATGGCCAGCCGGGAGGGCGCCTACGACAGTTCCTCGAACGTGGTGGAGGTCGACTACACCGGTCCGATGGAGGCCGGTCAGATCCACGTCCTGGCGCTGGGCGTGGGGGCCTACGATCGGCGACGGCTCCAGTACGCCCGTCGCGACGCCGAGCAACTCAGCGCGGTCCTGCACCGGCGGGGGCTCGATGCCCAGGGCCGCCGCGGCCTCCTCCGCGTCCTGCCGGACACCGATGTGAATCGGGAGAACGTCGAGGAGGCTTTCGGCGAGATCGCCCGGTACGTCGAGGATCGCCCCCAGGACACGGTGGTCGTCTTCCTGGCGGGCCACACCGGCGTCTTCGATCCCCAGCGGTTCTGCCTGCTGCTGCCGACCTATCCGTTCCCCGCGGAGGCGCCGATCCTGGTGGCCGCGCGCGACGTGGCCCCCGACTCCGGCGAGATGGCCCAGGTCGATCCCCAGTTCGTCTTACCTTACTCCGTGATCGCGCTCAACCTGGCGCGGCTGAAGGCGCTCAATCGCCTGGTGATCGTCGACGCCTGCCAGGCCGAGGCGATCCTGGCGGACCCACGGGTCCGCGCGATCCAGAAGTGGATGGAGATCTCCTCGCGGCGGGCGCGGACCTCCTACCTGATGGCGGCGCGCCGCGGCGAGCCCGCGCTGGAGGTCGACCCGCTCGGACATGGCCTGTTCACTTACGCGTTACTCCGCGGCCTGGGGGCGATCCCCGGCCGCAGGGAGCCCAAGGAGGTGGCGGCGTTGGGCCTGCCCCGGGACGCCGATTTCAACAAGGATGGCATCATCGCCACCGCCGAGCTCGACGCCTACTCCAAGCAGGTGCTCCCCCGGCTGGCCAGCGTGTTTCCTCAGCTCGTCGCCAGCCGCCGCGACGCCCTGGTCGCGCGCAAGGCTCCGGCCCCTCCCGACGCGACGGCGCCGCTGGACCAGGCCGCCAAGCTCCAGGGCGCCGAGACGTCGTTCCCCCTGGTCCCGCTCAACGAGGTCCAGGGACCGTGAGAAACCGCGAGGGCGGGTCTTGTAGGGCCGGCTGTGCCGGCCGGGAGGGGCTGGGACGCCGGTGATCGCGCTCTGCGGTGAGAATCCCCCGGGGCTCCGGCCGGCAGAGCCGGCCCCACGGTCCACTATCCGTGCTTTCATTTCGATCCGTGGCTGGACCCGGAACACAAGGTCTATGCTGGGAAGCCTTGATCCCTGCGCGTCGCCAGGACCGCGGCGATCCGGCGGAAGACCTCGTCCCAGTCGCCGGGGCGTGCCTGGCGGAACAACCGGGCGGTCGGATACCAGGGACTATCGTCGCGGTCGAGCAGCCATCGCCAGTCGGGGGCGAACGACAGCGCGACCCAGACCGGCGCGCCGAGCGCTCCGGCCAGGTGGGCGACGGCCGAATCAATGCTCACGACCAGGTCCAGGTTCTGGATCACGGCAGCCGTGACGGCGAAGTCGTCGAGCCGGCCGCCCAGATCGGTCAGAGGCCAGTCACCCGCCACCTCGCGGACCTGGTCGCGCGCCGGGCCGACTTGCAGGGTGACCAGGTGGACGCCAGGCACTTGGGCCAGCGGGGCCAACCGGGCCAGCCGCGTCGATCGATTGCGATCGTTCGGCTGCTGCGGGTTCCCCGCCCAGCAGATCCCCACCCGGAACCCGGCGATTGGTTCGAGTTCGCGCCGCCAGCTCGCGACGAGGCCGGGATCGGGCGCGAGGTAAGGCACGTCCGCCGGGATGGTCTCGAGCCGGGTACCGAAGACGCGGGGAAGGCTCATCAGGGCACAGTGGACGTCGAAATCGGGGAGCGGGCCGCCCCACTCCACCACCTGGTCGATCTCCGGGGCGCCCTCGAGGATGCGGAGCAACGGCCGTTGGGCGGCGACCAGGACCGTGCCGCCGCGATCGCGGACGAGCCGGGCATACCGGATGAACTGGAAGGTGTCGCCCATCCCCTGCTCGGCGTGGAGCAGGATCGTCCGGCCCTCCAGCGGCGCGCCGTCCCATTCGGGCCGGGGGAACTGGCGGCGGGGCAACCCGTTGAGTCCCCACCGCCATTCGAACTCGGGCCAGCCGCGCGGGTAGTCGCCCAGGGAGAGCCAGCACATCGCGCGGTTCCACCGCGACCGGGCGCGGCCGGGCTGGAGCCGCAAGGCTTCCTCAGAGTGCGCCAGGGCCTCGTCAGGCCGCCTCAGCATGGTCCAGCACGCGGCGAGATTCTCATGCGCCTCGACATGATCGGGCTGGAGCCGGAGCGTCGCTTCCAAGCAGGGGACCGCCGCGGCGTGGTCCTGCCGATCGGCCAGGGCCGTGCCGAGGTTGTAGTAGGCCCGAGCGTGGCCCGGGTCGAGCCGGACGGCCTCGCGATAGCAGGCCACCGCCTCGTCGATCCGCCCGAGGATCCTGAGCACGTTGCCCAGGTTGCTCCAGCCCTCGGCATGATCGGGGCGGAGCTCCAGGGCGCGCCGGAGGCTCGCCTCGGCCTCCCCAAGCTCCCCTTGCTGCGCCAGCACGGCCGCCAGGTTGCTCAACGCGACAACCTGGCCCGGGTCGAGCCGGAGCGCCTCCCGGTAGCTCGCCGCCGCCTCGTCGAAACGGCCCAGAGCATAGAAGTCATTCCCCCGGTTCAGCGCACGCTCGGCGCCCTGGGCCCGACTCGGCCCCGTCGACCCCCGAGGCGGCGGCTCCCCACCGAGCCGGCCTGGGCGATCGATCCACTCACGCCTTCGGTTCGGTCGAGACATTGGGACGGGCTCTACGGCTGGGCCAGGAGGCTCCGCTCAGGCACTTCCAGGGGGATATAGC
>JAJPJC010000237.1 GCA_021324445.1 Isosphaeraceae bacterium
CCTGGGGGTGGTGCTCTACGAGCTCTTGACCGGCGAGGTGCCGTTTCGGGGCAGCCTGCGGATGGTCTTGATGCAGCTCCTCGAGGAGGAACCCCGGCCCCCGCGGCGGTCGGACGAGTCGATCCCCCGCGACCTGGAGACCGTCTGTCTCAAGGCCATGGCCAAGGAGCCGGCGCGGCGCTATGCGACGGCCGCGGCGCTGGCGGCCGACCTGCGGCGGTTCCTCGCCGGCGAGCCGGTGCTGGCTCGCCCCCTGGGCCCCGCCGCCCGGTTGCTCCGCTGGTGCCGGCGCCGGCCCAAGCTCGCCGCGATGGCGATGGCCGCGTCCCTGGCCGTGCTGGGCATGACCTGGCAATGGTGCCGCGCCGAGGCCAACCTCGCCGAGGCCAACCGGCAGCAGAAACGAGTCCGCGGCGCGCTGTACAGCTCGGGCCGCGTGACCGCCTCGATCCTCAAGCTGCTGGCCACCACCCCCGACCCTGCCGGCTCGATCGACGATCTGGCTCATCTCGACGGCGCCGTGGACGAGCTGCGACGGCACGTCGCCCTGATCCGCGACGATCCCGAAGCCCCAGCCCACCTGGCAACCGCTTACAATCAGATCAGCATCCTCTTGCGTAAATCCGGTCGGCGTGGTCCGGCGGTCGAGGCGCTGCGTCAGGGGATCGCCGCCTGGAGCGAGCTGCTCGCCCGGCGGCCGGACGATCCCTTTGCCTTGTGCAGCCTGGCCGCCGCCTCGTGTTACCTGGCCGAGCAGTACCGCGCCGAACTCCCGGCCGGCGAGCCGACCCGACTCCTCCGGCGTGCCCTCGAGCATTACCAGGCCGCGGCGTCGGTCATTCCGCAGCAGCGGCCCGCCCCGGCAGCGCCGCGGGCCGAGTGGTTCAAACGGTACTATGACTCGTGCCGGATCGGTCAGCTCGCCAGGAACCTCGGCCGGCGGGCCGAGGCCATCGCGTGGTACCGCGAGTCGCTGGCATGCCTGCGCGTCGCCCACCCCGCAACCGAGCCCGCCGATCCGGTCGTGCGCTCGCGATACCTGTCGGTCCACTCACATCTGGCAGGACTGCTCAGTGATGCCGGGGAGCCGGCCGAAGCCATTCCCCATCTCCTGGTCCAGCGCGATCTCCTCGCCGAGAACCTGCGCACCCACCCGGGGGACCCGCTCGGCCACCAGCACCTGGCCAAGGTCCACTTCCGGCTCGGCCTGGCCCGCCGCGATGCCGGGCAGCCTGACCAGGCCCTCGATGATCTCCAACAGGCCCGGAACCTTTGGGAGGCGCTGTCCGCCGATTCTTCACGACAGCGGCTCAACGAGCTGGCGAGGATCTCCCGCGAGATCGGCTGGATCCAAGACCGTCAGGGCCGATACGCCGAGGCGATTCTGTCGTACAGCCGGGCGAAGGCGTGGTACGAGGCGCTGCTACGGAAGCCGCCGCTGGACCCCAAGGATCGCGAGGGGGTGGCGGTGTGCCACCACGTCATTGGCAACCTCCAGTGCGATCTCGGCCAGTTCGCCGCGGCGGCCGCCAGCTTCCGCCGCGCCCTGGAGCTCAGGCAAGCCCTGGTGCAGGACTTCCCAGACCATCCCCGTTACGCGGCCGATCTGAACGGGACCAGGCGCCGCCTGGCCGAAGTCAGCGAGCTGCTGGCCGGAGGCTGAGGTCCAGCCCAGGCATCCGGGCGCCGCCGGCATGCATTCGGACGGTCTCTGGGGTCCAGGCGCGGCACTGGCCGGTCGCGATCGCGGCGAACGGGCGGGTTGCCGCGGCGCGGGCAAGGGGCCGACCAGTCTACGCTCCCGGGTCGGCGTAGAGGCGCTTCAGCCGCTCCTTGAGCCGGCTGCGGACGCGCCGCACGGTGCGCTCCGAGCACGATCGGGTCGCGGCGATCTCTTCGGCAGTGTATCCCTGGAGGATCATGCTGACGGTTTCCCGATCGGGGTCATCCATGCCCCGAAACAAGGCGTTGACCGTGTCGGCGAGCACGGCGGCCTCCAGGGGCGTCGGCTCGCGATCGACCAGCTGCCAGCCCGGCTCGCCCTCCGCGGCCGGTCCCTGCCAGGGCACCTCCAGCCGTGCGTCGCGCCGCCGCGCACGGTGGTACGTGCGGCGGTTGGCACACTTGCGCAAGGTGATGATCGTGAGCAGGCCCCAGATGTCGTTCCAGTCGTCGAACTCAAACTGCCCTCGACCGTACCGCGCGAAGAAGCTCTTGTACACCGACTGGACCACGTCCTCGATCTCGGCCTGGGTCCGCGTCATCGACTCGAGCTGGGTGCGGGCCAGCGCAATCAATCGCCGCGTGAACCGCCGGAAGATCACGCTGGCCGCATCCTCGTCGCCGGCCCGCAACCGGGCCATCACCGCCTCGAACGGATCGTGCTCGGACACCGACTCTTGCCCCCTCTCTTGATGCCTTGCTGCATGCAGCTTCCCATTATCGGCTCGGCAGCACCGGGTTGCAAGCACTCGTTAACGAAATAGAACGGTCCGGGTGCCGGGCGATCCGACTTCGGCCGATCCGGTCTGGTCGTGAGGTGGCGGCGGGTGCGCGGCGGCTGCCGCCGGGACTTTGGAACTTTTCTTCCGGATTCTTGTCCGAATCGGCATGGCTCTCTGGAGCGACGCGTCTTGGAGGCTCGTCCAATTCGGGAATCTCACCTGGTCCGATCGCCTCACCAGGGTCATCTCGGGCAATGCCAAGGACTTGTTCCACCCCTTCTCCATCCTGATCTCCGCGGTGACATCGCGGCCGCCTACGTTCGCGGCCCGATGAATCCTCCCTGGTCCCCGAGGCGACCGCCGAGCCGTCCTTGAGGAAATTGTCCGCAAACGGCCGGTTCTCTTGATCTACCCAAGTATCGGGAGGTGATTCCGAGTCCCTCCTGACCCGATCCGATCGTCGCGGCTCCGGGCGGGGCACGGTCGGACCACGACGCGGTGGTTGCACCGTGCTTCCGCGCTCCTGGAGGTGCGGATCGTGCGCATGGCGCCAGGTGCTCACCGGGCGATGAGTCCGGAACAGGCCGCGCTGCGCCCTGCGGTGAACTACTAAATAACTTTGATTTATAAAAAATGATAATATTCTAATTATATTTTTTATTTCCGACATTGGGCTCGACCCGGCTGCGGGGCTGTGCGCACGCACGGACGGAGCCGCGCGAGGGTCGATCGGCTCGGGTTGACTCGGCTCCGCCGGCGGCCAAGGCCTGCCGTCACATCCAGGGCATCTGACTCCGTGGAGGATTCACCGATGGTGTCGCTGTTTCACCGCAACCGGCCCGATGACGGCCTGCAGGCGGGGACGAGGAGCATGATGGGCCCGCGGCGCCGCCGTGGGCGGGCCAAGGCCGAGGTCGGTCGATGGCTCGAACGGCTCGAGGACCGGACCCTGCTGGCGACGGTTCGACTCGGGGCCGGCGATGTCGACAACCTCACCCCCCCCGCCGAGCCGACCTCTGATGTCTTGGTTCCGAACCAGAACCGGGACACGTCGACCGATCCCTACACGGTGACCACCACTTCCGATTCCGGGACCGGCTCGCTGCGCCAGGCGATCCTCAATGCCGACGCGGCGGCCTCGGGTCCGATCACGATTAGGTTCCAGATCCCGACGAGCGATCCCAACTTCGTCGACGACGATTCCGGCCTGCCCGGCGGCGATTCCGATCCGGATGTCTTTGTGATCCAGCCGCTTTCCGCCTTGCCGGCGCTCCACAACGCCAACGCCAGCATCGTCATCGACGGCACGACCCAGACGGCCTTCACCGGCGAAACCAACCCGTTCGGGCCGGAGGTCGTGCTCGATGGGACCAGTGCGGGCGCAGTCAATGGGTTGACGATCACCTCGAACGACAACGTGATCATCGGTCTCGACATCCGTGACTTCGTCGGGGCGGGCTCGGGCGTGCTGATCTCCGGGGGAGCCAGCAACCGAGTCTCCGGCTGCTATATCGGCGTCGACGCGACGGGAACCTCGGTGGCCGCCAACGGCGGCGGCGTCATCGTCAACTCGGCAGGCCAGTACAACATCGTCGGGACCGACGGCGACGGTAGGAATGATGCCGCCGAGGGCAACCTCATTTCGGGCAACTTCACCAATGTCCTGTTCAGCGGCCCGGGGACCGATTACAACGTCGCGGCCGGCAACTTGGTCGGCACCGACCGCACGGGCGAGGTTGCCCTCGCGAATCCGTCCGACGACGTGGGGATGAACCAGGGGGCGAGCTTCAACCGGATCGGGACCAACTCCGATGGCGTCTCCGACGACCTGGAACGCAACGTGATCGTCGGGGCCCATTTCGGAGCGATCACGGTCTACAACGACGACACCGACGGCAACCTCATCGCGGGCAATTATGTCGGCGTGGATATCACGGGAACCGTCGCGATGGGCAGCGGCTTCGGCATCGGCTTCGGTTACAGCTACGGTGGCATCGGGGCCGCCGGCACTCAGATCGTGGGCAACGTGATCTCGGGAAACGGTACCGGCATCGTTTCGGACACGGCCACCCACGGTACCCGGATCGCGGGCAACCTGATCGGCACGAACGCCGCCGGAACCGCGGCGCTGGGAAATGGCACGGGCATTGCGATCTACGGCTTCGATAACGTGGTCGGCGGGGCGACGGCCGCGGCTCGCAACGTGGTCTCGGGCAACAACGGCTCGGGGATCCTGATCTCGGGCGCGGCCGGCACCGGGAACTTCGTCGCGGGCAACTTCATCGGCACAACCCAGGACGGTACCGCCGCCCTGGGTAACGTCAGCGCGGGCGTCATCATCGCGTCAGGGGCCCGGGATAATGTGATCGGCACCAATGGCGATGGCATCGGCGATGCGGCCGAGGCGAACCTCATCAGCGGCAACGCCCTGCACGGTGTCGAAATCTACGATTCGCAACAGAACCTGGTGGCTGGCAATGACATCGGCACCGACGCGACCGGCATGGTCGCTCTCGCCAATGCCGGCAACGGCGTTCAGCTCGACACCGGAGCGTCAAACAACACAATCGGTGGCGTGACCGCCGACGAGCGGAACGTCATCTCGGGCAACGGCAGCAACGGGATCTGGATCAATGGCACCGATCCGGATGACAACGTCATCCAGGGCAATTACATCGGGCTGAATGCGGCCGGCACGGCCGCCATCGGCAACCTCGCCACCGGAGTCCTGATCGACGCGGGGAGCGGCAATGAAGTCGGCGGCAATGTCCCCGGCGCCCGCAACGTCATCTCCGGTAATGGTGCCAACGGCGTGGCCATCCGCTTCGCTGGGACTACCCAGGACGTCGTGCAGGGCAACTTCATCGGCACCGATGCGGCCGGATCCGCCGCGCTGGCCAACCGCTCGCGAGGCGTCTTCATTTCCGGAGGCGCCCACCACAACGTCATCGGTACCGATGGCGACGGCGCCAACGACGGCGACGAAGGGAACGTGATCTCCGGCAATGGCTTGGTCGGCGTTTTCATCACCGATTCCGGCACGACCGACAATGTGGTCGCCGGCAACTTCATCGGCACCAATGCAGCGGGCACCGCGGCGCTGGGCAACGGCGGTGCCGCCGGGGTGCGGATCACCGGGGGCGCCCAGCGCAACCGCATCGGCACCAACGGCGACGGGAGCTCTGATGATCTCGAGCGGAACATCATCTCGGGCAACACCGGCAACGGCATCCAGATCGATGGCGCGAACACCCGCCAAAATGTCGTCGCGGGCAATTCCATCGGGGTGAACCGGGATGGCACCGCCTCGCTCGGCAACGGCGGCAGTGGCGTGGTGATCAACTCGGGAGCCCAATCCAACATCATCGGTACCAACGGCGATGGGAGCGGAGACGGCGCCGAAGGCAACGTGATCTCCGGGAATGCCAGCTTCGGGATCTGGATTGATGGCGCTCAGACTCAGAACACCGTGATCGCCGGCAACTTCATCGGGACCGATGCCAACGGCACCGCCGCACTGGCCAATGGCACTCACGGAATCGACATCTCGAACGGGGCCAGTGGCACCCGGATCGGCACGAACGCTGATGGCGTCTCCGACCAAGCCGAGCGGAATGTGATCTCCGGAAACGCCTTCAGTGGCATTTCGCTCGATCTCGCGACGACCGGAGTCGTCGTGGCCGGCAACTATATCGGCACCGTCAAGGCCGGAATGAATTCCCTACCCAATGGCACGGCGGGTTGGGCGGCAGTGATCCTCTCGAGGGGGTCGTTCGGCAATCGAATCGGCTCGAACGGTGATGGTGTGCGCGACGATGTCGAGCGCAACCTCATCTCGGGGAACCATCTCGACGGCATCTCCATCACCGGCGCGGGGAGCAACAACAACGTCGTCGCTGGGAATGACATCGGTACCGATCTGACGGGCACCGCGGCGCTGGGCAACGGCGGCAACGGCGTGTCGATCTCCTCGGGTGCCAGCGGTAACACCATCGGCGGTCTGACAGCGATGCCGGGCACCGGTCTCGGAAACGTGATCTCCGGCAACAGTCAACGCGGTGTCCGGATCCGGGATGCCGGGACCGCCTCGAACGTCGTGGCGGGGAACATCATCGGCCTGGACTCCACCGGCACCGTCGTGGTCCCCAACGCGTTCCAGGGCGTCGAGGTCGGCTCTGCCGGGACAGGCAACGTGATCGGCGGCACGGTCACGGTCGCCCGGAACATCATCTCGGGCAATGGCGGCGGCTTCGGCGGCGTGTTCCTTTCCGGGACCTCCGCCACACTGGTCGCTGGGAATGACATCGGGACGGATCTCTCCGGCACCCTCGCTCGCGGCAACAGCTTCGACGGCATCCAACTCGGCTACGGAGCCACCCATAACACGATCGGAGGAACCGCGGGCAACGCGGGCAACGTGATCTCGGGCAATGGCCTGGCGGGCATTCGGATCACGGTCAGCGGAACCGAGGACAACCTGGTAGCCGGCAATTTTCTCGGCACGACCGCCGATGGCACGGCCAGCCTCGGCAATCTCCAGCAAGGTGTGCTGATCCAGGATGCGGCCCACAACTCGATCGGCGGCGCGGCCGGCTCATATCGGAACGTGATCTCGGGTAACCTCGGCGACGGCGTGCGGATCACCGGGACCGGGGCGAGCGGCAACGTCGTGGAGGGGAACTTCATCGGCACCGACAAGACCGGCACGGCCGCACTGGCCAACGGCGGCGATGGCGTCCGCATCAGCGACACCGCCCAGAACAACCTCATCGGCGGCGACGCGGCCGGCCAGGGCAACACGATCGCCTTCAACGCCGGCAATGGCGTCACCGTCGTGGGCGACCTCTCCACCGGCAACGCAATCCGCGGCAACGCCATCTTCAGCAATGGTAAACTGGGCATCGACCTGGGCGACGACGGCGTCACGCTCAATGATTCCAGCGGGCATGCCGGGCCCAACCTGTTCCAGGACTTCCCGGTCCTGTCGTCCGCGATCACGACCAACGGCGCGACGACGCTCACCGGATCGCTCTCGGGCATCGCCAACACCACGTATCGTCTCGAGTTCTTCAGCAATCCCCGGTCCGATCCATCCGGTTACGGCCAGGGCCAGACCTCCCTGATGGTCGCCGACGTGACGACCGACGGCAGCGGCACGGCGAGCTTCTCGGTCCCGACGCCCAGCCCCGTGGCACCCGGCCAGGTCATCACGGCGACGGCCACCGATCCCGCCGGCAATACCTCGGAGTTCTCGGCGGGCGTCGTCAACACGCCCCTGTTCGTCACCGCGATCGCCCCGGTCGACCCCAACCCGCGGAATACCGCCGTCTCGACGATCGACGTGACTCTCAGCGAGCCGGTCAATCCGGGCACCTTCGATTACCACGACCTGAACCTGACCGACAACGGCGGAGCCAACCTGATCACGAGCGCCGTCACGGTCAGTCTGCTCTCGGGCTCGACCTATCGCATGAGCGGCCTCGCGGGGCTGACCACGGCCGAAGGCAACTACATCCTGACCGTCTCCGCCGCGGGCATTCTGGACCTGGCCGGCGTCCCTGGTACCGGCTCGCTGTCCACCACCTGGCTGATGGATACGACTCCGCCGGCCAGCCATGTCAACGCGTTGCCCACGCGTGGCTCGAGCCTCAGCTTCACCGTCTCGGTCACCGGCTCCGACCCGAACGGAGCCGGGGGAAGTCCGCCCTCCGGCACCGTGGCGTACGACATCTTTACCTCGACCAACGGCGGACCCTGGTTCCGCTGGACCACCGTACCGGCCTCCAGCCCCACGGTTACCTTCACCGGTCAGAGCAATACCACCTACGGCTTCTACAGCATCGCCCACGACCTGGCCGGGAACACGGAGAGCAAGAGGCCCCTGATCGAGGCCAGCACGTATCTGCCGGACCTGACCCCGCCGGTGACCTCGGTCAACGGCACGACCGGGCCCAACCCCAGCACGGTCGATCACGGCACAGGCACGTTCACGCTCAATGTCACCGGGATCGACTCGGGCGGCAGCGGCCTGGCTTACTTCGAGGTCTTCGTCGCCATCGATGCCCAGGTCCCGGTGCCGATCGGCCCGGCCATCCCGGCCGGGACTCCCGACAACTCGGGGACCTACCACGCCACGACCAGCTACCAGGGCCTGGCCGACGGCGTCACCCATCAATACCGGTTCTCCAGCATCGGCATCGACGGCGCCGGCAATCCGGAAGCCGCACACCCGGCCCCCAACGACGTGATCTTCGCCGAGACCTTCGCCCAGCCGTCGGCGCTGGCGGTGACCGCCTTCACGGTGGAGCACGGCGCCGCCGAGCGGTCGTACATCCGTTATCTCGACATCGGCTTCAACGAGTCGGACAGCCAGTCCGGCGGCCAGCTCACGCAGATCGCCGGCTCGGTCGGCTCGGCCAATCCCGAGATCCAGTTGTACAAGTACGACCTGAACGGGACGCCCGCGAGCAAGAAGGCGGTCCCGCTCGGGTCGCCCGTGAACGTCGCCGTGCTCGACCACGCGATCGAGCTCGACTTCGGAGCCAATGGGATCGGCGAGGTCACCGGCAGCAACAATACGATCGCGGCCGACGGCTACTACGAGCTGGATGTCCTGCTGCCGAACAACACGACGGCGGTGCATCACTTCTACCGTCTGCTGGGAGATGTGACCGGCGACGGCGTGGTGGACAACGGCGACCTGAACGCAGTCGCCGCGGCGATCGGCCAGTCGACGCCCCCGGGCATCACGCCGCTGAACGCGGATGCCAACGGCGACGGGTCGGTGACCGCCTTCGACATGACGCTCGTGACGCGGTCCAGGGGCCGGAAGCTGGGCTCCGGCCTCCCGCTGGGATGAACGCCGTCGCGGACCGGATTCCCGGCAGAACGGTTGCTCGATACTCGTGACGGAGTCGCTCTCATGTGCAGACGAATCGGAATGTTGTGCGCCGCGGTCCTCCTGACCGGATCGGCGGTCCCGGCGCGGGCCGAGCTGAACGTTGTCATCAGCAGCACCTCGATCGCGCCGGGAAGCACCGGCATGATCGACGTGTATCTCACCAGCGACGCCAGCAGTTCTAATCCGGACATGCTCAATAATTTGGCATTCACGCTCCAGATCACCCAGGTCGTGGGGACGGGCGAGCTGCAATTCACCCCCGCGCAGGACTTCAGCTATCTGAACGCGGGCTCATCTCCCGGGCCCCAGTACGTCTTCCTGGGCAACAGCTCCGATTGGATCAGCGGCCAGTCGACACCGCCACCGGTGGGCGGTGTTGTCACTCAATCGATGACGGGGTACGCCAATGACACGTTCATCGGCTTTGATTCCACCAACGACCTCAATCCGGTTTCGCTGTCGGCGAGTAATACTCCGGTGCTCCTGGCGCGGCTCACGTTCTTTGCGGGGATGAACCTGGTCAATCCGAACGACGTGTACCAGGTCAGCCTCGTCCCGAACAGCGGCGACGGCTCGCGGGACAGCGGTTCCTCGACTTACTTCAACGTGGTCGATTCGGGATTCAATGAGACTTCGCACGTGTCGTTCGGCAGCACTCCGGGAACGGTGACGATCACAGAAGCGACCGTCGTCCCGGAACCGGCGTCGACCATCACCAGCCTGACCGGGGCGGTACTCCTGATGGCGTACGGAGTGCGACGCCGACGAGGTTCGAAGGCTCAAAGTCCCGGATCCATGTAGTCTTCGATCGAGGGTTCCTTTGATCCGGGCTGGGTCGGACCCGACTCCGCGGCGAAGCGGCGCGCGGCGTCGCCGAGGACCGCGCCGACGACGAGGCCGACGAGGAGCACCCGCAACAGACCCCGAGCCCACGCCGGCAGCCGGCGCAGCCGCGGCAGCTCGGGCAGCCAGGCCAGCACGGGAGCCGCGAACAGAACGAGGGCGTGGTCGGTGCGGAGCTCGCCGAAGAACCGGCCGATCACCAGCAGGCTGAAGAGGCCGACGACCCCCACGCCGATCGGGGCATCACCGCGCGCAGGGCCGGGTCGCAGCCAGGCGACGGCCGCGCCGCCCAGGAGTGCGGCCGACAACGGCAGGCCGGCCTGCCCGCCCGTGGCGTAGCCGGAGAGCATGATCGTCAGGGCCGATCCCCCCACCGCGATCGCCAGGGCGACCACCGTCGAGATGCCCGGCGCCCGGCGAGCCAGCCGAGTCAGGTGGATCCAGGCCGCCGCCAGGGCCCCGGTCAGCGACCCCAGGATCAGCGCCCGCTGCGCCGGCGACCAGGCCCGCGCCGGGGGTCCCGCCAGATAGATCGACCCGTGCAGCAGCACGCGTAGCGCGCACACGATGACCATTCCCCACAGGACCCAGTACAGCCGGTTCAGCCTGGGGAAGGCCCCAACCAGCTCGACGATGAGCACCGCCGGGATGATGATCAGCAAGAAGCGATCGAGGTCCTCACGCGGCGGCCAGTGGGGCCAGGGGAGGAGCAGCCCGCATCCCAGGGAGAACCCGGCGGCCAGGCCCACCACCCATCCGGCGTCGATCCACAGCGCGGGTTGAGTCCCGCGCCGACGACTCCACCAGGTGCAAAGCCCCAGCACCAGGGCCGTGGTCAGGAAGGCCAGGCCCATCGCTCGCGCCATTGAGTTCGGATCCGGCATGAGTGGAATCCTCTTCACAGGCTGCCGGCACGGCGAGGCTCCGACCCAGCCGCGCGGGAGCACGATGGCCCCTGGTAGAATAGAAGCTGGTCAGCACCCCGGCGCCCGATCGCGATTGACAACCGGTCGTGCCCGCCGCAACCTGTTCTACTCTCGGAGATGAGCCCCGGTCAATCGGCTCCGCGACCAACGCGACGGCCAGATACCGGCGCGTCGCCGGCTGGATGGATCTCCCATGAACCGATATGGCTTTGTGCGTCTCACCTGTGCGTCGCTCCGGACTGCCGTCGCCAACCCGACGGCCAACGCCGCCGAGATCGTCCGGGTGCTGAAGTCGGTGCCCGACAGCGACATCGTCGTCTTCCCGGAGCTGTGTATCACGGGGTACACCTGCGCGGACTTATTCGGCCAATCGGCCCTGCTGGAGGCCGGCATGCAGGCCCTCGGGCGGGTCGCCGAGGCGACGGCCGGTCGCGCCCAACTGGTGATCGTCGGCGCGCCGATCCCGGTCGGCAACAGCCTGTTCAACTGCGCCGTGGCGATCGACGACGGCGCGATCCTGGGAATCGTGCCCAAGCAGTTCCTGCCCAACTACAAGGAATTCTACGAGGCTCGATGGTTCAGCCCGGCGATCGGCAAGGAGCCGGCCGAGATCGCCCTGAATGGCCGGTGCGTTCCCTTCGGGATCGATCTCCTGTTCGAGGCCCGGGTCCGTGACCAAGGCCCGGCCGGGAAATTCCTTCTGGGCATTGAGATCTGCGAGGACCTCTGGGTGCCCATCCCGCCCAGCGCCTTCCAGGCCATGGCCGGGGCGACCATCCTGGCCAACCTGTCGGCCAGCAACGAGACGATCGGCAAGAGCCGGTATCGCACCGAGCTGGTCGCCGGCCAGTCGGGCCGGTGCGTGGCCGCGTATGCGATGGCCGGCTCGGGGCCGACCGAGTCGACGACCGACGTGGTCTTCGGCGGCCATTGCCTGATCGCCGAGAACGGCGTCCTCCTGGCCGAGTCGCCCCGGGTGGGCGACGGTGAGCCGATCCGCCGCGATTCCTACACGATCACCCGGGATGTCGACGTCGACCGGCTGCGGACCGACCGTCGCGTCATGACCAGCTTCGACGACAGCCTCTCCTCGCTCCGGCCGTTCCGCCGGATCGCGTTCGCGGTCTCCCCGACGATGGAGGGCTTGCAGCGCGCGGTTCCAGGCACGCCGTTCGTGCCGGCGGAGGGTCCCGAGCTGCACCGCCGTTGCGCCGAGATCTTCGGCATCCAGTGCGCGGGGCTGACCAAGCGGATCGAGCAGCTCCCCACCAGGACGCCGCTGAATCTCGGCATCTCGGGGGGGTTGGATTCGACCCTGGCGCTGCTGGTCGCGGTCACGACCTGCGACATGCTGGGCCTCGACCGTCACCTCGTCCACGGGCTGACGATGCCCGGCTTCGGCACGACCCAGCGGACCCGCACCAACGCGCTGGACCTGATGCACCACCTGGGCGTCTCCTCGGAGACGATCGACATCAGCGCGCTGGCGTTCGAGGCCTTCCGGGAGATGGGACATTCCCCCTTCGGCATCGACATTCGCGGCCTGGATCTCGAATCGTTCCGCGCCGCGCTGGCGCGGGTGCCGGCCGAGTCCCGCTGCGATCTGACGTTCGAGAACGTCCAGGCCCGACTGCGGACGTTCTTGCTGATGTCGAAGGGATTCGTCGTCGGCACGGGGGACCTCTCCGAACTGGCGCTGGGCTGGTCCACCTACAACGGCGATCACATGAGCATGTATAATCCAAATTGCTCGATCCCCAAGACGCTGGTGAAGTTCCTGGTGCGGTACGTGGCGCTGCACCAGTTCCCGGACGGCCCGGTGCGCCAGACGCTGCTCTCGATCGTCGCCACGACGATCTCGCCCGAGCTCTTGCCGGCATCGCTGGCCGGCGAGATCGAGCAATCGACCGAGGCAACCCTCGGGCCCTACGAGATCCACGACTTCATCCTGTACCACGCGGTGCGCCTCGGGTATTCACCGGCCAAGATCCTGTTCCTGAGCCAGTTCGCCACGTTCACCCAGGCGTATCCGCGCGAGCTGATCGAGCGGACGATGCGGACCTTCTACGGGCGGTTCTTCCGCCAGCAGTTCAAGCGGTCGTGCGTCCCCGACGGCCCCAAGGTCGGCACGGTCAGCCTCTCGCCCCGCGGCGACTGGCGCATGCCGTCGGACGCCGATCCGGCCGAATGGTTGAGGTGGGATGGGAAGTGAACCGGGCCGAGGCGCGCCACCGGCTCGCTCTTCCGGGGAAAGGATCTGATCCCGCCTGGCACGTGGATGTGACGCTGGAAGGCCGGTGTTGAGATTTCGAAAGACATTCCGCGAAATTCCTGAAAGAGAACCTGGGGAATCTGGTATGATTGATTGGACCTTTCCGGCCGAGACCCTGAATCGACACCCCGGGATGGAACAATGCAGACCGAAACTGTTGTCTCCACGGACTCCGACCCGCTGAGGGCCGTCGCGGATGCCATGGACGCGGCCGTTCAAGCCGTCAAGGACGGAGCCGAGCACGCGCGCACGACGGCCACCGACGCGCTCCCCGCGGCCAGCCAGTTCCTGTCGCAGGCCATCTACAAGACCTCTTATACAGTCTCCTTCGGCGTCGTCTTCCCCGCGATGCTGGTCGCTCACTGGTTCCCCAAGAACAACGCCGTGGCGCACGGGCTCATCGACGGCGCCCATGCCGCAATGGACCTGATCGACGAGATGAAGTCCAAATCGGCGTCAAGCGGAACCCTGTAGGCCACCGCCGGGTGAGCCAGCCAGATCGCGCCGGGTGAGCATCCGCTCCCTCGCCTCCGGTGAACACCATGAGCCATCCGGGTTTCGCGAGGCCGCAGCGATGAACTCCCTGGATCTGTCCGTCTCGTTCCCGGCCCGGGGAGTCATCCGCCTCCAGAGCCGGTTCTTGTTCGGCGATGCGGACAATCCGACCTGCCGGCGATTCCTCGAGCGCGTGTTCCAGGCCGGCGAGGTCTCCGGCGTCACGATCTGCGGGGGAGACTCGCCCCGGGCCGAGCTGCGCTTCTGCCCGCAGACCGCGTCCCTGGAAGACGTCGTCCAGCGGATCGTCGGCTTGCTGAAGCAGGGCTCGGGGCACGGGCCTGCCGCTTCCAATGGCCAGGCGCACGGTAGCTCCCACGGCCACGTCCCAACCAACGGCCAGGCACTCCGCAACCGCCACGCCGGCGCCGGCGCCCCGGCCAGAGCGCACTTCGAGCATCCGGCGCACCCCCGCGCGCTGGCCGTCCCACAGGTCGCCGGCGCGGTGACGGCCCGGGACAAGAAGGGTGTGGTCCGGTACTATCGCCACGACTCGGTCGTGACCGGCTGGGCGATTCAGCGCGAGCAGCCCGGCCGGCTCCGCCTGAAGAACCCGGTCCTCTATCGCAAGGCCGAACTGTGCCAGGCCATCGAGCGGGAGCTCATGGGCATCCTGGGGATCGATCAGTACAAGACCAGCTCGCTGCGGTGCACGGTGCAGATCGACTACGACCCGGGCCAGCTCAACAAGCAGCAGATCCTCGAGATCCTCGATTCGGCGCTGGCCGGCGCCGAGCCGCCGGCCCGGCTCGACAAGCTCGACCTGCACCTGCCGCTGTGCACGGCGTCGCTGCCGATCGCGGCGGCGGCCCAGTTCGCGGTCCCGCCGCTCCTGCCGGTGGCGGCGGCGCTGTTTGCCTATACCTCGATCCCCACATTCCGAGAAGCCCGTCGCGTCTTGTTCCAGGAACGTCGGCTCGGGGTGGATGTGCTGGACTCGATCGTGGTGATCGGCTGCCTGGGGACCATGGCGATCTTCCCCGGTGCGGTGCTCTGCTGGTGCCTGAGCTTCGGCCGCGTCCTGGTCAAGCGGACGCAGGACAACTCCAAGAAGCTGCTGCTGAATGCCTTCGGCAAGCAGCCGCGGTACGTCTGGCTGTACAGGGATGGTACCGAGGTGCAGGTGTCGCTGGACCGGCTCCAGAAGGGCGACATCATCGTGGTCAACACGGGTGAGGTCGTGCCGGTCGACGGCCACGTGGTCGAAGGGATGGCGATGATCGACCAGCACGCCCTCACGGGCGAGTCGACGCCGGCCGAGAAGGGGGTCGGCGACCGGGTCTTCGCCGCGACGGTGATGGTGGCCGGCAAGGTCTTCGTCTCGGTCGAGACCTCGGGGAACGAGACGGCCTCGGCCAGGATCAGCCAGATCCTCAACGATACGGCCGGCTACAAGCTGACCTCGCAGCACAAGGGGGAACGGCTGGCCGACAAGGCGGTCATCCCGACTCTGGCAATGGCCAGCGTGGGGATGGCCACGATGGGACCCGGCGGCGCGGTCGCTGTGCTCAATTCCGACTTCGGCACCGGCATCCGCATGGCCGCGCCGCTGGCGATGCTCAGCTCGCTGGCCTTGTGCGCCCACAAGGGGATCCTGGTCAAGGACGGCCGGGCGCTGGAGCTGATGAACGAGGTGGACACGGTCCTCTTCGACAAGACCGGGACGCTGACCCGCGAGCGGCCGGAGGTGGGCCGGGTGCTCGCCACGGCCGGCTTCACGCCGGAGCGGATCCTCCTGTTCGCCGCGGCCGCCGAGCGGAAATTCCATCACCCGATCGCGCTGGCGATCCTCCACAAGGCGCACGAGCTGAACCTGAGCCTGCCGCCGACCGACGACACGCAGTACAAGGTCGGCTATGGCATCACGGTGCAAGTCGAGGGCCACACCGTCCGTGTGGGCAGCCGGCGGTTCCTGGAGCTGGAGGGAATCGCCCTGACTCCCGAAGTGCGCACGGCCCTGGACGAGGCGCACCGCGAAGGTTACACCATGGTGATGGTGGGCGTCGACAACCATCTGGGCGGAGCGATCGAATTGCGGGCGGCGGTCCGGCCGGAGGTCCGCGCGATCATCCAGGGGCTGCGCCGGCGCGGGATCCAGCATATCGCGATCATCTCCGGCGACCACGAGGCGCCGACCCGGAAGCTCGCCGAATCGCTGGGGATGGACCGCTACTTCGCCCAGGTCCTCCCCGCCGACAAGGCCGACTATGTCGCCAAGCTCCAGGAGGAGGGCTGCAAGGTCTGCTTCGTCGGCGACGGGATCAACGATTCGATCGCGCTGAAGAAGGCGAACGTGTCGATCTCGCTGCGCGGGGCCTCGACGATCGCGACCGACACGGCCCACATCGTCTTCCTCGAGGAGGGGCTGGCCAAGCTCTGCGAGCTGCGCGACATCGCCCGCGCACTCGATCAGAACGTGAAGCGGAGCTGGTCCATGATCCTGGCCCCCAACCTCGCCTGCATCGCGGGCGTCTTCACGATGGGTTTCGGGATCATGACCTCAGTCCTGACCAACAACGTCGCCGCCTTGGGTGCGCTGGCCAACGGCGTGCTCCCGCTCCGCAAGGTCGCCCAGCTCGAGGCCGAACGCCGGTACCGCCTGGAGGTGGCCCAAACCCGGGCGCGGGGAAGAAATCCTCTCCCAACACCCCTCGAGCACCCGGCGGCAGGCCAGAAGGGCACGCGACTCGGTGCCGGGGTGCTCGCCACCAGAAAGAACCGCGAAATGGGCGTGCCGCTCATCGAGTCCGCCGACGACGACCTGGACCTCTGAGACGATCCGACTCGACTCTGTCAAAGGTTTGCACCAGCCATGCCAACCAAGAAGAAGACGCAGCCCGAGGAACCGTCCCCGGTCGATCTGAACCTGAGGTCCCGGGAGATGACCGGAACCCTGACTCCGGATATGAAGCGGTTCGACATCTTCCTGATCGACACCGGCTGGAATGCGCCAGTCTCCAAGATCGTGCGGTCGCAGTTGCGCCACCTGTTCGAGTATCAGATGCAGGACAGCCTCTACGAGCTCACGGTCGAGCAGTCGGCGGCAATCCTCAAGCAGGATCCGGCCCTGATCGGCTGCGACCCGACGATCATTGTTTACGACCTCTACGGTTGCACGCGGAAGGATGCCGGCAACTACTGCGGCTTCCGGCTGAACCTGGGCCTGATCCGCAACGCCGAGCATGCCCTGGCCCGGCTCCAGGAATTTGTCCGGTTCCTCGCGATCCATCGCACCGCCGAACGCCTCGACCGGGAAGTCCGCCGGGAATTGCACCGGGAGGGCATCGAGGGTATCGTGAAGATCTTGCGGGAGACGTCCGTCGAGATGCTCATGGAGTGACACGCCGACACCCGGAGACTTCGCCATGAACGAAGAGGTCCCCATGCTGCCCCTGGTGATCGGCAGCTTGATCGCCCTGCTCCTCGGCTACGAGATCAACCGGCGGCGGAACAAGCTGCGGAAGATCTTCAACACCTTCGACAGGGAGGAAAGCAAGATCGCCAAGGCGCTGGAGCGCATGGTGGAGAGCGGCGAGCTCCGGCCGTATGTCCCGGGCCAGGCCCACTGAGCCGAGAACCGAACGGGGATCCGTGACCCGGAGCGTTGCGTGCGCGTTGGCCCGCGCGAGTGGCCGGGTGAACGCGTCCCTGGGGCGCCTCGCGGCTCGGATTGTCGTGGCATCTCCCATCGCAGCTCGAGACATGCGATGATCGGCCGACCGGCCCCGGGCCCGTTGGTCGGAGTCATCCGATGTCATCGAACTGGCTGCTGCTCTTCATCCCCGTCGCGATCGTCCTCGACTGGGTGGGGGCGAACCCGATCCTGGTGTTCCTCGCCTCGGCCCTGGCGATCGTCCCGCTGGCCCGGTTGATGGGCGACGCGACCGAGGCGCTCGGCGAGTCCCTCGGGCCGACCGCGGGGGGGCTGCTCAACGCGACCTTGGGCAACGCCCCCGAGATCATCATCGCCGTGTTTGCCCTCCATCGGGGACTGATTCATGTGGTCAAGGCGTCGATCACCGGTTCGATCGTGGGCAACCTCCTGTTTGGCCTCGGTGCCTCGATGTTCGCCGGTGGACTCACCGTGCGGTACCAGACGTTCGACTCGCGAGTGGCGCACATGAACGGTGCGCTCCTGACCTTGGCATCGTTTGGCCTCATCGTGCCGGCGACCTATCGCATCGGTCCCCTGGCCGGGCCTCACACCGGGCGCGAGATCTCGCTGGAGATCTCGGTCATTCTGTTTCTGATCTACCTCGCGAGCCTGGTGTTCACGCTGGTGACTCAAAAGCCGGTTGTGGGCAAGGCCGGCGTCGAGGCGGACAAGGAAAATCCCGGGGCCGCGGGGTCCAGGGGGGACGAACTCCAAGGCCCGGGTCGAACCGGCGTGACGCTCGCGACAGCGACGACCCGGTCCGGGCGGGAATCCGTCGCCGGGGAGGAGAAGGTCGGCTGGAGCCGGAACAAGGCGCTGGGGATCCTCGCCGCCGTGGCGATCGGCCTGGCGATCATGAGTGAAATCCTGACCGGCGCGATCGAGCCGGCCGCCACGAGCATGGGTCTGACTCCCCTGTTCGCCGGCGTCTTCGTCCTGGCCCCGGTCGGCAATGGGGCGGAGCTGCTCAACGCAGTCCGGTTCGCCCGCAAGGACAAGATGGACCTGTCCATCGGGATCACCGTGGGAGCCAGTACTCAGGTGGCGCTCCTGGTCGCACCCCTCCTGGTCTTCGCGGGCTGGTTCCTGGGCCAGGACATGAACCTGCTCTTTTCCCCGTACGAGATGTGGGCGGTGATCATGGCCGTGTTCATCACGCGGACGCTCATCTACGACGGCGAATCGAGCTGGCTCGAGGGCCTGATGCTGATCGGGATCTACTTCATGCTCGGGTTCGGCTTCTTCCACCTGCCGGGATAATTGAGCTGGCTCGCAGTGGGCCGGGGAGCAGATGACGTCAGCAGGACCGTAGGTCAGGCTTTCAGCCTGACTTGTCTGGAGAGTCAGGCTAAGAGCCTGTGTGCGTCGTGCGAACCGAACCTGTATCCCTTCTGTAAGAAGGAGGCTCTTGGGCGAGGAACCTGGGTCATCCGGCTTACCTACGACCGAAAGGGACGAGGGACCACAGCATGCCGGAGAAGCGGGGGATGGAAGCAGTCAGCCATTCCGTCGTCCCGCGCGACCCGCGCGGTAAGGCCAAGGCTGGATTGCTTGAAGCCCAATCCCGATCGGCTGTCTCAGGGCCCCTCACCAAGCTGACTCCACGTGGGGCCGCCCGGTACGTCCCTTTGAACAGACCCGGGATGTAAGCCCACCGGGCGGGATACCGACGAATCGCGCCGGGCGTAGGGATGAATGGGCGGCCTAACCCGTGCTCGGACGTACTGGATCGGCGAAGCACGAGATCGCCTACGGGGCGCGAGCCCTAGGGTGACGGAGCCCCCGTAGGAGTCGGCGGCCGGGAGAGCCGGCCACAGGGCGAAGGGGGGCAGGCGGACCGGAGCGGTAGGGAGTCCGGGAGGCGAGATGCCGGGGATGGGGTTGGGCACTCGGTCGTATCCACCTGTGAGAGGGGCCCATCGACCCGACCTCCTGAGAATCCGGCCACTGGAAAGCCGTAGGCTTGGAAACTTGCACGTACGGTTTGGCGGGGGGCGGATGGAAAAGGGCGTCTGTGACGTACCTCGCCGGCCGCCTACCCGACTCCGAAAGGGATCTGAGCCCCCGAATGGGGGCGGTGGTGAAGAGCCAGGGGCGTCAGCCCCTGGGACCGTTCCGGCGCCTCTCTCCCCTTGGGAGAGCCCCGCGGGGGCGACAGGGGTGACTGTCGCCCCCGCGGGGCTGCTGGGAAGA
>JAJPJC010000167.1 GCA_021324445.1 Isosphaeraceae bacterium
CGAGCGGCGTGGCCGCATGCGCCGATCGACTTGAGCCTCGCCCGACCACCCCTGGTGGCTCCCTCTTCACGATCGATAGTGGCTCTCATTTCGAGATCGGTCCCACCATTCGCTTCGAAGGCGTCGAGCTGCCGCCCGACGACCCCCTATTCATGGATTTCATCGGCATCATGCCGGAGCTGAAGTGGCAGGATATCAGTTGACTTTGTTGGTTTGGTCCCACGGTCGGCGCCGAGGATCAAGGTGTCCCCGTTGCGTCGGACCTTGGTGACGCATCATCCGCCGCATCTGACCGGCGGGCTGGAGGTGAAGAGGGGCGACGAGGCCGGCCACAGATATGCGGTCGAGAACCTGCTGTATCCGCACCCCGGGCTCAGTTACTGTATCGCCTTCGGGAGCCTGGAAGCTCGGTAGATCGCTAGAAAAGAGCCGAAATGGGGACGTAACTGTCGCCATCTCGCCGTCCCCGGTAACTTGGCCCGGAACGTGGGCCTCGCTTGGACAGATAGACAGTCCGTCATTCTACCAGGTTCGCAGCGGCGATGGTTAAGTCAATCAAAGCCTCATCATCTAGGTATGACGGCTAGCGGTGACGGTATTCGGTTCGTCGAAGGCCGCCAGTTGGAGAGCAGGAATGCCCAGGCCGGCAGCCTCGGTTCCGACTTCGGTTGGTTTGGCGTTGCTTTCTGGGACGAGGCCAATAGCCTTCTCGCGGACAACAAGGCGGCCATGAAGGAACTGGGAATACTCAACGATTGGCGGAACGCGATCGCGCACCAGAATTTCACGACGGTGAGCCCGGCGGCGCCACCCAACCTCACGCTCAACCAGGTACGCCGATGGCGGAGGCTGTGCGACCGCCTGGCCCGCACGTTCGATCGCGTGATGCGGACATACCTGGGGAGCCTAATCGGGGGCCCGCCATGGCCCGCATGAGGGCTAGCTTATGAGTGCCATAAAGAAAAGGAAGCCGCGTTTCCGAGTGGGCGACCCGGTCTCCTTCCTCTACGGGCCGCGCCGGGTCTCCGGCAAGGTGATCGAGGACCGCGGCCCCCTGGGACCGCACGGCCGGCGGATCTACCTCGTCCAGGTCGTGATCAGGCAGGACGAGCCGACAATGTTCGAGGTGCCGGAGGACGACCTGGAGGAACCTTCGCAGGCCGGTGAGGACGAGAAGGAGCCGGGCACGCGCGTCGAATACTCCGTCACCTACGTTCGCCGAGGCGAGACATCGGTCTGGCGGCCGACTATCAAGCGGGGACGTGTGTACCACGGGGTGAAGGCGAAGGGTGCCGTCGCCTACTCCGCCGGCCGTTGGGTGGGCGAGGCCCAGCATGACGAAAAACATGGCATCGTCACCGTCCTTCTGGAACCACGGCCCGGAGGGGCGGAATCCGAAATGGTCGCCGAGGCCAGGTGCCTCGCCGATCGGATGTTCTTGAATCGCCACCCAAACGCCCAGGTCGAAGACTAGTCGGATTCGCTCCCGGTCATTGACGCGGATGGCGTGGTACTTGCCGTCCGGACACCGCGGGACCACGGTCCAGGGGTATGCCGAATGGAAGGGCTTGCGCCGCGATGAAATTGAGACATGATAATCTTACTCATTGACAAGTGAGGCGAGCGTAGCACAACCATCGATACATGTAAGTGCTACGCTCTGAAGCATGCGAGATGGGGTTTGGGTTGCCACACCCAGCCTCGGTTGAACACTGGTGCCTCGAGCCCGCGTGTCCGTCTGATCCGGACGCCGCTGCGAACTCCCAGAGTGTCGCCCCCACTCCCTGGGGAGCACGCAGAGCAGATTGTTGATCCTTCGGTCGTCCTCCGGTGGGGGGTCCATGTCGGGAACCGCGAGTCGAGCGAGGCGGAATCCCCGGGTTCCAGCCCGCCCCCGAACGGACGATGGGAACAAGGGGATGTTGCGCCTCATAATCAACACGCAACCCTCTTATCATGCCGTTTGATTTTCCGAGCAGTTCAGTTTTCCGGGGACAACCGAACTGACAGTGCGCCAAGAAGCTTGGGTCGAAGTCGAGGTGCCGACCGAGTTCCAGGGCCCGGTCACCGGAGCCCTCTCGTCGAAGCGGGGCGTCATCCTCGGGACCGAATCGCGGGCCGGCTTCAGCGTGATTACCGCCGAAGTCCCCGTGGCCGAGATGGTCGGCTACTCCAACGACCTCAGGAGCATGACCCAGGGGACGGGGAGCTTCAGCATGGAGTTCCACCAAGTACCAGAAGCTGCCGTCGCGGTTCCAGGACGAGATCGTCAGGAAGGCGCAGACCCTCGCCAAGGTCGGCGCCCAGGCGTGAGGCACGACCGTTGGAGACGGCCAAGGTGGCGGCCTGGGGCCGCGCGAAGTGGGCGTGGCCGTGCGGACTGGGCCGGTCCCTGAGTCCGGTGGCGGGCTGCGCGGCAGGAGTGGACGGTTTTGTGCCGGACGGGTTGGACGGCTCAGGAGACGACGCGATTGCGGCCCTCGCGCTTGGCTCGGTAGAGCCGGTCGTCGGCCCGCTGCAGCAGCTCTTGGGGAGACACCACTTCGTTCCCTTGGATCGAGGCCACTCCCAGACTGATCGTGACCGCGTAGCGACGACCCTCAAAGGCGAACGCGTGGCTCTCCACAGCCAGCCGGAGTCGCTCGGCCAACTCGGCCGCCGAGGCCTGGTCGGATTCCGTCAGGACCGCCGCGAATTCTTCACCACCATAGCGGGCCAGCAGATCGTCACCGCGGACCTCGGACCCCAGGCATGCCGCCACTTCACGGAGCGTCAAGTCTCCGGCCAGGTGGCCCATGGTGTCGTTGATGACCTTGAAATGGTCGATGTCGAAGAGGATCAAGCCCAAGGGCCGTCCGTAGCGCGCCGAGCGGGCGAGCTCGCGCTGAACGTAGTCCATCAGGTAGCGTTTGTTGTACAGGCCGGTCAGGGCGTCAATGATCGCCAGCCGGTAGAGCTCCTCATGGTATTCGGCCTCGACGTTGCCGCCGGCCAGGAAGCGGAACAGGCAGTTGCCGACCCGAAGGTAGTCTCCATCGGTCAGCGGGGTCCGGTACGCGGGCTTGTCGTTGACAAAGGTGCCGTTGGTGCTGCCCAGGTCCGTGGCGAGATAGCCGTCGACGTCCAGGTCGAATCGCGTATGGCGGCGCGAGACCGAGTAATCCGCGATGGTGATGTCACACTCGTCCTCACGACCCAGGATCATCGTGCCTTTTTCCAGGAGGTGGCGCGTCCCCATGGCCGACCCGGTCGGATAGATATGGACCAGGCAGGCGTTCTTGCAGGTCCCGGATAGGGGCCGTCGCGACTCCACCTGCTGAGTGACTGGTTGGATTCTCATGGCCATCCCCCATCACGAGCCGGCCGATCCGGCAAGTCTCCCAGGCAGGACCGGCCGATCGCGACCCGTCCCGCCTGATCCACACCCCAAGTCTAGGCCAGGAAACGCCAGTCAATCACCCGGAGGCTTGGTGCGGACTCCGTCGTCCCGGGGGCGTTGAGGGCAAACCAAACGGAATCCCCGACACCACGTTGGTGGACGGAGTCGATCAATCTCCATGGTCCGCTCGGAGCGTGGTCGGGATCCGGGGAGTAAACCGGGGGTCCCGCCTGAGCGCGGCCAGGTCCGGGTCGTCCTGGGCGTTCCGTCCCGCGCCCAGCGCCCAGGCCCGCTCGAGCAGCTCGAACGCCTGGTTGAGGGCCCGCGGGGATGGAGCGGCTTCCGCCGCCCGGGCCGCGACGCACGCGGCCGCGTACAGCGTCGCGCCGGACCGAGGCTCGCGGTCCAGGCACCAGTTGATATCGCGCGTGGCCTGGTCCCAAACGCCCAGGCGGGACAAGAGCACGGCCCGATAGCGCCGCGCCTCGACAAAACTCGGGTTCGCCTCCAGGGCCCGGTCGAAGAAGCGACGGGCCAGGGCGAGATCCCCGCGACTCATCGCCAGCATCGCGCGGCCGTAGAGGGCCTGGGGATGATGAGGATCCCGGCGGAGCACGTCATCGAAGGCCGCTTGCGCCTGCTGGGGCAGCCGGGCGGAGACGGCGAAGCCGTAGGTCCACCGGAGTCGCAGCCGCGCCGGGTCGGGCTCAGGAGCCATCGTGAACGCCGCCTGGAAGGCCGAGTCGGCCTCGGCGTGCCGTCCCATCGCCTCCAGGGCCAGGCCGCGGCCGGCCGCGAGGGTGGCGTCGCCCGGACCGTCCAGGGCGAGCGCCTGGTCAAAATCCGCCAGTGCCGGTCCATACTCCCGGAGCTCCACCCGGGCGAGGCCGCGGTTGACCAGGGCGGCCACGAAGTGGGAATCGCACTTCAGGGCGGCCGAGTAGTCGTGGATGGCGTCGACTTTCATGCCCATGCGGTCGAGCACGCAACCCCGGTTGAAATAGCCCCAGGGGTGCTCGGGCCAGAGGCCGATGCAGGTGCCGAAATCCCCCAGCGCCTGGGCCGACTCGCCCAGCTCCATGCGGCAGATCCCCCGCTGCAACGCGGACCAGTAATGCCGCGGTTGCAGACTCAGGGCTTCGTTCAACTCGGTGATCGCCCTGGTGTATCCCTCCTGGCCCCCATGGCGGGCGTAGGAGATGGCCAGGAGATAGTGGTCGCGGGCGTCGGACGCCCGGATCGTATCAGCCCGGTCCCGGGCTTCTCGGGCCCGCTCGGGATCGCCGAGCTGGCTCCAGTAGCGGGCGCGGTCGAGCCAGAGCGCCTTGGAAGGTGCCAGGTCGTGGATCGCTTCCGCCTCGTCGAGCAGGGCCAGCGCGCCGACCAACGTCGGCCGATCGTTTTGAGCCAGGCGGACGCGGGCCCCGGCCAGGAGGAGGAGGAGCTCGCGGCGGTCCTCCGCGAGCTGGTGGCGTTCCGCCGGCGCCAGCCGCACCCAATCGGGATGCTCCTGGCAGCTCCTCCCATCCGGGAGCTGGTACAGGGCGAGCGTCTGCTCGCACACGGCGATCCCCTGACGCAGGTGGTCGTGCCGTCCCAGGATCGTATTGACCAGACACAAGGCCCGGACCGTGCCGGCGTCGTGGGCCCGTTTCCGTTCCTCCGCCTGGGCTATCCCCAGTTGCGTACTGGCCTCGGCCAGGTGCGCTCGGGCGGCGATCAGCGCCGCTCCGACGACCCCGAGCAGCGCCAGCGCCACCATGAGGATGGAACCCGACGTCGTCAGCCGCGGATGGCGGCGGGCGAACTTCCGGACCCGATCCACCTGGCTCAATTCCGGGGCATAGCGCAGCGGGCGATCGTCCAGGAAGCGGCGCAGGTCGTCGGCCAGATGGTCTCCCTGCTGATAGCGCCGTGCCGGATCGGGGTCCAGGCATTTGCGGGCGATGCTCTCCAGGCTCCAGGGGAGATCCCGGCGGAGCTGTCGCAAGGAGGGCGCACTCTTGCCGCGCTCGATGGCCATGGTTTCGATCTGGGTGGTGAGTGCCGAATAGCTCCCACCCTGTTCGAATGGGCGTTGGCCGGTCAACATCTCGGCCAGGACCAGGCCGAGCGAGTACAGGTCCGACCGCTGATCGACGCGCCCGATCAGGTCGGAGGTCCGGTCCCGCAAGGCCACGAGGTGTTCGGGGGCCGCATAGGCCACCGTCCCGCCGAGGATGGCCTGGACGGTGTTGGAGGCGATCTCCTGGGCCACGTTGAAATCCAGCAGGAGTGGCTGCCCCTCGGCACTGATCAGGATGTTCGCGGGCTTGATGTCCCGGTGGAGGATCCCCCGCTGATGGGCATGATGGAGTCCCTCCGCCAGTTGGGCGACGATCCAACCCACCGCCTTGTCGTAGCTGAGTCCACGCCAGAGAGCCAGGGGCGTCTGGGCCGCGCGGGGCGGCGTCGCGGTCGTTGATCCGGACGGCTCGCCACCCTCCGGCTGTTCGCCCGCGGCCGGCACCGCCGCGGAGCCGACCGTCTCGAGGGCCTCGACCAGTTGCCCGCCCAGGGTCGGTGGTGCCGGCCCGTTCCAGAGCGGCTCCAGGATACTGGAGAGGGTGGCCCCGCCGAAGTAGGGCATGCAGACAGCGCGCAGCCCGGTCTTCGGGTCCTCGTGCACGGAGAAGATCGGCACGATGTTGGTGTGCTGCAACCGGGCCAGGGTCTGGTGCTCGGACCCCTCGGCGGCGGAGACCTTCAGGACCACGGGCCGACAGGCCAGGTCGCGCTGCTCGGCGAGATACACGCTGGCGAATGCCCCGCGGCCCAGTTGGTGGCGGAGGCGAAAGCCGAACAGCTCGTCGCCCTCGCTGGGCAGCCGCAACCGGCGGTCGTGGTCCAGTCTCCTCCCGCCCAGCGTGCGGATGAGGTACTGGTGTTGCATCCGGCTCCTTGGGGCGCGGCCCTCCTGAGAACCGCCGCCCTGGCCGCCGGTGCCCCGGGGCGGTTCACCTCGACTCCGACGCTGGAAGACCTCCGCGACCAGCAAGCTGGCCGCGTCGGGGACGATGGTCGGCTCGACCGGCTTCCGCTCGCGGTCGAGCTCCGGCGAAGGGAGGCATACCTCCGCTCCGTCCTCCTCCGGTTCGGCGAGCCGATCCTGGTTCGGACCGTGAACCTCTCCCGGGCTGAGCTCGGGCGACCGCATTCGCCAGGTCCGACCGTCATGCTCCGGACCCGATCGCTCGCTCATCCCTCAACCCTCCCCATCCCTCCGCATTCTTGACTCGTCGTCTGCTGCCGGAGTCCGGCCTGCCGCGATCGGTGCCGGCATGATGCTCGCAGGAATCGGAGCAACGTGGCTCTGGTCCGATGGTTCCTTACTTGCCCACCGGAACCTTGGCCGCGGTCACCAGCGAACCGGGTCGCAAGTCGCCCCGACGCCGGGTGAGCGGGAACCGTGGCATGGTCCTCGAAGGGGAACTCCACGAGGAACTCCGTGCGTGACCGAGGGGGGCACGGCCCGACCGTTCCCCGCGGCGCGGATTCCGGCTGCCGAATCCTCGATATCGCGCGGTCGCCTCGGTGCCGATCCCGATGCAGGTCAGGATGATCACCCAGGCCCGCTCCCAATCCGACCGATCGGGGCCTGCATCGCCTCGGAACGCTCGGTGCAGATCCGCGACTTCCGAGCCCTTGACTTCCTGGCCGGCCACGCCGACCGCCGGGATCGTCACAACCCCAGCAGCATTCTCGGAGGGGGACGGCCGTGGTGGGCTCATCTCCCAGAGGTTGAACAGTTCGCTGACCGACCGCATGAGCCAGCTCACGGGATCGATGAGGCCAGCGGAGGCGGCAGCGAGCCTCGGCAGCTCGACATTCGTCGTTTCCCCCTCGACTCCTGCCGGGCCCCCCGCAATCGCATCGACATTCTCGGTCGATCCGGCGAGGGGGAACATCGTACCACGCACCATCAATCCGGTGGTCACCGCGGACTGCGGAGCGGCCGCAGATTGAACGGGCGAGCTCGAGCCCCCTTGCGAAGCCTCAGGGCCGATCACGCCGCCCATCGAGCTGGTGGCCAGGGCGACCAGGCTGGTCGGGGACGCACCGGCGAAGATCTGGCTCCCCTGGAGCTGGGAGGGTACCGCAATCGTCAAGTCGGCGTGGTCCGGGGTCGACACCGGTGGTGCAGGATCGGTTCCGCTCGACAGCGTCGGCGGACTGACCAGTGTCGGCGGACTGACCGGCGTCGGCGGACTGACCGACCCCTGTTGACCGCTGGATCCTTGCTGACCGCCGGACCCTTGCTGACCGCCGGACCCCTGCTGACCCGGGGACGCCGCGCTGTAGAGCTGGATCGCGATCGCGGGCGCCGGGCCCGAGACCAAGGGGGGCGCGTTGTCATTTTGGGAGACGAGATTGAAGCTGACCTGGTACGAGAGGTCGGCCGCCTGATCCTGGTTCCAGCCGCTGACCTCCAGCACATAGGTCCCCGGGGCAAGCTGGGCACTGAGCTGGGTCGGAAGGCCTGGGGTCACCGGCACACTCCGGCCCGAGGGATCGGTCAGCGTCAAGCTGGCGCCGGCGGGCAGGTCAGCGCCCGTGAGCGTGATGGCGTAGAACTCATTCATCAGGACCTGGAACTGGTAGAAGTCCGCGGTATCCTGTGGGGCCTGGCTGGGATCCTGGCTGAAATCGCGGGTGACGGTGACTCCGGCCGCGAGCTCTTCCGGGAAGAGGACGCCAAGGTCCTGGGGATGGCCGATGTCGGTATTGGACCCCTGGTCCGTCTGCTCGAGCGGGTTCCCCGTGTTGCCCGGCGCGGGTGCATCGACCGTGAAGCGAACCACGTAGTCGCCGCTGGGATCGTTGCCGACGAGCGGACTTCCCGCCAGGTCGGCGACCCCCGCGCTGCCGGAAAGGTGGAGCTGGTAATCGCCGTTGGGCAAGGCATCGAGCATGACGAACGTGGCCGAATTGTCCGCAGTGTCATAGGACACGAAGCGCGGGAAGTACTTGGTCCCGTCGGCACCCTGGATGTAGACCCCCGAGACGATGTCCTGGGAGGTCACATCGAACGTCTGGTAGGCCAGTTGCTCGACGTTCACCGGCTGGCTGAACCGGACGGTCAGTTGTGTCGGTGGCTGAGAGAGGGTCGTCCCGGGGGCCGGGTTGGTCGCCACGACGTGGGGGGGAGCCGGGGCCGGTTGCACGAGCAGATTCAGGACGTATGGGCCCGTGCTGGAGCCGTCGGTGCCACTGTGCGAGACGTTGGGGTTGAACAGGCCGAGGCTCCCCTCAGGGAGGCCCTCCAGGGGCGAAGGCGTGTTCGAGCCGCTGGCGACGGCGAGGCAGTACTCCCCGGCCGTCAGGCTGGCGTACAGAGCCGAGTCGGTGTACAGCGGCGTCGAGTATCCGTCGTCCGCCACCACGGGGTCATACGTATTGTTGTTCCCCGCGAGGAACTGGAGCTGACCGTTGGGTTCGACTTGAAACAGGCTGACGCCGGGGTCCAGCGGCGAGCCGATCCGCCCGGCGAAGACCTCGGCCACGAGCGAATACGTCCCCGTCCCCGTGACGGTGAACCGGTACATGTCCACCTGGTTAGCGGGATTGTCGAGGGGGCCGGGATTGGATGGGTCGGGGGAGTTGGCAGGGTTGTAGAACGGGTCGTCACCGATCGTGCCGGCGACCTGCACCAGCCCGGCGGAGGTCACGTCACCCAGGTTCTGGGCAGTAGCCGCGGTGTCGTCGGCCGTGGCCGCGGCACCGGTGCGACCCTCGATTCCAGTCACCTGGAACGCGAAGACGAGGTTCTGACCTTGGGGGTGGCCGGCATCCGCGCCCAGGTCATTTCCATTGAGATCAGCCAGGGCCAGCGAACCGTTGACGCTCTGCCCGGTGAGGATCACCTCGTAGTGGCCCAGTCCCAGGGGGCTGGTGGGGAAGAGCTGAAGCTCGTTGAGACCTTCGTAATGCTGGATGACATTCCAGCCGGGTGGCGGAGGTGGGTCCTCGATCGCAGTGGAGAAGTTCCACGTGATCGGGACTTCCTGACCATCCTGGCTGAAGTTCCCCGTAGGGCTGTAGAGCAACTGCACCGTCTGGCCGGGGACGATGGTCCCGGGATCGAGCGGGCCGCTCAGGTCGAACCGCAATGCCAGGGGAGAGCTGGTCAGGGCGGCCTCGACGGCGGGATCGCTGCTCAGGCCAGGCGGATCGGCGGTCAGGACGGTCGGCCCGGTGGCCGAGCCGAGCGCGGCGTCGACGACGCTGAGCTGCAAGTCGAAAGCGCCCGTGCTCCCCGGCAGGCCGCTGCCGGCCAGCAACGGATGGAAAGAGAAGTTCCCGTAGCCGCTGACGGCCAGGTAGTACGTCCCCTGGCCCAGGAGTCGATCGAGGGTGGCGCCGCCGCGACCGGAGGTCGCATCCACTTGTTCCAGGAGGCGATTGCCGTCCGGGTTGTACGGGTCCCCGCCGTCGTCCGGCGGAGACCACGGGCTCCAGGTGTCGTAGGGATCGTTGTTGAACAGGCTCAGGACCCCCCGGAACGAGGAGCCCGGCACGGTTGGGGTGAGTTCCGCCCTGAACTGGACGGGCTGATCGACCGTGAAGCTATACCACTCCACGTCGGCGGCGCCCTCGGGGCCATTGCCGATCGAGCCCTGCTCCAGGACGTTGGCGCCGCTGCTGATATGCCCCAGGTCGAGGGCGTGGTCCAGGGTCTCGTGCGCCAGTTGGGCCGGCGTGAGACCGGAAGCCGCGGCCAGGAGACTCCTCGACTCGAGCCGCTCGAACCGCGGCCGCGTCGCGGTTCGGCGCGAAGGCCACAGCCGCGATGGGCTTCGCGAGGCTCGCGGACCAGCCGGTTTCCGCTTGGCGACGATCATGGGTGAAGGCCCTGGATTCGATCGTGTTCGGTGTTCGGTGTTCGGCGAATGCTTCCCGTGTCCAAGATCGTTGCCGAACACCGAACCCCCGAGCGAAGCGACGAAGAACACTGACGCGTTACACCTGGATCGTCATGGGGTCGGCCACGGCACTGAAGACGCCGAGCTGGTTCACCGCCATGAAGGACATCCGATGGAGACCGCTGGTCAGCGCGTTGCAGGTGAAGGTCCAATTGCCGGCGGCGTTCGCGGTGGCTGTGCCGATGATCATCCCATCCTCCAGCACCGCCACCTGGGAGTTCGCCGTCGCGACGCCGCTGAAGGTGGGCGTGGCGATGGTTCCGTACACTTGAGTGGTCGGCGAGTTATTGATCACGGACGACAGCGGGGTGGTGATGGTGGTGCCGGCGCCGATCTGCATGCTGTAACTGCCGCCGCCGAAGACGCGCCCGGTGAGGCGGGTGTTGTTCACAGAGATCGGGCCATTCGGGTCCAGGAAGTCGCCCTGGACGATGTTCGAGAGCGACCTCCAGGCATTGTTGTTGATCTGAAGGGCGGGTCCGCCGACCAGGTTGCTGCCCCCGACCAAGTTATAGATGACCTGGTCGGGGGTGATCCCGGAGAGCACGACCTGGTTGTTGAACGACACGCCCTTGGTGAAGTTCAAGACCACGTTGTCGCCCGCCGCATCGCCATTGATCGTCAAGACGTTGCTGCTGGTGGTCGAGAAGCTCGTCACGGTGAAGACGCGGTTGCCATTGGCATCGAGCACGCCGGCGCTGGCATTGATCGTGGTGTTCCCGCTGATGGCGATGGGAGTCCCGGTTTCGCTGCCGAGCTGGGTGTTGAGGGCGTTGATGGAGCTGAGAGCCGACGTCACGGCGGCAACACTATAGTTGGTCCCGCCGGTGACGGTGCTGAGGAACCGGCTGATGGAGAACTGGCCCGTGTTGGCGGCCGCGAAGGAGATGTTGCCATTGAGGATCGAAAGCAATCCGTTGGAAGCCCTCCCCGTGTTGCCAACCCCGACATTGCCGTTGATCATGCCGGCGGTGAGCTGGAGTCCGTAGTTACTTGATCCCTCGTCGAGAACGGCGTAGCCGGCGGCCGCTCCGAAGGCATTGACACTGGCGAGGCTGCTCGTCGCGAGGCCCGCGGTCGAGACGCTGACACTCGGCGCCGATGACGGCGGCATGATCATGGTCACATAGTACGCCGCGGACGCGGGGCTCGCATTGCCCGCCATGTCGGTGGACAGGGCGGTGAAGCTGTAAAGGCCGACGGTTTGCAGGCTGTCCGTGGTGTCCTCGAAGTTCCAGTTGCCGTTGCCGTCGGCGGCCGTGGTGCCCAGCAGCGTCAGGCCCTGGAACAGCGAGACCTGGCTGTAGGGCTGGGCGGTGCCGTAGAAGAAGGGCGTGTTGTCGGCGGTGGTCGCGCCGGTGCTGCTGGTGGCGGTGCCGGCGACGATGCCGCCGATGGCCGGCGCGGGCGGCGGCGTGGTGTCGATGGTGATCCCATAGGGATAGGACGGGGCGCTGACATTCCCGGCCGGGTCGGTCGCCATGGCGGTCAAGGTGTAGGTGCCGTCGGCGAGGGTCGTCCCGGTGTTGTTGAACGTCCAGTTGCCGTTATTATCGGAGACCGTCGTGCCGACCGCGGTCCCGTTGATGGACACCGTGATCGTCTCGTTCTGGGGCGCGACCCCCGTGATCGAGATCTGATTGCAATTGGTGATGCCGTTGGAGATGCTGACTCCCGTGTTGGTCGTGATGCCCAGGATCGCCGGCGCCGAGTTGACCATGATCTCGTCGCTGGGCAGGGGATTGTTCGGCATCCCGCCCCCCGAGTGCGCCGGGGTGCCGTCGGGGTAGGTGATGATGGGCGAGGCCTCGGTGGGCACGGCCGCCCCGTTGAAGCTCAGGCCCAGGGCGTAATTCCCGGTGCCCATCTGGGTGTTGTTGGCGCCTTGCACCTCGACGTAGAATCGCTCGCCCGCAGTGACGTTGGACAGGTTCACCGTGAGCGTCGTGCCGTACTGGCCGGCGCCGGTGGCGGAACCCAGGACCGTCTGGCCATCGGCGGCGTAGACCGTCATCTTGGGCGCCAGCAGGCTCAGACCCTGGCTCTGGACCGAGACCTGCATGGTGCCGTTGGTGCCCATCGGAGCGTCCACGCTGAAGAATTCCGGCTGGCCGGCCGTGGCGATGTCGAGGTTGGGGACCAGCGCCGTCAGCGCGGTCTGGTTGATCGAGCCATCCACGTTGGCCGCCGTGGAGATCGTGGAATTGAGCCCCCCATAGAAATCCGCCGTGCGTGGTCCGTTGGCGCTGTAGATGCTCCGGATGCCGGCGATGTCGTCGTACGACAGGCTCGTCTTCACACCGGTGTAGCTCGGCCACTCCATGGCCTGGCTGCTGGAGCTGCTCTCGCCCAGGCCCAGCGCGTGGCCGAACTCATGGGCGGCCACTGTGAAGAGGTCGTAGGTCGTGCCGAGCTTGAAGGGCATGCCGGTGTTGAACAGGATATCGCCGGCGAGCGAGGAGTTGTTCTGCGGCGGCGGCTGGAAGCTCCAGGCCAGGGTGGAGCTGCCGAAGTTGTACCCGCCGATGCGGATGTCGCCCATGCCGGGGTCCCCCTCCTGGTCGTTCCCGCTGCCGCTGGGCGCGCCGTCGTCCGGGACGACGACGAAGTTGATGTTGGTCTGCTGCGCCCAGAGCTGGGCGGCCTGGAGCATTGCGGTCTGCCATCGCCCGGCCAGGTAGGGGTTGCTGTTGAAGCTCGAGAACAAATTGCTCGTGGTGCCGGCGAGGCTGGTGCCGTCGGGCATGAAGCTGATCGTGACGACCGCGGGGTTCATCCAGGCGTTACCGGTGGCCGCGTAAAGCACCACGCGGGACTCCATCGCCTCGAGCTCGGGCTGGCGCCGCCGCGGCCGAAGACTCTTGTGTGCGCGATCCACCCGCCGCCGCCTCTCGAACCAGCGTAGAAGGGATTTCATGACGTTCTCCCGATGCGAATGTGACCGGAGCAGAAGACTTGACCGGACACGCCGACAGCGACCGAGAACCGGTCGTGGTCCGAGCCGAGCTCGGATGCCGGCCCGAGGTGCGGCGCGGTGAGGTCCCGCGCGACACTCCCAGGTGATGGGACGCGACCAACGTGGACTTCCCAGAGCAGACCGGTTCCACCCGCGGGTGGATCAGCCGGATTCCTGAGCGAAACGACGGGCATCACGCAGACTGCCTTCTGGTCTGAGATCATCGACCAAGTGGTAGATGCTGAACCGTTGGCTCCAACTGGCCGACGATCCGCTTGGCTTCGCGCTCAATCCATCGGCAACCTGGCATGCCGAGAGGGACGTTGACCCTCCCTCGGCCCCATGGCTTTGCGTCCCCGCCTCACGACGGGTTTGCCCGTTCGAAGTAGATGTGCTGGATCGAGGTCATCCTCGTCCTTAATCCAACCCTAGTCCGGGTCATTGGATGGTGTTGGGCTTCGTTGTCTGGAGTCATCGCCGTGTCGCGACGTCGCGACGCGGACCAGCCCAACGGCTGGTGCCGGGATCGGGATGATCAGTCCTGGCCTCCCGGGCGTGTCGCCGCCGCGGGTTGAGCGACCTGGAGCCACCACTCGGCGGCCCGCTTCGCGTTCCAGCGCTCGGCGCAGGCGCACTCCGCCAGGGCCTGTTCCAGGCTCTCGGCGCCGGGGAATCGATCGGCGGGGTCCTTGGCCAGGCAGCGCAGCACCACGCGTTCCAGGTCCTCCGGGATGTCGGGGCGAAGCTGTGAGGGGGGGACGACCGGATCGCGCGCATGAGCGATCATGACTTGCATCGGGTCGTCGTCGTCGAAGGGTGGTCTACCGGTCAAGAGGGCATACGCGACGGCGCCCAGCGAGTAGAGATCGCTCCGCGCGTCGACGTCCCGTCCGCCGCCGCGGGCCTGCTCCGGCGCCATGAACGCGGGCGTGCCGACGACCTTTCCCCAGGCGGTCAGGTCACGCCCGGAGTCCAGCATCCCGGGCAAGACCAGGCCGAAGTCGAGGAGCTTGGCCACGTCGTCCAGCCCGCCGCGCCGCGCGGCGATGATGTTCGACGGCTTGATGTCGCGATGGACCAATCCGGCCGCATGGGCCTCGCGGAGCGCCATGCAGACCTGCCGCAGCAGGTAGACCACGCGCTCGGGCGGGAGCGGCCCGTAGCGCTGGACCATCTCCGAGAGGCTCAGTCCAGGCAGATATTCCATCACGTAATAATAGGTCCCGTCTTCGCTCCGGCCGTAATCGTAGATCTCGACGGTGTTCCAATGCGAGAGCGTGGCCGTGAGGCGAACCTCGCGCTCGAATCGCTCCAGAACCTTGGGATCGGCCTGGCAATCGGGGTGCACCAGCTTGAGGGCACAGGGCCGCTTCAAGAACTGGTGCTCGGCCATGTAGACCTCACCCATCCCCCCCGCGCCGATCCGCGGTCCGAGGTGATACTGTCCCAGCCTCCTGGCGGCGACGACCTGCCGGCGCAGCCGGTTGGTCTTGTACGTCGCGTATGTCGAGCCCGCGGCCAGGACCAGGAGGAGCGTCGCGTCGAAGCCGGAGGAGAAGAACGGCGTGATCCAGGCACCGGATGGAAGCTGCCTCAGCCAGGTCATGACCTCGGGATGATGGAGTTGCAGGACCCCCAGGGTCGCGTACGGCAGCAATGCCAGGAGTGTGACCACGGCCGCAACCTGGAGCCAGCTCCTCGGGGCGTAGATCCCGTAGCTTACGATCAGGACCGAGATGACCAGCACGGTGTGCTGCATCACGAGCTGCGCGACGATCGCGTCGTCACGCAGGGAATGCGCCAGCAGGTTTCGGTAATGTGAGACGGCGACCATGCCCGCGAGGACGCCGATCAGGGCCAGCTCCATCGCCCGGAGCCGACCCGGCGCCAGCGGCCGACGGCCCGAGAGCCGCACGATCAGCCACCCCAGTGCCAGCATGACGGCCCCGTTGAGGATCGTCAGCACCGGATCGGGATTCCGCAGGGCAAGGTTCCTCCACACGAGGAGCAGCACCGTCAGACCGAGATAACACATCGCCAAGGCGCGGAGCCGCTGCCTGGACACGGATTGGGATTCGGAAGGCGGTGGCTCATCCTCCCGGGGGGCGATCGCCGACCTGGGCGTGAAGCCTGCCGCGACGACGGTCCGCCCGCTCGGCTCGGCTTCAGTCAACCCCAGGCGCACCGATTCGGAGATGGCCGCGGGACTTCGCGGAGCAGCCGGTGGATCGGCGCCGGCGATCGTCTCGATGGCCGGCGCGTCGCTGCCGGCACCTGGCGGCGGCCCGGCCCATGTGTCCTGACCGAGCCGCTGCTCGTGGGCGAGCAGCTTGCCGACCTCGACCCTCAGGTCGTCGTCGAGGCCGCAAGCGAGCTGGAGCCACTCCGATCGCCGCGCCGGTTCGAGCCGCTGCGCCGCCTCGAAGAAGGCAACGATCTGGCGCCATCGGGCGGGCGTCATCGGCCGTCATCTCCCCGGTGCCGGTGGCATCGAAGCCCCCGGAAACCAAGGACCGGGGGAACGGAACGGGGCACGATCTTCGACACCCCTCGGCGAGATCCACCGCGAGGCCCGGGTCCTCGCCCGGTTGCGGACGTCGCCGAAGACCCCCCGATTCTCGCAGGATGTCTCAAGAGGGGCAAGAACGACGGCCCTGGCCCGACGCGAACCGGGTATGATAGAGGCGATTGCCCACAAGGTAGCCGTCCCAGCTTCATCAGGTCAGGAGACGCTCATGGCAAGCAACGGCGCAAACCCGGAAGGCTCCCTCGTCGCGCTCTGGCGGTATCCGGTCAAATCGATGCTGGGCGAGGAGCTTGACGCGACCATGGTCAGCGAGCGGGGGTTGCGGGGCGATCGGGCCTATGCCCTGATCGACGTTGAGACCGGCAGGGTGGTCAGCGCCAAGAACCCCCGCAAATGGGGCAATCTCTTCGAGTTCCAGGCCGAGCTCGTGGGGCCGCCCTCCGATGACGGCCCGATCCCGCCGGCCCGGATCACCCTCCCCGACGGGGCGACGGTCCAGACCGACGAGCCCGGCCTCGACGAGCGCCTCTCCGCGGTCGTCGGCCGGCCGGTCCGGCTGGCGTCCTCGGCCGGCGATGCCCCTCGGATCGAGGGCTACTGGCCCGACTACGACTGGCTCGAGAGCCCCGATGCCGTCTTCGAGGTCAAGCTGCCCCCGGGAACGTTCTTCGACGCCGCCGTCGTCCACCTGGTCACGACGGCGACGCTCGACCGTTTGCACTCGGTGAGCCCCCAGAGCCGCTTCGATCTCCGCCGCTTCCGGCCGAATCTTGTCGTCGCGGTCTCCGACGGGGTCGAGGGCTTCCCGGAGAACGATTGGGTCGGTCGCACCCTCGCGATCGGGGACGAGGTACGCCTCCGCATCACCGATCCCTGCCCGCGATGCGTGATGACGACGTTGAGCCAGGGGGATCTGCCCAAGGATCCAAACGTCCTCCGGACGGTCGTCCAGCAGAACCGGGGGAATGTCGGTGTCCTGGCTTCCGTGCACCGGGGCGGACGGGTCCGCCGCGGGGATGGTGTGACGGTGGAGTGAGTGACCGCCCCCGGGACGAGAAGTGGGGCGATGATCAACTCCCGTTTTGGACCGGCGTCAGGGAGTGATGTTATCCCAGTGGTGGGCCTGGACATATCGCGAGAGATGCCCCTCGTTGTAAGTCGCCACGACCAGCTCATCGGTAAGGCCGGTGAAGAGGAGCGCCTGCGCGGCCAGGATCACATCGGCGTCGATCGCTTTGTCATCGGCGGTCGCGATACCTTTCCGCCGCGCGTCGGCCCAGAGTTCGGCTGCCTTGCGCATCGCGGCGGTCGAAATCGGGATGTAGAACCCGAACTCTTCCCTCAGGTCATCGAGACGCTTGATACCCTCAATCGCTCCGCTCAGGAACAGACCGCGACGCACCTCATAGTCGGCCATCTCGGGAATGGCGACGATCGCCCCATTGGCCTTGGCGTGCTGAAGCCAAAGCGTTAGCCGTTCTACATCCGGGTGGCCGCGCTTGCGGCAGGCTTCCCCGAGCGGACCGGAGTCCAGGACGATGATCCGCGCCACATTCAACCTCCTCGCTTGATCATGGCGACAGCCTCTTCCGTCGCCCCTGGTGGCTCATCGCCATCGGAGTCACGGATCGCGCCCTCACGGGCGGCAAGCTTCGCGAATCGCTCCCAGGTGGGCTTGGAGAAAAGCCCGCCGAAGTGCCGCTCCACCGGCCGGAACTGGGCGGGGTCAATGTCCCTCCGGTATTTGAACAGCTTGTAATACCTGGGATCGGAGGTTGAGATGCAGAGAATGGGCCAGGCGTCCTCGCCATCCGATGGCCCTTTGGTGAGGTTGAAAGGGATGTCGAGCCCGACCCCCTCCTGGACTTCCCACGGGTTGTCGTCGGGGCGTTCGGACACGAAGCAGATGGCGTTGAACGGTTCCACGGTGACGGCATAAAGCATGATCGGTCTCCTCCAAGGGCTGTGCGACGATCTGGGGACTCGTTTCGTCGATCGTAGCCGATGGCCGCCGGACACGTCATCTTCTCTTGCGGTTCGCGCTGGATTGCGTCAGCTTGGAAGACGCGTGGGTGAGGTCGGGGACATCGATCGCAAGGAGACCGCTTCGTCATGGAATGCGCCAGCAGGAGGTGGGCAGGGATCGTCCTGATGATGCTCGCGGGATCGGCTCAGGCGATGGCCGTGCGGTCCGTCGAGATCCCGATCGGCCAGGCGGGAGACGTGGAGGTTGCAGAGATCGTCGCGCGGCTGGCCCAGGCCAGCGGCGTGCCGTTCGATCGGCCCGCGGCCAGCCTGACGCTGTCCACCCAGGGGCTCTCACGCGGGCTGACCAGGACGTTGCTCCAGGAGTGCCTTGGCCCTGAGGTTGAGATCCAGTTCCGGCCGGGTGCAATGGTCTTGACGGTCGATGATCGGATCCTGACCGCGGGGCGTCGTGCCGAGTGGCTGCGCCGGCTCCGCGAGCTGGCCGACCGCGCCACGGACGCCGCGCGCCACCGCGAGCGCTATGGGATGCGCGCCCTCGCGTCGTACCGGCCCAACGACCCGGCGCGGCCGACGATCTGCCTGGTCCACGGCCTGAATTCCTCCTCGGGCGGGTTTGTCCACATGATCCCCTGGCTGCAAGACGCCGGCTATGGGATCGTGACCTACGACTATCCGTTCAACCGCCGGATCGAGGAATCGTGTACCGCCTTCGCGCGCGACTGGGCCGCCTTCCGCCGGCAGACCGGGGACCAGCTCCCCTGGGCGATCGTGGCCCACTCGATGGGCGCGCTGCTGGCGCGGTCGCTGGTCGAGGACGACGCCACCTGGGGGCAGGACGTCTCGTCGCTGATCCTGATTGCCCCGGTGAATCAAGGCTCGCACCTGGCGCGGGTGCAGACGATCATCCAGCTTATGAACGGTCTCCAATCGATCAACGATAAGAAGACCTCGAAGGCGATGCTGCACCTGGCGGACGGGCTGGGCCAGGCGGCGCAGGACATGCTCCCGGGCAGTGCCTTGCTCACGAACCTGAACCGCCGGCCGCGGCGGCGGGGTATTCCCTATCATATCGTGGCCGGCGACAGCGGCTTCCTGACCCGCGACGGCCGCGCCCGGATCGAGGCGCGGATCGACCTGGTGACGCGCAATGCCGGCATCTTCGGCCGGCTGACGCAGGCGGCCGCGGCCGACCTGCCCGAGCTGCTCGACGAGCTGACCGACGGCACCGGGGATGGCTGCATCGCCGTGGCGCGCACCCGGCTCGCCGGCGTCGCCGACCACGTCACGCTCCACGCCAACCACGCCGAGCTGATCCGCGCCCCCCTGCTCTTCCCCGACCCCGGGCCTGTCGCCTGCATGCCCGAGGTCCTCCGCTGGCTCAAGGAAGATCAGATGCGATCGGGTGAACGTCCGACGCGATGAGAGACCAAGAGCCTCACCGGCTCGGTCCGGGTCAGAGTCTGTTCCGAAAGGGATCTGAGCCCCCGAATGGGGGCGGTGGTGAATAGCCAGGGGCGTCAGCCCCTGGGACCGTTCCGGCGCCTCTCTCCCCTTGGGAGAGCCCCGCGGGGGCGACAGGGGTGACTGTCGCCCCCGCGGGGCTGCTGGGAAGA
>JAJPJC010000493.1 GCA_021324445.1 Isosphaeraceae bacterium
ATCAGCAGATAAATAAAGCTATTCTTCAGCCACTTCGCATCCATTAACCGACCTCGGTGTCCCCGTGCGGATTCGGCCCCCTAGCACGGATTATAGCAGAACGGGGCCGCTTTTCAATCCGAGCCTGCCCGGTACACCTCGGGGCGGAGCACGCCCACGTACGGCAGGTTCCGGTACAGCTCTGCGTAGTCCAGGCCATAGCCGACAACGAACCGGTCAGGGATCTCGAACCCAACGTAATCAATCGGCGGGCCGACGTCCCGTGCCTTCTGCTTTCGCAGCAGGCTGCAGACGCGCAGGCTCGCTGGGCACCTCCCGCGCAGATTATCGAGGATATAGCGGAGGGTCAGGCCAGTATCAACGATATCCTCGACGACCAGCACGTGACGTCCATCGATCGCCCGGTCCAGGTCCTTCAAGATCCGAACCACGCCGAGGGACTCTGTGCTTGCGCCGTAGCTGGATACGGCCATGAAGTCAATCTCCACCGGCAGGTCGATCTGGCGGGCCAGATCGACCATGAACATGATGGCACCCTTGAGAACCCCAACGAGCAGGGGGTCCTTACCGGCATAATCGCGGGTGATCTGACGCCCCAACTCGGCAATCCGACTCTGCAACTGCTCGCTGGTGATGAGGACGGTAGCGATATCGTCATTTAGGGGGTGCATACAGTACTCTCCCGCAGGGCGGCCTCTCCCGTGACCGCGCTCTCGCTCCCTGATACCTTGAGGCAAAGGACCGTCCGGCTTTCCGGTCGCGCGATGAACCGCCGGTCGCGCCGGACGCCGGCAAGCCAGGCGATCCCACTGGCGGTCTCAACGACGGGGACGCGCGGTCGGTCTCGGCGTGGAACGGATGCCTCGATAAGGATATCATGCACTTTCTTCCGACCCGGTGCTCCTTCGGGCATCATCCAGTCACCATCGCGGCGGGAACGGACGCGGAGCACCGATCCCTCGACTGACGATAGATCGAGATCACAGTGCCAGGGATCGGCATCCGGCGCGGAGCATGGTGAATGGGTGCGGCGAACGGTGAGCTGCCCGTCTTGTGTCGTACCCAGAGGGCCAAGGTGGGCAACCGGACCCAACTCGAGGACTAGTGGCTCGGCTGTTACGGTGGCGAGAGGGATCTCGCGGGCGGACAGGGGGGGCGCGGGAGGGGCCGCGGCTCCAATCACCAGGTGCTCCCGCTCAACGCGGAGGATGAGCCCCCTGGGCCAATGCAAGGTGCGGCCGGCCGGCCAGCTGTCGGCGGCGTGCATTCCCTGCTCCACATTCGTGGCGTCGAGCACATCGCGGTCGCCTGTCACCGCATCGGCCGCGCGTCGGAGTAAGGCCCGCTTGAGGGCAGGAGGGAGATCGTGCCAGCGGTCGCGCGCGATCAGCCAGCCCGAATCGATCGGCTGAACGAGAGCCGGGAGGCGGCGCTCGAGCTCTGTTGCGATGAAGTGGTCCGCCTCGTCTGCGATCCGGGCCAGGCGCTCGAGGGTCAGATCGAGACGAGGGTTCAGCGCCCGGAGGACGGGGACGACGTCGTGTCGAAGCCGGTTGCGCGTGTAGGTGCGGTCGAGGTTGGTATCGTCGAGGCGCGGGGTCAGACCGTGCTGGCGGCAGTATTCCTCGGTCGCGCGGCGGGAGGTCTTCAAGAGTGGACGCACGAGCCGCACGGGCGGCTCTCCCGGCAAGCGCAAGCAGTTGTCCTCCCGCATCCCGATGAGCCCTGAGAGCCCACTGCCACGAAGCCAGTGCATCAGGCGCGTCTCGGTCTGGTCATCAGCGGTATGCCCCACGGCAACCGCGGCCGCACCGAGCTGCTGCTGAAGACGGGCAAGAAAACGGTAGCGCTCACGTCGGGCCGCCTCCTCGATTCCGCGTCCGTGACGCGTTGCGCGCCGCACGTCCAGCTGACCAATTGTCAGCGGAAGGCCCAGCAGGCTGGCTAGCCCGGCCACGAACTGTTCGTCGGCATCGCTCTCGGGGCGGAGATGGTGATTAGCATGGGCGAGATGGACCTCGAGTCCCAAAGGATCGCGCAGTGCGGCGATGCCGTGAGCGAGTGCAACCGAGTCAGGACCGCCGGACACGGCGACGATAAGGCGGCTTCCCATCAGGTTGCATCGGATAAGCGACTGGCGGAGCTGGTCGACGATCTCGTGTGTCGTGGCTGTACCCCGGGAGAAACAGTACGGCGATCCTGGCTGCTGCTCAGGATCGCCGATCAGACGTGGTAGCGGGGGTTGGATTCGAACCAACGACCTTCGGGTTATGAGCCCGACGAGCTTCCACTGCTCCACCCCGCGGTGACACATCTATTATAGCCCGTGAGCATTCGGTTGTCAAAAGCGGGCCGGTGGGGCATCAGGCCGGGGCGAGGACCGTCCGTCCCCCCATATACAGACGGAGTGCCTCCGGCACGATCACGCTTCCATCCGCCTGCTGGTAGTTTTCCAGAACGGCGGCGAGTGTTCGACCGATCGCCAGTCCCGAGCCGTTGAGGGTATGAACGAACTCGGGACGCTCGGACGGCCCGCGTCGGAAGCGGATATTCGCCCGCCGGGCCTGGAAGTCCCCGCAATTGCTGCACGACGAGATCTCGATGTAGCGCCCCTGACCCGGGAACCAGGCCTCGATGTCGTAGGTCTTCGCGGCAGTGAATCCAAGATCTCCCGTGCACAGGAGCATCACCCGGTAAGGAATGCCGAGCCGCTGCAGGACATCCTCAGCGTCGGCGACCAGTCGCTCCAGCTCGTCTGAGGAGGTCTCCGGCGTTACCACCTTCACCATCTCGACCTTTTCAAACTGGTGAACCCGGATCAGTCCCCGCGTATCGCGGCCAGCCGCGCCGGCTTCGCGCCGGAAACACGCCGAGTAGGCGACATTGTAAATGGGCAGATCCTCGATGCTCAGGATCTCCTCCCGATGGAGGTTTGTCACCGGGACCTCGGCAGTCGGGATTAGGGTGAGGTCACCCTCGTCCACGGTGTAGTACTC
>JAJPJC010000258.1 GCA_021324445.1 Isosphaeraceae bacterium
GGTCCAACAATCGGGGCACGAACAGCTACGGCCTGCGCCGGCCTGCGGTCGCCACCCAGACCGCTTTCGCGGGCCAGCCCACCACCCCAGGGGCGGATTCCTCAGGGTTGGATCGAGGTTACCTCAAGTAAGTCCCGGGTGGATGGTCGAGGCTCGACTCCGATAGTCAAGTGACGAAGATCATGGGAGGAGCCATCGCCTTTCGGGAAGCCAGACTGTCGTCCTCACACATGACGGATTGGGTGCAGGCTCGCCTGGAACATTCGTTGGCCGCGCGAATGGCTGCCTGACCACCGAAGCCGGCCACAGACCTATTGCCTTTTGACGTGGGACCGATTGACCTTCCCGCTGATGGGCGATGCGGTTAGGATCGGCCGGATTCTGGGGCCGGCTCGTCGCCGGGCGGGTTCGCGGACAGGGAGGTCTCGAGCCGATGTTCGTGTCACGTCACTGGATCGCCGCGGGGTTGCTGATCGGTGGCCTGGTCGCGGCGCGCGGCGAGGATGGCGGCGCGGGATCGACGCGCGAGGGTGTGCTGCGCGATGGGTTCGAGACCCCCCAGCCGAGCTGGGTACGGGAATACACCGATACCACGGTTCGATTGCTGGCGCACGATCGATCCGAACGGGCCGCCCACGGGGGGCGGCTCTCCGAGCATCTCCAGTTCCAGGCCGGCCTCGGCGGCCAGTTCTTCGTCAGCTATGCCCTGCCGAAGGTCCCTCTGACCGACGACCTGGTCGTCAGCCTGGAGATTCGCTCGAACCAGGCGGGGCACCAGCTCCTGGGCCGGGTCGTGCTCCCGGCCGACGTGGACCCGGAGACCAAAACACCATCGTTCGTGCTGGTACCCGGTAGGCGCTACGACCGGGTGGACCGCTGGGAGAAGCTGGAACTGAACCCGATGATGTCGGCGGTCGAGCGGCAGGCCCGGGTGCTGCGGGCCTCCACCCGGCGTCCGGTCTCCCTGGAGGGTGCCTACCTCGAGCGCGTGGTGGTCAGCATGAAGGGCGGGGGCGGCGAGACGGAGGTCTTCCTCGACGACCTTCAGGTGGGGCCGGTACCGCCGGAGCTGGCGGCGGCGTGGGCGCCCGACGGCGAGCGGTCGCCGCCCGGGGCGTCGGATCGAGCCGGTCCCGCGGCGCCGGCTGGCGATGGATCGGCCCAGCCCCGCATCCGGATGTCCAGTTACTTCCTGGAGAAGCTCAGCGACGACCGGCGTTCGTACGGGGGCTGGTTCCCGACCGCCATCGACGCGCCCGGTGCCAACCTGACCGAGCTGCGCCGGGCCGGTTGCGACGTCCTCGTGACCGACGGGCGGCCCGACTCGCGGCGGATCCCGCCGGCCCTGGTTCGGAAATCAAAATTCCTCCTGATGCCGCGCCTCAGCGGCGCCGAGGGTCCCGACGGCCCGCAGCGCGTGCTCGACCAGATGGCCGCCTATCCCTTACGGCAGGAGGTCGCGCTCTGGCAGATCGGCGCTCACCTGGGCCGGCGCCGTGAGCTGGAGGCGCGTCAGCACGAGCTGGACGCCATCCGCACGACGCTCACGGCCATGCGCGGGCTGGAGGACGAGGGCTCCCACCTCGCCACGGGGACCGTCGACGGCGAGGTCCGCTTGTACGCACGTGCGCCTTCGGGGCTGGATGTCGTCGGTGTCCAGCCGCGACTTTGGGGTACGTCGCGGTCGTTCCTGGAGAGCTTCAAGTACCTGGGCCTGCTCCGGGACTTGACGGTCCGATCCAATCCCCGGGCGTTGTTCTGGGCGTGGATCCCGGCGACCACGCCGCCGGAGGTGGTGCGGAACATCTGGGGCGACGACCCACCGTCGGCCTGGGGCACGCCGCTGGTGCAGCCGGAGCAGCTCCGGCTGATGACCTATCTCGCGCTGGCGGCCGGCTATCGGGGACTGACCTTCCTCGGTGATGCCGACCTGACCCGGGCCGCCGGCAAACCTTTGCTCATCGAGCTGAGCTTCCTCAACGCCGAGATCGACCTCGTGGAGGAGATCCTGGCTCAGAACGCCAACAGGATTCCCGACTATGACGTCTTCGACCCCCCGCCCCCCGACCGGCCCACGACGGCCAACGTCAATCAGAAGCGCATGCCGATCCAGAAGGAGTTGCCGCCCAAGCCGGGCCTGCGCGCCGCGGCGATCCCACTCCGGGGTCACCGCGGTTCCCTGATCCTGATCGCCGATCTCGCCGACGAGGCCCAGTGGCAACCGCCCCAGATGGCCTATCGCAACCTGACGATCACGCCGATGTTGCCCCAGAACGTCCAGGCCCTGGAGATCAGCCCCGGCGATGCGCACTTCCTGGAACGGCAGCCCGACGACCGGCTCCCCGGCGGCACCCGGTTCACGCTGCCGGACTTCGGCACCACGACGATGCTGCTGTGTACCACCGACCTGGCCCTGTGCCAGCGGATCCAGGCCGCTGTCCGGCGCATCCGCCCGGTGGCCGCCCAGATGGCCATCGAGCAGGCCCAGCTCCAACTCCAGGCGGTCCGTGCCGTCCACGAGCAGCTCAAGGCCGACGGGCACCCCTTCCTTCCCGAGGACCTGCTCAAGCTGCGGCGCCAGGCGGGGATCCAGGGTAAGCCGCCCGATGCCGAGGCCCTGCTCAAGACGGCCGAGGATTTCCTCCAGAAGGCCCGCGAGGCCCGCGAGGCCGAGGACTACGCCACGGCCTGGTCCGAAGCGCGGCGGGCCGGCAGACCGCTGCGCATGGTCATGCACGGCCACTGGAAAAATGCCCTGGCGGCGCTCCAGAGCAGCGTCGGCCAGGGGATCACCCCCAAGCCCGCCGAACCCGCGCGGAGCCGGACCAAGCCCCCACCCCCGACCCCGACACTCGTCACGGCCATCTCCGCCCCGCCCTGCATCTCGTTCTACACGCTCCCGGAACTCTACATCTGGATCGACTGGATTAAAGGCTTACCCGGATATCGCTTCGGCCGCAACCGCGTGCCTTCGGGCAACTTCGACGACCTCGACGCGGTCGCCGAGGCAGGTTGGATGAATGTGAGCTATCAGTACGACCGGATCGTGACCGAGATCTCGACCGTCCCGCGCCGGCAGCCGGATCCGAAGAAGCCGCCGGAGCCGGCACGCGACCGGGAGGAGGATCAGGCTCGCTCCGATCGGGTACTCAAAATGCGGGTCGCGCCCGCGAAGACCGAGGAGCTGGACACGATCCTGCCGCCGGCTTTGGAGTTCCCCGCCGCCGCGGTCCGCTCGCCGCCGATCCGCGTGGAAACGAACAACCTGATCCGGATCTCGGTGCTGGTGAAACGCGCGGTGGCGTCCCCGAACGGGCCCGGGGTCATCGTCCGGGACTCGATCGGCGGGGACGCGTTCGAGTTTCGGTCGAACGCGCCCATTCCCGACTATGCGCGCGTGGTCCTCTATCGCAAAGCCCCGGCCGACGGAACCTTCACCGTGACCCTGGGGCTGGCCGGCTACGGCGAGGCGTTCTTCGACGACCTGCGGGTCGAAGTGATCGAGAAAGCCCCGCGTTCCGCCGAGGCCAACCTCGTCCGGCAACGCCCGGTCCGCCGGCGCGCGACCAACGCTCCGGACCTCCCGGACCCACGGCCTCCGGCCGATTCCGCCGCTCGCACCACGGATCCCCGTCGCCGGCAACAATGAGTCGCCGTTCTCATGAGTGAGGACCAGGACCGCATCCGGCGGGGTCCGGGTCGCGACGCTCCCGTCGCGAACACGCACGCAGCTCTGAGAAATGGGGGATTCGTCGCACCTTGACGTCGGCGCACGTCCCAAGTAGAACCTCTGTTGAAGCGCCCAGCCATCCTGGGCCATCGGTTTTTTCTTCGCACTCTGGTTTTTCGGGCCTTTCCCGGTATAAGCTCCACTTACCGGAAGTCCCAGGGCCCATCGATGCCTGTGCCGAGCCACCCCACGCTGATCCGTGGGATGCTCGACCGCCGCCTCCAACAACGGGCTCCGGCTGGCCCGCTCTTGGCCGCCAGCCTGGCCCAGGTGAAGGAAC
>JAJPJC010000386.1 GCA_021324445.1 Isosphaeraceae bacterium
GAACTTTTGCACCGGCGATTACCTGAGCGGGATCGCGGCCCGCGACGCGGTTTTCCTGATTCGGCACCACGCCGGAACCAAGCTGCACCCGCTGGGGCCTGAGACGCGCGGCCGCCGCCGCGGGGACGCCACCATCAGCGAACAACGGGTCCGGGCCGGTTGCCTGGAGTGCCGGTGCATCCTGATCCGACTGAGAACGCCCCTGCTTTTGTAAACACGGATCAGGCCCTCATCCGTGCCGGGCGCGACCAGGTCGCGGACGTTCACCACCTCGCCCGGCGCCTGAACTTGCACCTCCGTGCCTTCGGGGAGCTTGACCGGCTCCATCGGGCGAAACTTCACTTCATTTCTGGATTACAGGACGGCGAGCGGCCCACGCGTGACCCCGTATTGGCCCGTGGCTTTCAGGTCACGCCAGAGCTGTTTTGCATCACGACGGCCTTCCAAAACATCTCGGTAAAGGCCGATGATTCGCTCCACCGCAGCCGCGTCCTCCCAGGAATTCGATACGCAAGTACCTGGTGCCATGAGAGATAAGGCGAGGCAGGTACTCAGCCGCGGTCTGGGGCACGGCGTTGAAAAGAGTATTTCGGCAACCCACATCCGCAGTGAGCGGATGCTCAGACCCGACCCGATCCCGAAGCTTAACGGTATGCTGATCACAGGGGCGTCCGCAGTTGGTCTTATCAGTGCCGGGGGAGAGGAAGGCACAGTACAGACAGAACTCCATGTGGAACATCGGAATTTGCTGATGGATCACAACTTCGAGCCACGATGAGGGGGTCGCGCGGAGGAGATCGAGAAGCTGATCGACGTTGAGGTCATAAGAGGCCGTGACTCGCACCGCACCCCGGGCTTTGAGCAGCTCGACCGAGAGCGGGTTGGCGGCGTTGAGCGAGAAGTCGGCCACGAAGGGAATGCCGCGCTCCGAGCAGAAGCGCATCCCGCCGGCATTGCGCACCAGGATGCCGTCGGCCCCTCGCCTGGCCAGGTAGCTGAAGAGGTTGCCCTCGCCCGGCTTCTCGATGCGCGGAGTGGCCAGGTAGAGCGACGCCGACCCGCGCCGCGCTGCGGCGACGGCTTCGGCGTAGCGCTTGATGTCTTGATAGTCGGCGTAGATCGTCTGGACTCCCCGGGCCATGGCCGCCTCGACCTGGTCGGTCCGGCGGCACAACACGATCAGCTCGGCCGGGGCCGGAGGGTCTCCATCCGGATCAGACGGCCTGGTGCGCTCGGCCAGGGTCGGAGCCAACAGGATCGGCAGGACCGGCTCCGCGACGATCGCGCGGGGCGGGGCGGCCGCGGCCATCTCGTCGAGTCGCGCGACCAGCTCGCGGCGCAATTGATTGAGCAGGCTCATCGGCACCATGGGCCGTCCTTCGATCGTGGCGTGCACCTGGCCCAGCTCATAGATCGTGCCGCCCAGCCGGCCGAGCTGACTCGTGAAGAGCGCCGCATCGGCGGCTCGGGTTTCGGCCTGCGCCAGCGGCTCGGTTGCTTGCACCGTGGCGCATCGGCCGGTCGCGGCCCGGCCCGCGATCCGCAGCGGCTGGCCCGCGACGGCCACAACGTCGATGTCCAGGTCCACCTTGCGATGGGGCGGACCCTCGAACGACCGGCGCAGCCGGCGGGTCAAGTCCGGATCGTCCGTCTTCCACACCCGCTGCCCGACGGCCAGCCGGTGCAAATCAATCGCCTCGCGTCCGAACCGCAGCTCGACCGGACCCGTGAAGCCGCCTGCCGCGTCCGCCACGCCGTCAGGCTTCGCTCGCCCGGCGAGTGGGAGGACCTGATAGATCCGCCCGCCCTGCTCGTTCCGGCCGCTGGCTTCGTCGCCGTCGAAGACCAGGCCGTCGCCGGGCTTGACCGGGGCGCCGGCGCGGATGCGGACGCCCGAGCCGGTGACGGATTCCACCACGCCGAGGAAAATCCCCCGCTTCTTGGCATAGTCGCCGCGGACCAGGACCTTGTGGTTGTTGCCGTCGAGGAACCCATGGGAGAAGCCGCGCGAGAATGAGAGCTGCATCTCCTGAACGTCGCGGGGCGTGAACTCGATCGGCCGGCCGGTCCAGACGGCGTCGATCGCCCTGCGGTAGTGGCGGGTGATGTTCGCGACGTATTCGGCCGTCTTGAGCCGGCCCTCGATCTTCAGCCCGGCGACGCCCAGCTCGATCAGCCGGGGGATCACGTCATACGCGGCCAGGTCCTGCGGGCTGAGCAAGTACTGGATGTTGTCCAGGTCGACGACCTGCCCGTCGCAGACGATTTGATAGGGCATGCGACACGCCTGGGCACACTCGCCCCGATTCGCCGACCGGCCCCCGAGCGCCTCGCTGGTCAGGCACTGGCCGGAATAGGCGACGCACAGCGCGCCATGGACGAACACCTCCAGGGGCATGTCGGTCGCCTCCCGGATGCGGCGGATCTCGGTGATCGCGAGTTCCCGGGCCAGGATGACCCGAGAGCAGCCCAGCTCGCGGGCCAGCTCGACCCCCTCCGCGCTGGTGATCGACATCTGCGTCGAGGCGTGGATCTCGACGTCGGGCGAGACCGACCGGATCAAGCGGGCCAGCCCGAGATCCTGGACGATGAGCGCGTCGACGCCGGCCCGGATCAACTCGCGGACCGTCGCCTCGAGGCCCGGCAGCTCGTCGGTGAAGGCCAGCGTGTTGAGGGTGACATAACCCTTGACGCCCCGACCATGCAGGAGGGCCAGGACCTCGGGCAAATCGGTCCCGTCGAAGTTGTGGGCGCGGATCCGGGCGTTGTGCCGCTGGAGGCCGAAGTAGACGGCATCGGCACCGTTCTCGACCGCGGCGAGCAGGCAGGTGCGATCTCCCGCCGGGGCCAGGAGCTCGGGCTTGGCGCGCGGATGCGTGGAGGCCGCAGAGCCTACTTCTCCAGGACTCACACCGGTTTGGGTCCGATCCGCTTGCGCCGCTGACTCCATACCAAGCCTCATGGTACCTGCATGGGGGTCCGATTCCCTTTGCTCTGCTTCCAGTGTAGCGATGGGCGAGGAATCCGCCACCACCGCTTCGAGCCGCGAACCGTGCGGATTGTTCCTTCGTCCAGCAGCCTGAGCCGCGACGCCCAATCGCGGTGAACCTGGGTCGAGGACGCTTGTTGCGGTACTGGCCTTCTTGCTCGATCCACGTGCTCTCGGCGAGAATGACTGTGAGCCCCGTGTGATGATCCCCAGGTCGAATTGCCGTGAGGTGACGATATGAGTGAGGCCGTTCGCGAGATCCTTCATCGGATCGAACCACTCCCCGCAGAGGACCGCTTGATCCTCGAAGAGCGGCTGGCCGAATTAGCGGAGGCCGAGTGGAAGCGCGAAGCTGAGCAGGCGCGCCAGATCGCCCGCGAACGCGGCCTGGATCAGGCGGCGATCGACCAGGTCATCCAGGATCTTCGCCATCCATCATGAAGGTGTTCTTTGACACGAATGTTTGCGTCGCGGAGGCTCTCCTCGGGCAGATGGCGGAACAATTGCTCGAGGCGACCGAGCGCGCTTCCTGGCGGATCTACGCCAGCCTTTATCTGCTCGATGAGCTCGAGCGCGTTCTGACGGAAAAGCTCGGCTTTTCTCGTCGGTTGGCGAATCTATCTTAGAGGCGAATCCATCACAGGGCCAAGCTCGTCGAGCCCCGCGCGTCCCGGCATGCCGGATGCCAGGATCCGGCGGTTAGTCCCATCCTTCGGGCAGCCTTGGCTGCGGTGCCGACTACCTGGTCACGAATGATGCTCATCTGCTCGCCCTCGATCCTTGCGAAGGACTCCGGGATCGGTCCGACGGCCGCAGGTCGATCGTCCTCGGCAGCGCTTGGGGGACGGTCTCCGGCGGCCGGGCGCCCGAGGCGAACGCGGTGGCCGCGTCGACCAGGATCGCGTGCTGGAAGACCGGCGCCCGCTTCCGGACGTCGTCCAGGGTCGGGTAGCGCACCCGGTTTCAGCGGAGGAACCGGCGGAACGGGCCGCCCGCGAAACCGTCGTCGTCGACCCTCGGGGCCGTGCAATCGTAGGCGTAATCCGCGGCCGTGCCCGCGAACCGGGTGTTCCGCGCCCGGCAGTCGCGCACCCGTTCCGGCGTCCAGAGCACGCTCGGTGGACCGTGCTTCACCATGGTGTTGTGGAAGATCGGGCAGCCCGAGGGGCTGGGGTGCAGCTTGAACGGCTCGACCGCCACGTTGTGCATCGTGTTGCCTCCGAGACGCGCCGGCGCCGTCCTCGAGCGAGGTCCCCGGCGAACCGGCCCAGAAGGGAACCCATGCCTTCCTTCCCGGCGCGGCCCCACGCTGCCTGGGCTGGTCAGGCGGCACTCAAGGGAGATCCTACCCAGGGGCCTTCCGGAATTCTTGCGAGGTTGATGAAAACTCGACGCCATTCTCCTAGAATAGCGGACTCATCCGGCGTCAGAGACATCCGGCAACAGAGAGCCCTTTTCGACGAAGTTGCGACGGTGTTCGGTCACTGCTCCCGCGACCGATGGGGTCTTCGACCGCCCCGATGGGTCGGCCGAGGGGTTTCGCTGTCTGATCGCTGCCGTCCGTCCGGGAACCCCGCAGATGAGCCACAATGGCGTGAATCCCAGCCTGACAACGATCCTGACCAAGCACCAATCGGCTCTGCTGTCCGACTGGGTCCGGGAACAAGCTGCGGTGCGCGGTCGCCGCGGAGCCGCCATCAGCGAATCGGAGCTCCGGCAGGAGTGTAGCGACTTCCTGGGGCGGCTCCGGGCCACCCTGGAGCGTGGCCAGGATGCCGACATCAACTCCCAGGACTGGGGGGAGGTGCGCGAGATGCTGGAGCACCTGTCGCGGTCGCGGCTGGCACTGGGCTTCAGCCCCTCGGAGACGGTGTCCTTTGTGTTCTCCCTCAAGAAGCCCCTCTTCCGCTCGCTCCGCCAGGAGCTGGCCGGTGACGCCCAGTCGCTGGGCGAGGCGACCTGGGCGACGACCGAGCTGATTGACCAGCTCGGCTTGTATACGACCGAGGTCTATCTCAAGGGCCGCGAGGAGCTCATCACCCGCCAGCAGCAGGAGCTGCTGGAGCTCTCGACCCCCGTGGTGAAGCTGTGGGAGGGGATCGTGGCGCTGCCCATGATCGGCACGCTCGACAGCGTCCGGACCCAGATGGTGATGGAGAATCTCTTGCAGAAGATCCTGGAGACGGGCTCGGCCATCGCGATCCTGGACATCACCGGAGTTCCCACCGTCGACACGCTCACGGCCCAGCATCTGCTCAAGACCGTGGCGGCCGCCCGGCTGATGGGAGCCGAGTGCATCATCAGCGGCATCCGGCCCCCGATCGCCCAGACGATCGTCCACCTGGGCGTGGACCTCGGCACGGTCACCACCAAGGCGACTCTGGCCGATGCCCTCGCCCTGGCGCTGGAGCGGACAGGACGAGTCGTCACCCGCGTCAAGGCCGGCCGCGACGGACCCGAACATCCGGCTTGGAGTTGACCATCCGGAGCGAGTCGCTGCCGGAGCCCAGCCGGTCTGAGAGAACCGATCCGGTCGGGCGGCGTGTGGCCGCCGGAGGTTCCCGCCGGTCGCGCTCCCAGTCGCTTTCCCCGCTGCCGCGGAGGGCGGGCCGGCTCGTCCTCTTCCCCACTCGGAACGCCAGGGGATCTCACCCAGATTCTTGCGAGCAACCGTCATGGAGCACATACCGATCCTTCACATGGGCCGTTTCCTCCTGGTGACGATCCAGGTCGACATGCACGATCGCCTGGTCATGGCCCTGCAGGAGGACCTCACCAACCGGATCACCGAGGTCGGGGCCCGGGGCGTGCTGATCGACATCTCCGCCCTGGACATGGTCGACTCGTTCATCGGGCGGACCATCGGCGATATCGCGAGCATGTCGCGCGTGCTCGACGCCGAGACGGTTGTCGTCGGCATCCGCCCGGCGGTCGCCATCACCCTGGTCGAGCTGGGCCTGACGCTTTCCGGTGTTCGCACAGCGCTCAACGTCGAGAGAGGGATGGAGCTGTTGCGCGCCGCGACGGGAATCCGCCCCGGGGAGGGTCATGATGGCGGTGTCGAAGACTGACTCCGTCACGGTCCGCTCTCCGACGGACATCGTCTTGATCCGCCAGGCCGTGCGGACCTGGACCGCCGAGCTGGGCTTCAGCCTGGTCGATCAGACCAAGATGATCACGGCTGCGAGCGAGTTGGCACGCAATTTGCTAGATTACGGCGGTGGGGGCACGGTACGGTTCGAGGTGCTTCACGAGGTGGTCAAGCGGGGTTTGCGCCTGACGTTCGAGGATCAGGGTCCGGGCATCGCGGATCTTGACCAGGCGATGACCGATGGTTACACCACGGGGCGGGGGATGGGGTTGGGCCTGGGTGGCGCCAAGCGGCTGGTCCAGGAATTTGAAATCGCCTCGCGCGTCGGCGCAGGAACGCGCGTCACGATCACGAGGTGGAAATGACCCGACCGCATGCCCAGTCGCTGGCTGTGATCATCGATGAGCCGACGAAGGTCGGCGAGGCCCGCCGCCGAGCGACCGCCCTGGCCGCTGCGCTGGGTTTCGACGCGCTGCGTCAGGGGACGGTGGCCTTGGTGGTCTCGGAGGCGGCGACCAACTTGATCAAGCACGCGGGGGGCGGCGAGCTGATCGTCCTGGGTCGGGACGATCCCGCCACCGGAAGTCGGCTGGAGCTCCTCGCCCTGGACCGCGGGCCCGGCATGACCGATGTCGGCCGCTGCCTGGCCGACGGCTATTCGACGGCCGGCTCGCTGGGCAACGGGCTGGGTGCGATCCGTCGGCTGTCGGACTCCCTGGAAATCTACTCCAGCCCCGGGGGCGGGACAGTCCTCTGGGCGCGACTGGGCGCGCGGTGCGCGGCGGAAGCCGCGCGCGGGACCGCCCTGGAGTTCACCGCGGTCAGCCTGCCGGCACCTCGGCAAGACGTCTGCGGCGACAACTGGGCCGTGCTCCGCTGCGGCGACCAGAGTCTGGTGCTGCTCGTCGATGGGCTGGGACACGGCGCCCCGGCGGCCGAGGCGGCCGAGGCGGCGGTGCGCGTCTTCCGGTCCCAGCCTGCTGGTGAGCCGGCCGCCGTCATCGAGGCGGCACACCGGGCCCTCCGCGGCACGCGGGGGGCGGCCCTGGCGATCGCCCGTCTGGATTCGCGCCGCGGCGCGGTCCGATACGCCGGCGTGGGCAACATCGCCGGTCTGCTCCTGGACAGCCGGACCGGCCAGACCATCCGCATGATCTCCGAGAATGGCACGGTGGGCCACGCCGTACGCAAGATCCAGGCCTTCGACTATCCCTGGGCCGAGGACGCGGTCGTGATCCTGCATTCCGACGGGCTCGCCACGCGCTGGGACCTGGACAACTACCCCGGGCTGAGCCGCCGGCATCCGGCCCTGCTCGCCGGTCTCCTCTATCGCGACCACAGGCGCGGACGCGACGATGTCAGCGTGCTCGTGGCCCGCCGGGAAGGAACCGCACCGTGACGAGCACTCCCCTGCTGAGCCTGGAGATCCAGCTCGAGGGCGACATCGTCCTGGCACGGCAACGGGCGCGGCAGGTCGCCGGCCTCCTGGGATTCGCTCAACTGGACCAGACGCGCATCGCGACGGCCACCTCGGAGATTGCCCGCAATGCGTTCCAGTATGCGGGGGGGGGCCGCGTCCAGTTCCTCCTCGAAGCCGAACCACGGCCGGCGCTGGTGGTCCGCATCCGCGAGCGGGGCCCGGGAATCCGGGATCTCCAGGCCATCCTCGAGGGGCGGTACGCCTCGGAGACGGGCATGGGCGTGGGGATCCTCGGAGCCCGGCGCCTGATGGACGCCTTCGCGATCGAGACCGCCGGCGGGTCCGGCGCCAGCGTCTCGATGGCCAAGCGTCTCCCCCCTCGGACCGCCACGCTCACCCCGCAGGAACTGGCCCGGATCGCGGCCGAACTGGTCCGGAACCCTCCGCAGGGGTTGCTGGCCGAACTCCAGCAGCAGAACCAGGAGCTGCTGAACACGCTCCAGGAGCTGCGCGAGCGCCAGGCTGAGTTCGCCGAGATGCACACCCGTGAGCTGGACGAGACCAACCGGGGAGTTGTGGCTCTGTACGCCGAGCTCGACGAAAGCACCAAGGCCCTCAAACGGCTCTCCGACTTGAAGTCCCGGTTCCTCTCCGAGATGAGCCATGAACTGCGCTCGCCTCTGAACTCGATCCGGGGCCTGACCAGCTTCCTCCTCGAGCGGAGCGACGGAGAACTGACCGCGGAACAAGAGAAGCAAGTCCAGCTCATCCGCAAGGCCGCTGAGGGTCTCTCGACGCTGGTCGACGACCTGCTGGACCTGGCCAAGGTCGAGGCCGGCAAGGCCGTGGTCCGGCCCACCTGGTTCGACGTCCAGGACGTCTTCGAGAGTCTCCAGGGGACCATGCGCCCCATGACTGATCCATCGGGTGTCCGGCTGGTCTTCGAGGAGCCGGCCGGGGTGTCCCCCCTTCATACGGATGAAGGAAAGCTCACCCAGATCCTCCGCAACTTCCTGTCCAACGCGGTGAAATTCACCGAGCGCGGGGAGATCCGGGTCGGGGCGCGGCCGGAGTCCGCGGATCAGGTCGTCCTCTCGGTGGCCGATACCGGGATCGGGATTGCTGCCGAAGACCTGCCCAGGATCTTCGAGGAATTCGGCCAGGTGGAGAATCGCTTGCAGGCGCGTGCCAAGGGGACCGGCCTGGGACTCCCCTTGGCGCGAAAGCTGGCCGAGCTCCTCGGCGGCAGCGTCTCGGTCCGAAGCGAGCCCGGGGCCGGCTCCACGTTCTCCGTCATCATCCCGCGAGTCTTCCACGCCCCGGCCGCCAACGCGGTCGCTCCGGAACGCCGCGTGGCGACCAGCAGGCAGCCGCGTCCGGCCACCACGATCAGGGTCCTCATCGTAGACGATCAGGAAGAGGACCGGTATCTTATCAAGGGGCTGGTGGAAGCCCTGGGTCCCTTCCAGGTCATCGAGGCGCCGACCGGCGCGGAGGCCCTGCGGTGCGCGCGCGCCGAGCCTCCCCAGGTCATCGTCCTGGACCTCGGGCTGCCGGACATGACCGGTGACCAGGTCTTGGAGCGGCTCAGAGCGGACTCCGCGACCCGAGCGATCCCGGTCATCATCCATACCTCAAAGATCCTGGATGAAGAGGATCGGGTCCGCCTGGGCGGCCAGGCGATCTCCATCCTGGAGAAGGCCGCCGCGTCGCCCCAGGAGGCGATGGCCCGACTCCGGGATTCGCTGGGGAAGGCCGGCCTGAATGTGTCCGCCGCGGTCGGAGCGGAGCCTTGAGATGATCGATCGACCTGCTGCCATCGTCCTGCTCGTCGACGACGACGAGCCCAAGCGTTACGCCGTCGCCAAGACGCTCCGTCGTGCGGGCTATACGGTGCACGAGGCCGGCACGGGGAGCGAGGCCCTGCGGCGGGTGGCGACCCGGCCGGACCTGGTGATCCTCGACGTCAAGCTGCCCGACATGGACGGATTCGATGTCTGCCGGCGGATCAAGTCCGACCCGGCGACGTGCACGATCCCCGTGCTGCACATCTCCAGCACGTTCGTCGACATCGAGGACAAGGTACAGGGCCTGGAGAGCGGAGCCGACGGCTACCTGACCAACGTCGCCGAGCCGCTGGAGTTGCTGGCCACCGTCCGGGCCCTGCTCCGGGCCCGCCGGGCCGAAGATGCCGCGCAGCTCTCAACCCGGCAGTGGCAGACCACCTTCGACACCATCAGCGACGGCGTCCTGCTCCTCGACGGCCAGGGGCGGGTCGTGCAGGTCAACCGGACCCTCGAGCGGATCCTGGGCCGGTCGTGGAGTGACCTCGTCGGCCAGGACCTTCCCTCGCTGCTGGGAGGGCTGCCGGCGTCCGAACCGCCGCTCTTCGAGCAGATGATCGAGTCCGGCACGCGCGAGTCTCGGGATGTCCATCGCGGTGACTCCTGGCTCCGCATCAGCATCGACCCGATCCGCGATGCCGAGTCCGCCATCAAGGGGGGACTCTGCCTGGTCTCGGACATCACCAGCCAGAAGCGGTTGGAGATGCAGCTGCTCCGCCAGGCGCAGCGCCTCCAGGAGGACGACCGCCGCAAGGATGAGTTCCTGGCGATGCTCGCCCACGAGCTGCGCAATCCCCTGGCCTCCCTCTCCAATGCCCTGGAGATCATCGGCCAGCTCCATGACCGGAGCGACGAGGTCACCGAGGCCATCCCGATCGCCCGGCGGCAGATTCAGCATATGGGTCGCCTGCTGGAGGACCTGCTCGACGTCTCGCGGATCACGCGCGGCAAGGTCGAGCTGCGCAAGCAGATGGTCGACTTCGGCACGATCGTCGCCCACGCCATCGAGACCTGCCAGCCCCTGGTCGATTCGCACGGTCACGAACTGTCGGCGGCGATCCCCGCCGATCCCATCCCGCTGGACGGCGACCCGACGCGGCTGGAGCAGATCGTCGCCAACCTGGTCAACAACGCGGCGAAGTACACCGAGCCGGGGGGCCGGATCGCGGTGAGCCTGGTGCGCGAGGGCAACCAGGCCGTGTTGCGCGTCCGGGACACCGGCATCGGCATCTCGCCGGAGATGCAGCGCCGCATCTTTGACCTCTTCGTGCAGGCCGACCGTTCTCTGGATCGCTCCCAAGGCGGACTGGGGATCGGCTTGACCCTCGTTCGCAGCCTGGTCGAACTGCACGGCGGGACGATCGCCGTGCAGAGTGACGGAGTGGGCCAGGGGAGCGAGTTCCTTGTTCGACTTCCCATGCCGTCCGAGTCCACGCCCTTGGCCGAGCCGGACCGCAGTTCCACTGTGACCGTCGCGCCCGCTCACCTGCGGATCCTGCTCGTCGACGATAACCGCGATTGCATCCGGACGATGACCAAGTTGCTCGAGCTTCACGGTCACCAGGTCTGGAGCGCCGGCGATGGTCCCACGGCGCTGGAGGTCGCCTCGACGTCGGCACTCGACGTCGTGCTGCTCGACATCGGGCTGCCCGGAATGGATGGCTACCAGGTCGCCCAGTGGCTGCGCCAGCACTGGGGACCCGAGCAATTGACCCTGATCGCGGTCAGCGGCTACGGCGGCGACGAGGTCCGTCGCCGCACGATACTGGCCGGATTCGACCATCACCTCGTCAAGCCGGTCGGCCTCAGCGAGCTCGAGCGGATCCTCGCAGTCCATCCGCGACGACGAGAAGCCACCGGCTGAGGCCCTACGCCGCAGACGCCTCCCGCCGATGTCGCGCCCACCGGGCCCCGGCCAGGGACCACGCCAGCAGGCCGCCGGCCAGGGCGATCAGGAATTGCGGAAGGAACGCGACCAGGCCTCCCACGACGGCTGTCGAGGCGTCGCCTCCTGTCAGGATGCCGGCGGTCGTCGGCAGGCGCGCCAGGCCGTTCTCGACGAGCTCGACGTAGCCCTTCCACGCCACCCATGCCAGATCGGCGGCACGGTACCCGGGGGTTGTCAGCGTGATCCGCTGTCCGGTGGTGAGATTGATGCCCACGTTCACCGAGGTGCGAAAGAGCATGGCCCCGACGAGCGACCAGGCGGCAAGGACTCCAGCCGCGAGGAATCCCGCCCAGAACATCCGCGCACGCCCCCGGCTCCGGATCAGGCGGAACGCGGCGAACTGCAACGCGAGCCCGGCCGGGGCGACCCCGACGAGGAGCCAGGCCTCGATCGCCAAGAGGGCCCGCGCGGCCGAGAGATTCAGCGCAATCAGGCCCACCACGATCATCAGCCTGCCGATCGAGATCCGCGGAAGCCGCATGGTATCCCTCCCCTGTCGTGTCTTCCCCGCATCGGTCTTCAACTGTCCCAGATCGTATCAAAGCCGGCGCGGCAGTCCATCGCAGTCGGCTACCCACGGATGTGCCGGCTGCCGTGCAATTCCCGGCTGGACTGCCGCCTTCAGGCGGAATCCGACGGTCGCCGGACCGCCTGAAGGCGGGACTCCAACCAGGGGTTCCCTCGGTTCGACAGGACCCTCACCCTCCGGGGAGATCTCATCGAGTCCGCACCCACATCGGGCTGGCCCAGGCCAGCTCGCCGTCGTCCTGGATCGCCCGGACGTAGTACCAGCTCAGGCCGGCCGGCCGGTCCTTTTCCTCGTCGGTCCACTGGAAGGCGACCTGCTGCATCCTGGGCTCAGTGGAATAAACGTAGTGGAAATCCTTGATGATATCCACCCGCGCCACGGGGCGCGTGCCCTGGACGAACACGTCGAGCTTCACCGGCCCGGTCGCCTCGAACTCATCGCCCATGAGGTGGTCGCCCGAGCGGACGTCCATGATGATGTTATCGGTGGCGGCGTAGCAGTGCCGGCGGCGGAAGGCGTCGAGGATCGCCTCCCGGGTGGTGTCCTCGGCCAGGGCGACCGCGTAGCTGATATGGGTCGAGATGTGGTCGCTGGACGCCTGGAAGCCCAACCGGTATTGCATCGCCAGCGCGTTCCAGACCATGCCGAGCGGGCGCCAGCCTCCCACGGCCTCGCTGCCCCGCCGCGCCGCACGGGGCGCACCAAGGTGTTCATACGACTGGCGATGGCCCTGGTAGATCTCGACGAACGGCTCGAACTGCGGGTTGGTATCGCGCCAGTCGGTCCCCATCCCGGTGGCCGAGGTGTGCGAGGCACAGATGCCGTTGTGCTCCTTCAGATAGTCGTAGAGCATCGGGGTGTCCTCGTCGACGACGCCGCCGGGCCCGACCAGGCGCGGCAGGGTTCGGACCCCTCGATGGGCGAACATCACGTTGCGGTGTCCGTGTGGGTACGAGACGCTCCGCTCGTAGGTGAACATCGGGGTGAACGTCGGCGGCTGGCTGTACAGGTCGGTCGTCTTCTGGATCAGCCACCAGGTGTATTCCTTGCCGCCGCCGTTGTCGTGGTCGCCGTTGCCGATCCAGTCGAGCCGGGCGGCGTCGAGCGCGTAGCGCCACATGTCTTCGAGTGAACCGTCCGAGCCGCCGTCGGCGGAGATCTCCGAGTGCCGGTGGAACTCGCCGCGGAGCGGACGGTAGGTCTTGCCGCCGATCGCGATGCGATGGGCCCGCAGGCGGTTGATGTCGTCGGTCTCCTGGGCATGGACCGGCGGGACCGCCTCGATCGCCGGAGGTGGGCTCAAGCGGGGCTCGTCCATTGCCCCGTGGGCGACCAGCGCCGAGACCTCGAGGTCGACGTCGAAGACGCCGGGCGCGGTCCCCTGGTTGGTGTTGTATTTGCGGACCAGGTCGGGGGTGGCCTCGACCTCGCGGCGGAGCCGGCCGTCGGTGCTGTAGATCGCCAGCATCGGGCCGCCGGCCGGCTGGACCAGGGCGGGCCGGTTGTCGAGCAGGCCGTCGCTGCGCGTCAGGGGGCGCGGGACCGACCAGGCCGAGCCGGCGAGCGTCGTGGCGTACTCGATCCAGACGGCGCCGACGACCAGCACGGCGTTGTTGCCCCAGATCGCCTCTTGACGATGGCGGAAGGCCAGCCACGGCCGTCCCGAGCGATCGATGGCCAGCCGGGGATAGCCATTCATCGGCTGGAGCGGCTCCGGGGCGTGCTCGAGCGGGTCGGGCGCCCGCAAGACGCGCTGACCGTCGATGCAGGCGACGACGACCTTGGCGGCTCGATAGAGACTCGACCCCTTGCCGTCGCGCAGGTTGACCGCATCCTTGCCCCAGTTGGGCGTGCGCTGCTCATAGGCGACCCAGACGCGGCCGCGCGGGTCGACCGCCACGCTGGGCCGGGCTTCGTAAAGGGCCGAGCCGCCCACGGTGATCGTCGGGCCGAGCGTGCCGTCGGGCTCGCGCGTGCGGACCATCACGTCGTAGTTGCCGGCCTGGTAGCTGTCGAAGGCCACGTGGACCCGGCCGCCCGGGTCCGCGGCGATGCTCGGCGCCCACTCATTGCCCGGAGTGTCGCTGATCGTGAGCGGGGCGCGCGCCGCCCCCGGCCGACCCAGCGGAGCGAGCAGGATGTCGGCCTGGCCTCCGGTCCAGGCTTGCCAGGCCATCCAGACGGTGCCGTCGCCGGCCGTGGCGAGGACCGGCTCGGCGTCGGGGCCGGGCTGGTCGGTCAGCCGCTGCTCGGCGGCGAACGAGCCGGCCCTGGGGTCGTAGCGGCGGCCGAAGATGTCCCAGTTCTCCCCGCGCTTCTCGGTCCAGGCGATGACGACGTTTCCATCGCCGGCGACCGCCACGGCCGGGCGGTAGACGTCGCGGCCGGGCTCGGTCACAGCGATCGGGGAGCCCGGCTTCCCGTCGTGAAATCGGAGCAATCGGACCTGGTCGCCGCCGCCGGCCGGCACGGACCCGGCGAAGTTCCTGGGACGCTCCTCGAACGCCGGCAACAGGTCCGGACCGCGGGGCTCGTGCTCGACGTACACCACCCAGACGCCATCCGCGCCGTCGGCCGCGGCCGCGGGGAAATCTTGCTGGCGCGGACCTTCGACCAGGGGTGCCTGGGGATAGACGAGCCGGGCGCGGACGCGGCCGTTCAGCAACTGGGCAATCGAGCCGTTGGCCAGCCGGTCAAGCTCGACCCGGAACTGGCCTTGCGCGGTCGTGACCGCGAGCGTCGCGCCGGCGACGTCCCTGAGCGCGAGCACCACGCCGTTGGGGAAGACCTCGGCGCCGAAAGTGCTCGGCCCCGCGCTCGCCTTGGGACCGGCCTTGGCCAGGGCCTGCTTCGCGGCCATTTTCCGCACCCGGCAGCTCCGGGCCTGCCACGCGTCGCGGCCGGTCACCCGATCGCCTTCGCGGAAGCGCACGCCCTCCACGGCCAGGACCTCGCCCTTGTCCACCGACGCCCGACCGCTCCAATCCTGGGGCGACTCGTCCCCCACTCCCAGCATCAGCCGCACGGCGACCACGTTCGGATCCAGCGCCCGCGGCACCGCCTGCACCGACGACCTCTGGGCCATCGAGGTCGAGACCCCCAGTACCACGCAGAGGCTCACGACACCAGCCCACAGATGGCGAGTTCGCATGGCAATCCCCCTCAAGGATTCGTCTTTGGCCTCGGTTCTCACGCGACGGCGGACAGGCTTCTTCGGACGCTCAATAATTCTCTTCCGAATCGATGAGTCGGCTTGTCATTTCCTCCGTGGCCACCGGGACGCCTTCGGGCTCGTGGAAGGCCGCGAGCGAGCCGAGCGGTTCGCTCGGCTCGCGGTCGCGGGCCGTCTCAACCTCGGTGATGAGCCAGGCGGCCTGGCGACGCGCCAGGCGGTAGGTCTGGCGCTCGATGCGGTCGGCGAAGATCGACTCGACGAGGATCCGGGCGGTGTCGGGGCCCTCGCCGTCGGCCACCGGGGCGAAGATCGCATGGCTCTTGCGGGCCCGGGCGGCGCGGCGGAGCTCGTCGGCGAAGGCGGCCCGGCCGCGCTGGTCGGCCTGTTGCTCGAGGCGACCGCGGAGCGGATTGTCGAAGGATGCCAGGTAGGCCGCCAGGTCGCCTCGCCGCGCGACCTCCAGCAGGGTCTCGATCCGCGCGGAGGCACTGCGGAGATCAGACTGCCGGCGCGGGTCGCCGCCGGACGACGCTTGCGGGCCGGTGAGAGAATCCGGGGCTGGAGGGTCGCGGCGCGCCAGGCTCATCCAGAGCATTCCCCCCATGATGAGCAGGGTGGCCAGCGCGGCCAGTGGGCGTCTCATCGCCGGCCTCCTTCGGGCTCGAGGGCCGGCCCGGCGCGGCGCGTGGTGGGACCGGAGTCAGTCCCCGACGCGGCGCCGGGTTGGGCCTCATCCTCGAAGAGGCTCAGATCGACCTCCCGGCCGGCCGGTACGATGACCGTCCGGCGGAACCGTGGCAGGAGTTCGGAGATGGTCTCGAGGAAGAGCCGGCGCCGGAAGGAGCCAGGCGACTTGCGGGCCTCGGCCAGCAGCCGGGCGAACCGCTCGGCCTCGCCCCGGGCCGGCTCGACCAGGCGGTCGACTTGCCCGGCGGCCGTGTCGGCGATCTCGCGGGCCTGGCCGCGCGCCTCGGACCGGCTGCGATCGCGGTACTCCTCAGCCCGGGTGATCGCCTGGCGGCGATCGCTGCGCGCCCGCGCCGCGTCGGCAAACGCCGGGGCAACGGCCGCCGGTGGCGCCACGCGACCAAGGCGGACCGCGGCGATCGCGACGCCCAGGCCCTCCGCGTCGGACAAGGCTTGCAGCGCGCGCGTCAGTCCCTCGCCGACCTCGGCCCGACCGGTTGTCAGCAGCTCGTCGATCCCCCGGCGCGCCAGGGCGCCGGTCAGGGCCCACTCGGACAACGCCCGCAGGCTGGCCTCCACATCCCGCGCCCGCAGGAGGTAGGCGACCGGGTCGCGCACGCGGTACTGCACGACGGCTTCGGCCGTGACCAGGTTGAGGTCTCCGGTCAGGAAGTCGTCGGAGCGGGAGTCCGGTGCACGGGCGAGTGGGGCCGCGCCCGGGCCGGCCGCCCCGACTCCCACCGTGCGCATCTGGCTCACCTTGAGCCGGTCGACCCGGTCGATTCCCCAGGGGAGGCCCCAGTGCAACCCGGGCTCCCAGGGCTCGCGCAGGACCGCGCCGCAGCGCCGGACAACTCCGATCTCATCGGGCTGCACGATCGTCAAGCCACTGGCCAGGTAGCCGGCCGCCAGCAGCCATGCGGGGATGAGGAACCACCCACGGCGCCGGATCATGGCTTGCGGCCCTCCCCGCCGGCCGCCTCGGGAGCCGGCGGCGCGGCCGTCGAGCCCAGGGTGCCCCGCACGGCCGCGGCCGGGGGCACCGACCCGGTCGCGGCGACCGGCCCAGCGGATCGGGACGCCGGCGACTTCTCGCGGTCGGGCGAATCGCCGGCGGGGTCGGGGACGCCCTGGGTCAACAGCCGGAGGAAGCGGCTCTCGGCCGAGAGCACGAGCGTCGTGCGGGCATCGAGAGCGGCGCGGTAGGTCTCCAGGGTCTTGAGGAACTGGTAGAACGCGGGGTCGGCGGCATGGGCCTCGTTGGCGATGCGGGCGGCGCGCGCCTCCCCCTCGCCGACCAGCCGGGCGGCGTCGGCCTCGGCCTGCGCCAGCACGGCGGCGCGGTCGCGATCGGCCGCGCTGCGAATGATCCGCGCCTGGCTCTCCCCCTCGGCCCGGGTCGCCGCGGCGACGCGCTGCCGCTCGCTGCGGATCTGCTCGAAGACGGCCGAGCGCACCTCTTCGGGATAATTCAGCCGCCGCAGCCGCACGGCCACGACCTCCAGTCCGTATTCCCGCGCCGCCTGGTCGGCGACGCGCGCCGTCAGGTCGCTCATCATCTGGTCGAGCGCTGAGCGATCAGCGACCGTGACCAGGCCCGCCAGATCGTGTCCGCCCAGCTCGGCCGCGAGCACCGAGGCCGCCATGTCTTCCAGCCGCGCCGTGGCATCGGGGATCGTCCGGACGGTCCGCAGGAACCGCGCCGGGTCACCGATCCGCCAGCTCACGTACCAGGCGACGTCCAGGTTCTTCTTGTCCTTCGTCAGCATCTCGCGGGCTGGCGGCGTGTCGAGCTGGAGCCGGCGGTCGAACGCGCGGGCCGCCTGGTGGGGCCACTTGAAGTGCAGGCCCGCGTGCTCGAGCCAGCACACCGGCCGGCCGAACTCCGTCACCAGCGCGATCTCCGACTCGTCGACGATCACCACCGACCGCGCCAGGGCAATCACGGCGAGAAATCCCACTACGGCGAGGCTGCGATTCCAGGAACGCCGGGTCATGATGAGTCCTCACACGAACGGTCCGAGCACCGCAACTCTACCGGAAGAGCGAACCTCGACCAAGGATCTTGTCCACCGAATATTCCCGGTCCTCCCGCGCGGCGCACCTCGCAACGGAATCGAACGTGAGGAGCACCAGGTCAGGCGGTCGACCGACCTCGAGGCCAGCGGGCTCAAACACCGGCCTCGATGATGGCCGGCTCCGAGGAGACGGCCGCAGCCGGCGCGGCGTCGGACTTCTCCTCGACGAGCGCCGAGCCCAGCCGCTCGTTGATCCGGCGCTTCACCGCCGCCCGCCGGTCATTCCGCCGGCTTCCCGCGGCGGTTGGACATCGCTCCACCGCTGGGAGACGCATTCAGAAACGGTGCTGGGATCCGCCGAGAATGATGCTCCAAGGATTCCAAAGCCTTCGCCAACCCGCCTCATAGGGAAGACCGAGAACCGTAGCGGCGGCGAGCCTGGCCCTGTTGGCATCCCGGCCGGGGTCGTTGCTGACGGGCACCTTTTCGAGCCGCGCGACCGCGGCGCGGGGATCGAAGAGCGACCAGGCCGCGAACTCGATGCCCCAGGTGGCCAGCTCCTGGTCCTCGGTGTGTTCCATCCGGGCGCGAATCGGCTCGAAGAGCGCCGCGGCCACCTCGCGGTCGTACCAGACGAGGCGCCGGATCAGGTCGGCGGGAGAAGAGGCGCGGATCGTACGCGGATTCCCCGACGGAGGTCGTGAGGCCACGTCGCGCCAGAACATCTCGGGGACGAGCGCCGGGTCGATCCGTTCGACGATCGGCAGGAGCCATCCCGCGAGGGATTGGAATCGCTCCGGCCGCTCGTGCATGAGCCGATCGATCTCTCGCAGTCCCTCCTCGAACGCCTGACGCGCGGCCGGCTCGTCGCGCGGCTTCTCGCCCAATGCGAGGAAGAGATAGAGGTGAGGCTGAAGCTCCCTCGCCCGGAACGACTCGATGAGCCGTCGAGCCCGCGCCGGATCGACCCGGGCCATCTTCCAGCAGAGCGTCTCCAGGAGCCCGCTCCGACCACCCCTCAATCCTTTCCAGAGCCGTTCGGCTTCGGCCGGGTCCTGATCGATCGACCGGAGGGCGATCTCGCCGCGGGGCGTGCCCCGGGAGGGATTGCCCTCGAAGTCCTTGGCGATGGCCAGGGCCGCCGGCACGTCGACCAAGGCGAGCTGCGCGGCGAAGTCGCCCCGCCGGTAGTCCGTCTTGTCCGTCATCTGGCTGGCGATGCGCAGGCCCTCGGCGAAGAGCGCCTTGGCCTTCTCGACCTGACCCAGCTCGTGCCACCGTTCGGCGACATCACCCATGACGCGGAGCCGCTCGTTCACGTCCGGTACCGATCTGGCCTGGAGCGCGGCGCGATCGAGCAGGGCCAGCTTGCGCGCACGGTCAGCGTCGGGAAGTGCGTCGATCAGCTTCAACAAGGCGTCGGCGCGAGGAGCGGGGTCGGGGATCGATTCGGCCACGGCGGCCGCCTCTTCCGGGTCGCTGGCGGCGAGTGCCGCGACGACTTCGGCCTGGAGCTCGAACTGCCTCCGCTTGTCCAGGAACTTCGCCGCCTCCAGCTTCTCCAGGACCCCGGCGGGATCGGCAGGGAGGAGGGCTTGTAACGTCGAGAACTTGGTCAGATCGTCCCCCTTCTCGACGACGACCCTCCAATAGGGTTCGACCAGCCGCCGGGCCATCGCGCGGGATTCCTCCAGCGGGATCAGCTCCGGGAGCATCCGCATCACCCGCGCCGGGGGCTCGCTGCTCCGCGTCAGCTCGACCGTCGCCTCGGCCTGGCCCGCCGGGACCAGCTGCCCCTGAAATCGAAAGGCTTCGGCCCGCGCGAAGACGAACACCGGCCCCTGGCGAAAGCCGCCCAGCGCGAATCGACCATCAGGGCCGGTCCTGGTCGCGGTCGCCTCGGGTCCATCGCCGGTCTGGAAGACGGTGACATTCGCGACCGGCTGCCCCTGGCGATCGACGACGCGCCCGGTGATGGTGCGCAGCGGGCGCAACCGCATGGGGAGTAGGGTCCGCGGCGATTCGCCGATGGTGATCCAGTCGGAGAGGATCGGCTCCTGGCCCGGATCGCGGACGACGATGCGGTAGGTCGAGCCGACCAGGAGGTTGTCGGGCGTCTGGAAGCGGCCGTCGGCCGCCGTGCGGAGCGGGCCATCCTGGAAGCCGACGAGGTTGGGCATCAGCCGGCTGCCTCCGCCCCGCGACCAGACCTCGACGACGTGATGGACGACCGGATGGCCGGCTCCATCGAGGATCCGGCCGGCCAGCCGGCTGGTCTTCTTGAGCCGGATGGTGATCACCGGCTCGACGGGGCTCTGCCAGGGCCGTTCCAGCAGCAGGATGTCCTGGGCGCCGATGGGGCCGGCCGCGACCCGCACGGCGACCAGTTGATCCGCGGCTGCCAGGTAGTGGAGCCTCGCCTGGCCGTCCGGCCCGGTGGTGACGGTCAGGGGCCCGGCCAGGGACTCGGGCAACTCCGCGGTGTGGCGGAGCTGCCCCCCATAGTGGATTCGCGGTGTGACCCGCGCCCCGGCGATGGGCTGGCCGTCGGGGCCCTCGACCCGGAGGGTCCGCGGCTCCGGCTTTCGCAAGACCAACCGGGGCGTGACCAGGAAGGAGAAATAGCCCTGCGCCGCGATCGTCAGCCCGGGTCGATAGGCCAGGAACTCGACGCCGTTGACAATCGTCCGCCCCAGCGGCGGGATCGGCATGCGGAACCGGCCCCTGTCGTCCGTCCTGGTGTGGGCCTCGGCGGTATTCTCCTTGCCCGTCACCAGGGGAGGGGCATAGAGGACGACCTGGGCCTCGGCGATCGGCTGGCCCTGGTCATCGACGACCTCGCCCGTCTCCACCCGATCTGCGGGAGCCTGGGCCAGGAGCAGTGCCGCCAGCAGCGGACCTGGAAACGCGAGCATGGAACCAACCCTCGTCAGCGACGCTGACCGTGAACGCTTACGGCGGCCCGATCACTTCCCGATCTGCTTGCCGAAGTAGACCCCGACGGGCTCCGCTCGTGATCGCCATGAAGGCGGTCCAGGCTCGGTCCTTTTCCGCGGAGGAAAAGCCGCCGCTCATGAGGATCCAAAGGCAGATGGACCAGGCCACCACGATGAAGAGCGGGGCAAGGATCCACACCGCGAGTTCCTTGGCGTAGAAGGAATAGCGCTCCTTGTGAAGCCTGAGTGACTTTTCCTGCTCATCCTCGATGGCCTCGTACTCGAGCTTCTTGGCTTTCATCCCCGGCACCACCAGGGGCGCGGAGTGCGGCAGGTCAATGTCCTTGGTCTTCGACGGCATCGGGTCGGTTCCTCACGAGTCCGACGAAGCGGGTTTCCAGGCAATCCGGAGTCGAGGCGATGCCGACTTCCTTCCCCTCCCGCGTGGCATCCACGGCGAACTTGTACAGCGCCAGCGCCTTCTGGAAGAGCAGGGTGGGGTCATCATCGCCCGTCTGGCGCATGAGCTGATCGAGCTCCGCGGCCGCCTCGGGCGGGAACTCCAGGACATAGCTCATCCCGGTCTTCACGTGACGACCGGCGGGCTTCTCATCGGTTGCAGTCGGCATGGTCACCTCCGTCTCTCATCGGCCTCGAGCCGTTCCCATCCCGATCGGGATGGCGCCGGTTGCGAGCCGGGCGAAGTCAATGTTGTGGGAACAGCCCCCCAGTATACCACCAGTCGCCCATGGTCACCCGCATTGTACGTTGCGCCCGGGCCGGCCCGGGCTCTTCGAGTCGACGACCAGTCAGGCATCGAACGGCTCGAGCCGGTGATTGGGGAGCGTGTCGTCGTGGACTCACCGGATGTCCCGCTCGAGGAGCTCGTTCAGGAGTGTGCGGTCACTCCCGACCCTTCGCCATCGCTGCTCGTAGGGCAGGCCGAGGACCTCCGCGAGATAGGTCCGGGCCCAGTCCGCGTTGAGCTCGAGTCTCGGCGTCACGGGGACCTTCTCGAGCCGTGCGACCGCGGCGCGGGGGTCGAGGAGCGACCAGCCCAGGAATGCATCGGCCCAGCTCGATCCAGCCAGCTCGAGGTTGTCGGTGTGCTCGATCTGGGCTCGAACCGGCTGGAAGAGCACCTGGGCCACCTCGCGGTCGTACCACGCCACGAGCGGGACCAGCACTGCATTGTAAACCTCTTGGCGCACGACGCCCGGATTGCCGATCGGGAGCCGGGCGGCGACCGCGCGCCAGAACAGCTCGGGGACCAGGGCCGGGTCGATCTGCTCGACCAGGGGCAACACGATGCTGCGGACCCCTTGCAGGCCGGCGTACAGCGCGTCCGCGACGGGCTGGCCGGCTTGGTCCACGACCCGGCCGGCGAGCCGGCTGGTCTTGCCGAGCCGGATCGTGATCGGAAGGTCCTCCGTCCCCCGGCCAGCGCCGGCAGCGAGCTTGAGGTTCTGGGTGCCGATCGAGTCGGCACTGACCCGCACGGCCACGAGCTGATCCCGGGGACCGAGGCAAGCGATTGCCGCCCGGCCGTCCGGCCCTGTGGTCACAGTCAGCGGCTCGAGCAAGGGCTCCGGAGTCCACGCCTCGCCGGAATCGCCAGCGACCGAGAGAACCCGTGGCGCGATGCGTGCGCCGGCGATGGGATTGCCATCCGGCCCCTCGAGCTTCACATGCCTGGGCGCGGGCTTTCGCAAGACCAGGGTCGGGGGCAACCGGCGAATCCACGCGGCCGCGAGCGCTGAGCCCGGTCGATAGGCCCAGACGTGGACGCCGTAAATGAGGACCTGCCCCAGCCGCGAGTAAGTGAGATGAAACCGGCCCTGGGCATCCGTCCTGGTCGCCATGACGACCGGAGATATGGAAAAGGGAGCGGAGAAGACGACCTGGGCATCGGCGACCGGTTGGCCCATCTCGTCGACTTGATCAAGCTCAGGATCTCGGCACCTCCGACGCAGTCGCGATACTCGTCGCGCTCGGCCTCGGTCAGCAGCCCCTCGTTGCAGCGCTCGGCTAACTCCTCGATTCGCGTTTGCAGGGCGGGATCGAGGCGCAGCGCGATGAGGCGCTCGGCCACCTCGATGTTGAGGCAGTCGCTCAGCGGATCGAGCATCCGATCAAGGGCCGTGGTCACGGAAGATGGCTCCATGGGTCGAGGATCCGGCCGCCGCTTCATTGCTGGTTCGGGCTCTCTGAGTCGACAACCGGGACGGCGTCGAACGGCTCGAGCCGGTGATCGGGGAGCGTGTTGTCATGGACCAGCACGGTGCTGGTGCCCACGAAGAAGGTCCTCGAGCCGGCGACGTCGAGGTTGTAGAGGGGCTGGACCGAATCGGTCGCCACGCCGGCGACCCGGACCAGGCCGCCGAAGGCGCGCAGCGTATCGCCGGGCTTCAGCTCGCGGGCCATGGCCCAACCGTGGCCCGCCCGCCAGAACCGATGATAGACGCTGCACACCAGTGACTCGCCACTGGCGAGCGTCACCCGCAGCGTCTTGCCGGGCGGATTGTGGTGCAGGAACACGACCGGCTGGAAGCTCAAGGCCCCGGTGGCCTCATCCTGGCTGAGGACCTGGTCGCCGACCTGGATGGCCTCGATGGGCCGGAGGCCGTCCAGGGTGTGGACCGGCGTCCCCGCAACGAAGCAGGTCGTGATATACGGCGGTGGGAGCACGGGCGTGGACACGCTCTGGGTGAGGGTCACCTGCGGCGGCGACTGGTAGCTGTAGCCGAGCGTGTCGTACCACCAGACGTGCCAGGACTCTTCGTTGTCCCCGAGGCCGCTCGGCGCACCGGCGGCGATCTCGAGCACCGGCGTGATCTGGGCATTGTTCGCCGCGGCTTGCACGTTGGCCATCTCGACCGCCTTGAGGTCGGCAGCCATGCGCGCGCGCACCACGTCCGCCTTGAGATGGGCCGCGGCGATCAGGCCGGCGGTCCGCAGCTCGATCTCGTGGACCTTGGCAGCGATGCTGTACGGGTTCGGGTCCCGATTCATGCGGTCCAGCTCCCGGCCTTGCGCGATCACCGGCAGGCCGTTGGCGTCGTAGCCGACGTAGCCGCGGAACGAGGCCGCCGGTTGGAAGACCGGCGGCGTGTCGTAGGTCAAGACCATGTGAATCCGCGCGGTGTCGAGGATCAGCGCCCCGGTGGCGCCCGGTCCTTCCACCGGCACGATGCGGTGGCGGATCTGGTCGTGGATCATCTCGACCAGCGGTCCGGCGTAGTCGCGGGAGGGGCGCGTCTTCAGGACATCGATGGCCTCCTGACGAGCCAGGCGCGATCGGGTCGACAGGGCCAGGTCCGCCAGCGCCCGGGAGGACCGCGGATCGTCGATCTGGGCGAGCAGGCTCACCTGTTGCCGGGCCTCGGCTTCCGGGCCGGCGGCGGCGAAGACTTTCACGATCGAGGGGACCGCGCGCGGGTCGGTCACCGTCGCCAGGGCCGATTCGGCCTCCGCCCGATGGACCTTCTCTCCCAGGCCCTTCTTCCACTTCCGGAGCCACGGCTCCCAGCGGCGGTCGGCCTGCCGCTGCTCGCGCTCGTCCTTCTCGGCGGCGGCGGCCTGCTGTGGGGACAGCCACCGGCCGTGGCGCTTGACGTAGCCCAGGTGCCGCCAGGTCACCTCCCGGCCGGGATCTAGATGCACGGCGGTGGTAAAGTGCGCGATCGCCTCGGGCTTCAACCCGTTGCGCTCGCACCAGGTGGCGAGGTTCGCGTGCGCCTGCGCCCGCTCACGATCGCTCTTCAATCGGGCCTCGTAAGCGGCCGCGGGGGAGCCCGTGTGCTGGGAGCGGTCCCCCGCCTGGCGGATTCGCAGCTCCTTGTCGACCAGCTTGGCCCGGCGGCCCTCGTATTCGGCTCGCTTGGCGGCTCGGTCCTCATCGGCCTGGAGCCGCGCGCGGACGGCATCCGGGGCCTCCCAGCGGCCGCCGGAGGGGATCAGACCCAGCAGCCCGCGCGCCGTCACGTTCTTGGGGTCGGCCAGCACAGCCCGGGCCAGGTGCTTGAGCCGCTCGGCATCCAGGCCGTGCGCCTCGCACCACAGCGCCAGCTTGACCTGAGCCTGGGGATTGTCTCCCGCCTTGAGCTTCAACGCCTGGTAAGTCTTCCAATTCGCAGCCGGGGCGGGTCGTTCCTCGGCCTGCGCGACCAGGAGACCTGCCAGAATCCATGCGACGTGGACCATGGCGCACGCCTCGCTCCCTGATGGTGGATCGCAGTTCGCAACCAAGCAGCCAGCCTACGCTTCCCCACTCGTCCCGGTCAACGAGCCGTGGCCCCGATTGCGGGAAGAATGCCGCCGGAGCCCGACTCGGGCGCGGAAAACACCAAACACGGCCTAGAGTTCGATTGGGCGGATGCTCCCATCGACACCCGGGATCCGGCGCGGTTGCTCCCGTGTCCGGGTCGGGCAGCCGCACCGTCACGGCCGACGCCCACGCGGCCCGACTCAGGCCAGAAAACGGCTGGTACGGGAGAGATGAGGAAGGGACCGCGAGCTGGGCGTGAGAGCCCGATTGGTGCCGGCATGGTTCGTGCGTGAGCAATCTCGGCGAATCCCGGAGGCAGGAGACCGGTCCGGCCGTTGCTCGGCCTGGGGACGTGCTCCGCTGCCGCCGGGTGATCACCCCGGAGCCTCGCCATGGACCATTCCCCAACGATTTCTGTCACCCTGTCCGCCGACCTCCTGAAGCACCTGCGCCGACTTGCTGAAAAACAATATGTGCCAATAAGCTGGCTGGTGACCGGTCTGATCTGCGAGACCCTCGCGACCTGCCACGAGCGGGTCGCCCTGGCGCGGACTTCGGGGGGACGTGTCCTCCCGGTGATCCGGTCCCCGTCGGCCTGGAATTGACGCGCCGCAGGCATGCGGCGTGCAGCGGAATGTGGGAGAACCTCTCGTGAGTCGCTTGCTGGAGTCCGTTCATCCCATCGTGCTGCTGGCCCTGGCCGCCTTGGCGTTGTGGCTGGCGTGGGAGCTGGGATCGAAGCCCGAACCGCTTCCGGACCTCGTCCCCAGACATGCCACGGGGCCTTCGCTCGAAACGGCGATCGCCGCCATGGGCCAGGATCCCGCCCAAGTCATCGGCCCCTGACGGCGCCGGGGCGCGGCGGATTCCCGGCCGTGGTTTAGACCTCGTAGCTGGCGTGCAGCTCGGGCGTGTGCACCCGGTTTTGCACGAATGGCTGGAGCGTGGGGACCAGCGCGTCCATGGCCTCGGGCTCGCCGTGGACCAGGAAGGCGTGCTCGATGCCGCCCCCGGTCTGCTCGAACCACCAGGCCAGATCCTGGCGGTCGGCGTGGCCGGAGAAGCCGTCGAGCACGTAGACCGCCGCGTTAAGGTCGTACCACTGGTCGAAGATCTGGATCCGCTCCACACCCTCGGCGATCTGGCGGCCCAGGGTCCCCTCCGCCTGATAGCTGACAATCACGATGGCATTGTCCGGGTCGGAGACGACCTGGCGCAGGTGGTGACGGATCCGCCCGGCCTCGCACATGCCCGAGGAGGCGATGATGACCATCGGGCCGTTCAAGTAGTTGAGCCGGCGCGATTCGTCCCAGGATTGGCAGAACTCGACGAATCGGGAGCCGAAGTAGAGGGGGTCCTTGTCCATGAGGCTGCGGGCCTGCGGGGTGAAGGCCTCGGGATGGTCGCGGTGGATCTCGGTGAGGCGGAGGGCCAGCGGGCTGTCGACGTACACCGGGATCGGCCGGACCTTGTGCACGCTGAACAACTCCTGAAGGCAGTAGACCATCCGCTGGGTCCGGCCCAGGCTGAAGGCGGGGATGACGATCTTGCTCTGGAGCCGGATGGCCCGGGCCACGATCGCATGCAATTGCTTGATCAGACGGTCGTACGAGTCGAGCTGGCGGTTGCCGTAGGTGCTTTCGGCGACCAGGATGTCGATCTCGCGGATGATGGTCGGGTCGGGGAGGAGGTGGGTGTTTCGCCGCCCCAGGTCGCCGGTGAAGACGAAGCGGCGGGTCCGGCCGGCCTCGTGGACATCCAACTGGACGATGGCTGAGCCGAGGATGTGGCCGGCGTTGAAATAGGTCAAGGTCACGCCCGGCACCACCTCCAGGGGCGTCTGATAGGGGAGCCGTTGAATCTGCTCCACCAGCCGCTCGACGTCCACCAGCTCGAAGAGCGGCTCGACGTTCTCGAGGTGGGGATAGCGGATCTGGGCGTTGCGCACTTCCTCGCGCTGGATTCGCGCGCTGTCCCGGAGCATCACGCTGGTGATCTCCCCCGTCGCCGGCGTGGTGTAGACCGGCCCGGCATAGCCGGCCCGGATCAAGTAGGGGAGGCGGCCGATATGGTCGTTATGGGCATGCGAGACGATCACCGCGTCCAGCGCGCGCGGGTCGAAGGCGAGCTGGCGGTTGGGGCTGTCGGGATGGATCCGTTCGGAATCAAACAACCCGCAATCAAGCAAGATCTGGCGAGAACCAATCTCCAGCAGGTGGGCGCTGCCCGTGACCTGCCGGGTCGCGCCGTGGAACGTGATTCGCAACCAAGATTCCTCCCGTCGACGGCTGTCCACCACTCCCCGGAAATGGGCCCGGGGGCGCCGGGGATCGGCGACCGCGATCGCCCTGTCGGGCGTCCGACCCATCCGCGAACCGGCCCTCACGTCACCGTCGCCAACGGGTGCGGGGGCGGAGCGGATGATCCTCCGGCTCTCACTCGATCATACTGATTCCTCCGGAACTCGGCGAGGGCGCTCTTCCCTCGACCGGGGTGAGGCCGAAGTTGCGAAACCTTGGTTGAACGAATTCGGAACCCGGCGTAAGATTTGCTAGAGGTGCCCGAGTTGACGTGATCATCTCCTGGGAACCAACCCGCTTGGGACTCATGTCATCCGTGACGGTGGTCCCCGGTACCGACACGGTCGAACCGAGTGGGTGAGGAGCGCCCTCGATGGAAAGCTCGCATGCGATCCCCGAATCGCATCCGCTGCATCGGCTGTTTCGCGGCCTGACCGAATACGCGTTCATGACGGAGCTGGGCATCGGCGACCCGCCCCTGGTGGGGTATGTGGCCGGGCTCCTGGCCGGTTTCGTACCCAGCTCGGCTGTCTGGCGGCTGCGCGATCCTCAGGGCCGTCCGTTGACCGCGGTGACCGCCATGGTGGCCGCGGCCGAGGCGGCTGACGACACCGCGCGGCGGCGCGAATGTCATCGTCACGTCGGCGATTACACCCTGTTCTGGACCGGGGTCTACCCCGAGGCGCTGGCCAAGCTGCGGGGGAAGGGCTCGCCGGATGCGCTGATCGATTACCAGGAGCAGGGGAAGCGCTCGTACTACCTGGCCAGCGCGCTCAGTGCCGGGACCTCCCAGGGCTCCATTCTGCGCCGCCTCAGCGATCAGTTCGAGCTGTGTGCCTTCGGACTCTCGTGCGTGCGCCGGGAGTGGGAGAAAATCCGGAGTGGCTAGTGGCTGGTGGCTGGTGGCAAGGAGCGACTAAGATGAGCGGGCCGCTCTGGTCCCTACGGTGAACGACTAGCCCCTAGCCACCAGCCCCTGGCCACTTGTGTCTGCCATCCACCGTTACCGCTGGGACGATCTGCGCCGGTTCGCCGCAGCGCTGGGCAGTGCCGTCGGTTTGGACCGGGCGCGGGGGTTGGCACTGGCGTCGCATCTCCTCTGGTTCGACGCGGCGGGTGCGGCGCGGCTGGGCATCGCGACCTTGCCTGATTGGCTCGAGGCGATGGAGGGCGGTCAGGTGGATGTGCGGGCAGTGGGCCGAGTGATCGGCGAGCGCTCGGCGCTGGCGCTGTTCGACGGCCAGAATGGCATCCCTCCACTGCTGTTGGAGCGTGCCGCCGAACTGGCCGTGGAGAAGGCGCGGGAGACGGCGGTCGGATGGGTTCGGGTGAGTCGACTGGCCGCGGTCCGCTCGGTGGCGGCCGTGACCGCCGGGATCGCCGTGGGGCCGATGGTCGGCCTGGTCGTCGGTCCCAACCGATTGTGGGGCATGGCTTTACCATCAGGAGCCGGCCTGCCGGTCGTGATCGACTCGGCGCTGGCGGCGGCGGGGACGGGGAAGTCCGCGGCCGTCTCGTCCGAGGATGCCAGCCGGCCGGCGCTGTCGCGGCGCGACGCATCCGCTCTGCTGGAGAGCCTGGGCATCGCCGCCGAGGTCCTCCTGCCGGACCAGGGCTGGCTGGTCGCGGCGGTTTCCGTGCCGGCGCTGGAGCCACTGACGACCTTCCACGAGCGGGTGGCCTCGGCTCTGGCTGGACGGACCGAGGCCCCCGGCCGGCTGCTGCCCCAGGCTTGGGACGCCCATCGCCGCGCGGCCCGCGAGCAGGGCGTCGCCCTGGCCGCGCCTGCTTGGAAAGCGCTCGGCGACTGGGCGCGCCGCCTGGCCGTCGATCTCCCCAGGCCCGTTGATCCCTGACGGAGCTTCCTGCTCGCCCGACGACCGGCCTCATCCCACGAGGAGTCCCGACCATGGTCCTACCCCTCGGCGACTTGCGGCGCACCCAGATCATCCCCTTGGTCACGTATACCCTGATCGCGCTCAACGTCGTCGTCTTCCTGGTCCAGCAGGAGCGCGGCGAGGCGTTCGAGCGCGCCTATGCGATGACCCCCTGGGAGATCACCCACAACGAAGACCTCCAGCAGCCCCGCATCCAGATGGTCCAGGTCCTGGTCCGGGATCGGTTTGGCGACGTGCATCGGGAAATCCGCCCGGTGGCCATCGAGCATGTCCCCGCCGCGGTCCCCGTCCGGTGGACGTTGCTCACCTCGATGTTCCTGCACGGAAGCTGGATGCACTTGCTGGGGAACATGCTCTACCTCTGGATCGTCGGCGACGACGTCGAGGAGGTCCTGGGGCCGGTGCGGTTCCTGATGGTTTATCTCGCCTGCGGGTTGATGGGCGCGCTGGCCCAGATTGCGGCCAACCCGGACTCGGAGATCCCCATGCTGGGGGCCTCGGGGGCCATCGCCGGGATCATGGGGGCCTATGTCGTCTGGTTCCCCCACAGCCAGATCCGGGTCTTGATCTTCCGCTTCATCACGGTCCTGCCGGCCGTGATCGTTATCGGCGGCTGGATCGCGCTCCAGATCTGGATGGGCGCGGGGGCGTTCCACCGCGGAGGCGACACCGGCGGCGTGGCCTACCTCGCCCACGTCGGCGGCGCCCTCACCGGCATCTTCGTCGCCTTCCTGTTCGCCGACGATGCCCGGTACGTCCAGGCGCGCAACGCCGCCGCCGAAGGCTGGTCGGTTTACGATGATCCCGAATGATGGCAGTGGGGGCTGGCTGATTGGAGAGTCGCGGTGACTACGCCGCTCAGCGGCCGCCGCCTCGCTTGGTGAAAACCCGCCCAGTCGCGGAGTCGCTGCTGTGGAGCGTCTTGGGTTGCGAAACGGCTCGATTTCCGCTAAGCTGTCTCATTCCACGGGTTATGGCGTGGAGACCAGCGTTCGTGACGGGTGGTTCCATGGCCAGCGCCAATCAATGGGCGACGCCCCGTTGGCAATACTACAAGAAACACTTGCCCCCCCAACCCTCGTACCAAGAGTTGGAAGGACCTGGTGCGAGAGACGGGCCAGCGGGGCCACAAAGGGTATTATCACCAAGACTTCTTGGGTCGGATCGAAGAGCTTGAGACCCTGGCCTTGAATGAGGGGATCTTGCTCTCCCAGGAAGGCCCGGTTCGGTACTGCTGGGCGGAATTCGATCGAATCATCGGGGCCAGTTGTGGGGAGGAGACCCCGTTTGTGCTGGTCGAACATCACCAGAGCGGCCCCTTCCACGGGCACCCGGTCACGTGGGAGGAACTGAAACGAAAAGGGGCCAGAGATGAAGACCGTCGATCTCGGGAATCTTCCGCCCGGCACACAGGTCCGGGGCGTACTCTACAATGATCCTGCTCATGTCTATGGGTTGGGGGATGTGCTGGAGGTCGAACTGCCTACGGGCTTGACGATCGACGTCGGCTGGGACGAGGACTCCCCGCAGGGTCCGTTTCGCCTGACTGTCTACCGCGAGTACTTCGGGGATCATTTCATCGATTTCCACGTGCGCGACCTCGACCAGGTCGTCATCGAGGTCCAGCGGTTGGCGGCGGAGCTCTCCGGCCCCGGCATCGTCTCGGGCGGCACCCAGACCGAATCCTCGATGCCGCCGACGCACTCCGCACCGCGCTGATTCCAGCCGGAATCCTCAGCACGAGGTTCCCGTGGCATCTTCGTCGCCTTCCGGTTCGCCGACGATGCCCGGTACGTCCAGGCGCGCAGCGCCGCCGCCGAAGGCTGGTCGGTTTACGACGACGATCCGGAATAATCGCAGCCTCGGAGCGAGAGCGGATGGGCCTCAACGGCCCGATTTCGGATTCGGCTGAGTGGTGCCGGGATCTCCCGGCCCTGACGGGGAACCGCCATCCGCCTGGGTCTTCGGCGGTGCCGGCTTCTCGAAGATGATCACGTGCTGCCAGGGGAGGAACTCGAGCGATTCCTTGAAGGTGAAGCCCTGGGGCTCGATCTCGCGGCGAACCTGCTCCAGGGTCATCTTGTGCTCGGGCTTGATGGGGACCTGGGGGTCCTCGGCGCGGAACTCGACCAGGACCAGGCGGCCGCGGGGTTTCAGCGCGGCGCGCAGGCCCTGCAAGGTCGCCTCCGGGTCGGAGCACTCGTGGTAGACGTCGACCATCAGGACCAGGTCGATGGCCGCGGCGGGGAGCCCGGTGTCGGCCTGGGTGCATCGGATCGGCTTGATGTTGGAGACGCCGGCCGTGCGGGCGTTGGTCCGGAGCATCCGGAGCATCTCGGGCTGGACGTCGGTCGCGTAGACGATCCCCTTGGACCCGACCCGCCGGGCCAGGCGAATGCTGTGGTAGCCGGCTCCCGCGCCGACGTCGGCCACGGTCGCCCCGCGCGGGATCTTCAAGGCGTCCAGCATCGCCTCGGGCTGCTCCTCCTCGATCCGGGTCTCGCGGAACAGCCAGTCGACGCCCTCCCACGACATGACATCCGCGATCGGCCGGCCCATGTAAAAACCCGGCGGATCGCGTCGGAGGCGACCCTTCGACGACCGGCCCGTCTTGGCCTTGGGTTTGGGCTGGGTCTGGGCCGCATCGGGCTTGCCGTCCTGCCGGGATTCGGGACCGCGGGCTGGGGGCGGTTGTGCCGGGGCGGGGCGGGACTCCGGCCCGGCGCACAGGCACGGAGTCAACCCGAGCCACGACGCCATCACGATCGCCTTCAGACTGGTTCGTGGCGTCGGGTTGTTCCCGCGGCCCGATGCGTTCCGACTCGTCCTGGGCATGATCGACTCCTGGTCTCAGTCGGCGAAGGCGTAGCGCAGGATACAATAGAGGGCCTGGACGCCGTCCTTGGGTCGGATGTGCTTGCCTTCGCGGTAAGTTCGGCCGTGGTACGAGACGGGGATCTCGTAGATCCGACAGCGCCGCCCAGGTTGACCGTTCTCGCCCGGGAAGCGGAAGCGCGCGACCTTGGCTGTGACCTCCGGCTCGAACCCGAACCGGTCGCTCTGGAGCCGGATTCCCTGGATCACCTCGCGGCGGAAGACCTTGTAACAGACCTCCATGTCGGTCAGGTTCAGGTTGGTGAAGATGTTGGACAAGAACGTGAGAAACTTGTTCGCGAGGTAGTGCCAGAAGAGGTGGACGCGGTGGGTCTCGCCGATGAACCGCGAGCCGTAGACGACGTCGGCCTGGTCCTCGACGATCGGCTGGATGAGCTGAGGGTATTGGGCCGGGTCGTATTCCAGATCGGCGTCCTGGACAATCACGATCTGGCCGGTGGCGTGGCGGAAGCCGGTGCGCAGGGCGGCCCCCTTCCCCTGGTTGCGCTCGTGGTAGAAGACCTTCAGATCGCCATCGCGCTGTTCCATCTCGCGAAGGATCTCGCGGGTGCCGTCGGTCGAGTAGTCGTCCACCACGATGATTTCCTTGCGGATCGGGACGGCACGCACCCGGCGGAGGATCTCGTGGATGGTGGCCTTCTCCTTGTAGACCGGGATGACGACCGAGAGGGTCAGATCCTCCGGGATGCGGAAAATGCCCAGCTTGCGGCAGAACGGCTCGCCCAGGGTGTCAATCAGCCACTTCCAACGGTCGGCGTCCGACTGGGGCGAAGGTGAGCAGCCATCCATCGCGCAGAGATCCTCCCGGCTTCGGGGCAAGCCCGCGCCACCGCCGGGATGTCTCGGCGTCGGCTCCCGGCGCGGCGATGTGGTCAGCGTGGATTCGACAAAGATCCTCGGCAACCAGCATAAGCGAAGGCCCGACCCGAAGGGAAGGCGGCTCAGTCGACGGAGCCTGGAGCCGCGGACCAGCTCGATGCAAGGATGCGGGGCAGCCCAGACGACGCCGGGCCGCCCCTGGATCGGGGACGGCCCGGGTGGGAGATCGCGCCGATGATCCGGCCGTACCGAGGCCGTCGGTCCGGTCGTGCTCGGTCGAATCCGGTCAGGTCGTGGCGGGCGTTCGTGGCGTCGTGGTGCCCGGGATGTTGGGACCGGCCGGTACCGGCGGCGGCGGCGGAGCGGTCATGGGTTCCGTCGGGGCCGGCCGGGGCGGGACCGGCGTTGCGGCTTCTCCGGAGGGAGCCGCCGGAGCCGTTGTCGTCGCGCCCTGCATCGAGCTGCCGCCCCATTGCTTCGTCGGGGCCGCCATGGTTTGGCCGGACACGACCGATTTCGACGGGGCGCTGAGCGTCTGACCCGAGACGATCGGGCTCTGGGCCGAGACGACCGGATAGGTCATGCCCAGGGCCGACCCGAAGGTTGCCGGCGCGTAAACTCCACCGTAGCAGGCCGACGCGACGTACCCGCCGCAGCAGACCGGGCAGGTGCGCCTCCGGTGGAAGCAGCCGAAGAGGCCGCCCCCATGATGCCCGCCGCCGAAGCAGCCGCCACCGCACCAACCGCCGCCGAAGCAACCGCCGCCGAAGCAGCCGCCACCGTAGCAGCCGCCACCGTAGCAGCCGCCACCATAGCCGCCGCCGCCATACCAGCCGCCGTAGCAACCGCCGCCAAAGCAGCCGCCATACCAGCCGCCGCCATAGCAGCCGCTATAGCCGCCATAGCAACCGGCATAACAGGATGGATACACGTTGGCATAACAACCGCCGCCAAAGCATCCCGCGTAGCTCGGCGGCCCATACGCCGCGCCGCAGCCCTTGTTGTGGCAGCCCACACCACTGAGGGCAATCAGCATCACCAGTGTTCCCTGCATCACTTCCCTCCCCGTTGCGAAGTCAAGGAGAACCGATCCACTCGCGACCGGCACCGATCACGACCCTGGTGCAACCCAGTGACGGTTGGGCATCTCCGGAGCCGTGCGCACCCTCAGTCAGGTCACGCACTCTCGTTTACCCATCAAGTCGCCCAAATTCATACTGTCGGCTCAGGCACCCCAGATTCTAATGACCATCATACACCACGTTCAACCTCGAAAAGTCAAAATAGTGGAAAAAACTGGTTTGGATAATCTATTGCGCCTTGGGAAGCGGATCCGACCGGGTCTGTCGGGTCAAGACCTTCTGGCCCGAAGTCGTTCCGGTGGGTATGGTTTCTCGGTGAGTCCCGAGTGAAGGTCAGCGACCTCCCGGCGCGGTCCGGGTCTGGGGGGTAGCAAAAGGGGTGCCACGAACCGGGGAGCTGTCGCGCGGTTCTGGCGTAAGTGAATACTCAGTGGTCAGTTGAATTATCGAGAGGCATGGGCATGGGGAGCAAGTCGCGCGGCCGGTCGGGTGCTCGGCCGCCATCGGCTGTCGGCTCGAGTGCTGCGGGAGCTGCCACGGGGATTCCCGGGGTTGCCGAGCCGGGGCCTGGACCAGGGCCGGGGGTGAGTCGGACCCCCTGGCCTGTTGGGGCGCGGGTGTTGATCAGCTGCGCGCTGCTCTATCACATGGTGGCGGTGCTGGCGGGCGCGCTGGGAGTCCCGCCCTCGTCCCAACTGGAGCAGGCGATCGCGGAGTGGTTCACACCCTATTTCGACGCGATGGACCTGGGCTACTCCTATCGGTTCTATGCGGAGCCGCCCCCAACACCGGTGGTCACGGCCACGCTCCGGTTCGGCGACGGGCGCCCCGAGGAGACGGTGCGGCTGCCGGGTCGGCAGGTATCCGGTCCCCGGTTGCGGCACCAGCGTCAGTTGGCGCTGGCCAATGCGTTGAACGCGGACGTCCGGGAGGCCCGGGAGCGCACCGGGGAGGCGAGCCGGAGCCGGTTGGCCCGCGCGTATGCCCGTCACCTCTGCCGGTCCCGGCCCGGCTGCCTGGGCGTGACCCTGCACGTGCAACAGCACCTGATCCCCGACCCGGCCGAGGTCCGCGCCGCGCGGTCCCGGCCCGGCGCGCCGCGGTTCGACCTGTTTTCCGACCGACTGCTCACGACGCCGGAATGGATTGGAGATTACTCGTGCGACGACTTCTAAGCGATCTCCGGAGCTATCTGGCCGAGCTGCGGGCTGCCGCCTGGGCCGGCTGGAACGGCTTCTTCTTCTCGGCGGCCGACCCGACCGCGCTGGGGGTCATCCGGGTGGCGACCGGCCTGCTGGCGTGCTGGAGCCTGCTGGTCTTCGGCCTGGACTTGCACGACTACTTCGGCTCGGCGGGCTGGGCCGAGCCGTCGGCGATCCGGAGGACGCAACGCTCCCTGGCCTGGTCGTTCTGGTTCCTGGTCCCCGACGCCTGGCTGGGCGTGGCCTGGCTGGCGTGCCTGGGAATCCTGGGGTTGTTCACCCTCGGGTTGTTCAGTCGCACGACGGCCGTTCTGAGCTGGGTGATCGTGGTCGCGACGGTGCGGCGGGTGCCGATTGCCTTGTACGGGTTCGACCAGGTGCTCTCGCCCCTGACGTTGTACCTGGCGGTGACGGGGGCCAGCGGACAGGCAGTCTCCCTCGACCGGTTGCTCAGGCGATGGCGGCAGGCGCGCTCGGCCGCGGCGGCACTCCCGGGAAGTGCCGGCCCCTGCGCGCGCGTCGCGGCCGCGGAACCGGCGGTTCCCCCGCCGACCGTCTCGGCCAATCTGGCCCTGAGGCTGATCCAGCTCCACCTGGTGCTGATCTATGCCATGGCCGGCCTGGGGAAGCTCCAGGGACCCTCCTGGTGGACCGGTCTGGCGCTGTGGGGGACCGTGACGGCGGGCGAGTTCGTGGTGCTGGACTTCACGCCGATGGCCGACTGGCCCTTGCTCGTCAACGCCCTGACCCACGCCAGCTTGGCCCTGGAATTGCTCTATCCGGTCTTGATCTGGGTCGGCATCCTGCGGCCGATGGTGCTGGTCATGATGCTGATGCTGCACCTGGGGATCGCCGTCATGAGTCCGGGCCTGGCCGAGTTCTCGATGGCCATGATGGCGGCGAACCTGGCGTTCGCCTCCGGCTCCTGGCTGCGCGGACTGGTGGCCGCCCCGGACCAGCCGTCGCTGCGGGTCCTCTTCGACGGGGCCTGCCCGCGGTGTCGGGCATCGGTCGCGCTGGTGACGGCGGCCGACCCCAACCGGAGTGTGGACCTGGTGGACTTGACCGTTGTGGACCTGGCCTCGATCGATCCCCGCTTGACGGCGCGGGACTGCTTCCGGTCGATGCACGCCGTCTCCAGTACCGGTCGGATCACGGCCGGCTTCGACGCCGTGCGGTCCATCTGGACCCGGTTGCCGCTGTTCTGGCCGTTGGCGGCGCTCGCGTCGGTCCCGGGGGTCGCATTGCTGGGACGGAGTCTGTACAATCGACTTGCGGCCACTCGGCCGCGCGACGTCCCATGCCCCGACGCGACGTGCGGAATCCATCCAGGGACGGCGCGTGGCGTGCCTCGCGTCCTCCGGGGCCACGCTCAAAACCCCCACAATCCGCAGGCGGTCCCGGCCGACTCCCAGGAGGTGCCCTACTCATGAACTACCCTTCCCGACCGTTCCCACCGGTCCAGCCCCCGTTCGACGAGTACGACGAGGTGGACGAGACAGTCCCGCCGCGCCGGATGTTTCTCGCCGAGCCAGGCTGGCGCATCGGCGTCAAGAGCGGCAGCGAGCGCGAATTCTGCTACATGAGGGCCCCCGGTCAGGACTTCTATCACCGCCTCCTCGACGGTGAGGTCTTCCTTCACCGCGATGATGAGCGGCTCTGCCTGGCTTGCGCCACCCGACGCGGCCTGATCGCCCACGAGCCCAAGCGCCTCCGCGAAGCGATCATCCCGCTCCCCGTCGATACGGAAGCCATCCCTCTGGAGCTGGGCTGGCGCGATGCCGATCGGTTCTAACGGGACGCCGAACGTGGGCCGCCCCTGCCTGCAATCCCGACTGGCGCAGGCCGGCCGACCCACCCGCGGTCCGGAACGCTGGGTCCCTGGCTCGGGATGCGGGGTCGGGAAGGCGCGGCCCGGCTGGTGTCTTGATTTCTCCGGTCGAAATAGTAACGATTCCGGAAGCGAGGAAAAACTCGAGGAATCGGGCTCATGAGCGTCTCGTCGAAGTGCTACTATGCCCTGCGGGCTGTTTATGCCCTGGCCGAGCACACCGGTCCCGAACCCCTGAAGATCGCCGAGATCGCCGAGAAGGAGCAGATCCCGATCCGGTTCCTGGAAGTGATCTTGAACCAGCTCAAGGGGGGCGGTTTCGTCCAGAGCCGGCGCGGGGCTGAGGGGGGCTATCGCCTGGCTCGCCCCGCCGATCAACTCACCGTCGGGCAGATCATGCGCTTCGTCGATGGGCCGATCGCGCCGGTCGATTGCGTCAGCCAGACCCGCCCCAAGGTCTGCGAGTTCCCGGGCGGCTGCCATTTTTACTCGTTCTGGGCGCGCGTCCGCCAGGCGATCTCGGATGTGGTCGACACGACCACCTTCGCCGACTTGGTCCGCGAGGGCCACGAGCGGGGCAGCGGCTATGTCGGCGACTGGATCATCTGAGTGGTCATTGCCGGATATGCAAGAGCACGCGGGCGCGTTCCCGTAAGCGGCACCAGGGCGGGGGCAGGGGGGTCGGCGCGACGTCGGGCTCTTCATCGAGCGGCTCGGGCCGGCCGGTGGCATCCACCTGGACGAACTGCATCAGGCCGTCCATCCAGGGTGAGGTCTGATCGGCCAGCAACGATCCCCAGAGGCCGACGACGATCTGGGCGCGCGCGCGGTGGATCTCGCGACCGCGGATCTGGACCACGCGGCCGACCGAGACCGGTTCATAGCAGCGCAGATCCAGCACGCGCTTCAATACCAAGTTGGCATTGAGACCCGCGGCCCGGAAGGCGGTGGCGTAGCCGGCTTCCAGCGATAAGGAGAGCAGAACGCCCGCATAGAGCGTCCCATGATGATTGGCGTCGCGCGGCAGCACCAGGCGATGGGTCAGCGTTTCGCCTTCATACGCGTGCAAATCGGCCATGCGCGTCGAGTCCGGCGGTTCGAGGTCGGCCTGGGCAGACGGGCGTCAGCGACTGTCGCGACAGCTTAGCATGGGGGCCGCGCGGCCGCAACCGTCCAATGCTCTGCCGGACTGCGTCGACCTGTCGCGGCTCCGATCGTCTGTCTGGCCTCGTGCCAGGATCTCTCTGGCCTCGTGCCAGAAATCCGGACGAGAGACGAACCGGGCGCAAGAAAAAGCCCCCTCAACCCGCACCGGGGAAAGGGGGCTCAGTTGCGCCGGTAGGAATCGAACCTACGACCTCCAGGTTATGAGCCTGGCGAGCTAGCCGCTGCTCCACGGCGCACTGTTATTCTAACCCGGAGCACCCGGGACGGAAAGTCCTTCCGGCGGGAAATCAGGAATTCCCGCGCTGCCGTCTCGCCAGGCTTCTGGCTGGCCAGGCAGTCGGGGACCGCGAGCGGACCCCGGGTCGCCATGCCGTGATGCTGGATCGCGGCGCGATCGCCAGCGATGCCGATCGGCCGAATACGCCAATTTTGGCGTTCATGGGGGCCGCGGCGGGGCGCATGCTCCTCGTGCATATTCGCTCACGTCCCAGCCGGAATCCGACGCATGCAGGCACGGTCGATCGGACACACGCCTCTCCTTGGCGTGATGAACCAGCCGAGCGGCCGCCGGAGGCTCCTGATCCCGGGGATGATCGGGAATCACGCGCAGCTTCGTCCGGTCCCCGGCTCTCATGGCGAATGCGGGAAGCTCGGAGGAAGTCTTTGTGAATCAGGGATTTATAGTGGACTTGCCCGCTCCAATCTGGAATAATGGCCGATTCCCAAGGATCTCCTCGGGACACGCGCCGCGGGAAGCGGCCCGCGAAAAATGCATTGAATGCTCATGTGATCTGATGTGCTCGATTGTCTCCGGCTCCGAGCAGCCCCTGGGGATGGCCCGAACCGGAGGACCGGCCGACGGCCCAGAGCTGTAGGCCAGATTAGGGATTGCGGCGATCGCAAGCAGTAAACACGTGACAATTCGGATAGCGTGACTTCGCGCGGTGGCCTGGGATTTGCTAACAGAAAACCACGTTCATCGACTCGGGGTCTGTCCCGGTAAGGGTGGGGAAGTCGATGTTGCGGGGTGGGTGAAACCCACCGATCTTCAAGCCCGCCAAGGCCTTCCGGTGGTGGGTTTCACCCACCCCACACCGGTTCGACCAGGCTTGTGGAACAGACTCTCAGCCTGGCGATGGTGGAGGACGTGGCTGCGACTACCCGATGAAAAGACAGTGTCGCGCCGCAACCCTCCCTGGGCCGGCCCGTGAGCACAGCGTGGCCGCGGAGCATCGGGCCGGAGTCGATGCCGCTCACCCTGGGTCTCGCAAGGAGGTGATTCATGCATCATTCCATCGAGGCGTTTCTTACTCACCTGAGAAGCGAGCGCCAGGCCTCGAGGCATACGATGCGCTCGTACCAGGACGATCTTGCCTTATATAGCAGTTATCTGGAGGAAGTGTACGGTGGTGCGGCGGATCCCAGTGGCGTGGACGCCCCGCGGTTGCGCCGGTATTCGGCGTGGTTGGCGGGCCGGGGTTATGCTCCCAGCACCCTGGCGCGGCGGCTGGCCAGTTTGCGGTCTTATTTCCGGTTCCTGCGCCGGCGCGGACTGGTGAGCGCCGATCCGGCGGTCGGTCTTCGTAACCCCAAGCAATCCAGGCGTTTGCCCCGTTTGCTCCGGGTTGATGAGGTGATCCGGCTGCTGGACTCGGTCCCGATGGAGACGCTCGCGGGCATCCGGGATCGCGCCCTGCTGGAGACCCTCTATGGGGGCGGTCTGCGGGTCAGCGAGCTGGTGGGTCTGAATGTGGAGGATCTCGACTTGGAGCAGGAGCTGGTTCGCGTCCGCGGCAAGGGTCGGCGCCAGCGGCTCTGTCCGATCGGCCGGGTGGCGACCGATTGCCTGAGACGATGGATCCCCTTGCGGCGCCCCAGGTTGACCCGGGAGCCGGCCCTTTTCCTCAACCAACGAGGGACCCGCTTGACGGCGCGGAGTGTCGGGCGCTTCCTGGAGACGTACTTGCGTCGAGCCGGCCTGGCGGACACAGCCAGTCCCCATACTCTGCGCCATAGCTTCGCGACCCATCTGCTGGACCGTGGTGCCGATCTGCGCAGCGTCCAGGAGTTGCTCGGCCACCGGAAGCTCACGACCACGCAGATTTACTGCCACGTCACACAAGAGCGGATTCTCGATATATATCATGAAGCACATCCGCGGGCCTGACGCGCCCCGCTGGAAATCTGGAGAAGCCAGGACAAATAGGAAGAGCCACCAGCGGCCGGAACTTCCGGCTGCGGGACCGGGCCGCCCCGGTCAGCACGGTCGTCCACACCGAGGCTGCGACGACCACCGCCTGTGCCACAATCCTGAACGTGCAAACCAGACCGTCGACACACACATTGCCAGCCAGACTGCCCCGGGGCTTGGGGACGAGGACCAGGGCGACTGCGATCCGTCGCCGCACTGGGCCGTCCGTCCGGAAGCCCCCGGCGGTTTTTCTTTTGACGATGTTGCATCCATGACATACACGTTTCATCAGAGCGACAACGACCGCTCATCGGGGCGGGCCAGCCGAGTGGCTGTCCGGATCGCCATGAGTCACCGCACCCGAAGACCTGGCGAGCCAACCACGTGGGTTGAGCCTCGTCCCGTGGCGGGGTGATCGAGGACGAGATGCTCCATCCCCTCCCGCGGCAAACCCCCGGATTGTTCAGGGAGGACGGATTGGCCTCGTGGTTGGCCACGGGGCCCGATGAGAGACTGAGTCCCATGCACAAGCTCCGAATCCTGATCCTCTATCCCGACCCGGCGGGTCTGGCCCTGCTGACCTCGATGCTGAAATCGCTGGGCCACATCATTGAAGAGGCCACCAACGACCGGGTAGCGGTCCGCCTGATGGAACGCAACGACATCGACCTGGTCCTGGCGGGCGTCGACCCCGCCGATGGCGACGCGCTGGAGTTGCTGAATTACGTGCGGCGCAAACATCGCGCGGTTCCGGTTGTGCTGCTCTTCCCGCGGCTGCATCCCGAGCGGGCCAAGGAAGCGCTGCGGCTGGGGGCCATGGCGGTCCTGAAGTATCCGGTCCCCGCGGCGGAGCTGCGGGCCGCGGTCTTGCAAGCCCTGGAGCAGTGCGAGCCCCGGTCCGGCCAGCCGACGGCCCCCGCGACGGTGGCGGCCGGGCCGGACCACGCCGCCGGCACGCGTGCGGCGTTCTTGCCCGCGGCGCCGAGCGGGCTGATTCCGGGCGTGGCGTTGCACCCCGAGACCGCCCATCCGGGAAATTCCTCCTCCAAGTCCGCGGTGACCCTCGTGCCGGCGGCCGCGGCGGTCGCCCCCGTGGCGGCGACCGTGCCGGTCCTCGCACCGGTCCACCGTGTCGACCCGGTCGCGCGGGAACTCGGCCTGATCGGCAACGACCCCAGTTGGCGACAGGTCCTGGAGCTGGCCGCGACGATCGCGACGACCCGGGCCTCCCTGCTCTTGGTCGGCGAGCCCGGGACCGGCAAGTCCCTCGTCGCCCGGCTGATGCATGCGCTGGGCTCGGGCAACCAGCGCCCGTTCGTCACCGTCGCGGCCGCGACGGTCGCCGACGAGCTGGGCGTGCACCCGGCCACTGCGGCGGGTGCCGGATCCACCGACTCGGCCCTGGTCGTCTGGTCGAGCAAGGTGAACCAGGCCCGCGGGGGAACGCTCTACCTCGACGAGGTGGCTGCACTCCCCGTGGAACTGCAACACCACCTGCTCCGGGAGCTGCAATACCGCGACTACGAGGCCAGCTCCGGACATCCCGCGCCGCCGGGTGAGGTCCGGTTCCTGATGTCCACCGGCGAGAACCTCCCGGCCCTGGTCGAGCAGGGGCAGTTCCGCCAGGAGCTCTATCATCGCCTGGGCGTGATCAGTCTGATGCTCCCGCCGCTGCGCCACCGGGGGACCGACATCGAGCTCCTGGCGGAGTCGTTCCGCGCCCGCTACGCCCAGGAATTCCGCAAGAATGTGACGGGCTTCAGCCGGGACGCGCTCGACGCCCTCCAGCGGCACGACTGGCCGGGCAATGTGCGGGAACTCGAGGCGGCCATCCAGCGCGCCGTCGCGCTGTGCACCGGCCCCCGGATCACCTCCAGCCATCTGGCGCCGATCCTCAACCACCATCGCCAGGTGCGCGGCGGCAACCCCCCAAGGCCTCACCTGCCCATGGGGATCCGCCCGCTGAAGGAAGCCCTCGAAGAGCCCGAGAAACGCATCATCATCCAAGCGCTCCAGGCCTTCAACTGGAATCGCCAGGAGACTGCCCGCGTCCTCGACATCAACCGCACCACCCTCTACAAGAAGATGAAGAAATACGGCCTGCTCATCGACGAGCCGATGTGGGCGAATTGATCAATTTGTCCTTTGTCCATGGTCCGTTGTTCGCTGACGCGGGCTGACCAGCCTGACCCGGGGAATATGAGGCACTCGAAGAAGGGCGAAGACGGCGCAGTGGAGCGGCAGCTCCTACAACGGACCACGGACCACGGACAAAAGGACAATCAGCTCTTGATCATCTCGCGCACGGTCATGCCCGAGGGGATCATGGGCAGGACGTGCTCCTGGTAGGGAACCAGGACGTCGAGGACGTAGGGGCCGGGATGGGCGA
>JAJPJC010000010.1 GCA_021324445.1 Isosphaeraceae bacterium
GGGCCCAGGTAGGTGTGGGCCCGGTTCCCGGCGTGGAACCGATCCTCCCACTGCACGACCATGCCCAGGTGCTGGTTGTTGAGCAGGATCACCTTGACCGGCAGCGTCTCGCAGTAGGCCGTGGCCAGTTCCTGGACGTTCATCAGGAAACTGCCGTCGCCGTCGATATCAACAACTAGGGCGTCGGGGAAGGTGGCCTGGGCCCCCAGCGCGGCGGGCAGACCGTAACCCATGGAGCCCAACCCGCCCGAGGTGATCCAGGTCCGGGGGTGTTTGAAGCGAGTCCACTGCGCGGCCCACATCTGGTGCTGGCCGACGCCGGTCGTCATGATGAACTCGCCCCGCGCCAGGTTCGAGAATTGCTCGATCACGTACTGTGGCATCATCAGGTCATCACGCTGATCATAGGCCATCGGATCGCTGGCCCGCCACTCGTGCTCGCTGATGCGTTGGGCTTTGGTTGCAATGCCCGGTCGGGCCGGCTCCGTGGCCCAGATCGCCGTGATGGAGGGGGAAGCCATCACCGGCGGCCCAGCCGGGCGGTACTCCGATCGGGCGGGCTGCCGGGGGCCGGCGGGTGGGTGGGTCTTGCCGGCCGGCGGGATGCCGGCCGCTCTGGGGGCGGGTGGGTGCGGGCCGATGCAGGAGGCGAGGCCGGTCCGAGGGGCATGACGTGCGGATGCGGCGGTCCTACAATGCCGTGCGGTGCCCGTCCGCTAGCGGGCAAACGAGCTACCGCGGTCCGTGGGGATCGCGTGCAACAGGCCCTCGCCGGTGTCTAGCGGCCCGGCCGGGGGTTCTTCTTTGGGCTGCGCCGATGTGGACGCCGCGGTTCGTGTTCGTGAGAGTGCGCTGGACGGTCCGCAAGCTGATGGTTGTGGTGGCGGTCGTCGCGGTGCTGCTGGCCGGCGTCGAGCTGGTCCGGCGGTGGGTGAAGCCCGGGCCCCCCTTACCCTGGCCGTGGGGGGCTCCCGCCCAGCTGGTCAATCACGACTCGTTGCTCTACGTGAACATGGAGGATGTGCGGCGGGGGATCGATCCTCCTCGGGCCAAGTGGGTCCATTTCGATTACCGCGGTGGATATCGGATCGAGGATGCCCCTGGTGCCCTGCGGCCCGGCTGGGCCCGGCGCACCGGGGGCTTGCATTACCCTTGAACAACAGGAGCTGCGCTGATGAACCAGTCCCGTCCCTGTCATCGCCGGCGGCCGGTGTGCGAGCCGCTGGAGGGGCGCGTCGCCTTGACGACGGTGCCTGCGGTGTTCCATCCCCTCTGGTACCCGCGGGGCACCGTGGGTCCGCTGCCGGCGGGCAGTGCGATCGCACCCGCCGGGCAGGCGATGGCCGAGACGGAGGACCAGCCGCCCATCGGAAGTTGGAGCAGTACCGCGTGGAACTCGGTCGGTGCCCCCGTGTTCGATCAGGTTACAGCGCAGGGAACGAACCTTCTGGACAGCGTGCAGTACTCGATTCAGGGGGGAGCTCTGTTGTCGCAGACCTAGACGACGACGGCAGCAAATTACATCCGTACGCAGGGGACGACCCACGACTTCAGCTACCCGCCGGGCTACGCGCAGACGGATAGCTGGCAATGGTACTGGGGTGAGAATCCGGGGACGGAGGTTTCGACGGACACGGTCACCTACACGGATGGGTCGCAGTGGGTGTCGACCGTGTCTGTGACGACCGTGGCCCCGACGGCGTCGAACTTCCAGGTGGGTGTGTCCCCGGCCACGCTGGGAGCCAAGAATGGCTCGGGTCCCTTCGGCCTGTACAACGGGGGTGGGAAGTCGTATGGGGTGACCTACCAGGGGTCGATCACGATGGGGGCAGTCAACGGGGGCACTGGGGCGTTCATCCAGGTGGTGAATGTGAATGCTTATCTGACGGACTTCGCGGGCAATACCCAGGGGGTGAAGTTCCCCTCGAGCCTGTTCGCCCTGGACCAGCCCAAGGGGAATTCGTCCCCCAGCTATGGGAACGGCTATTCGGTCGCGCTGGCGGCCAACGCGACGACCACCGTTGGGGGCCCCCCCTCGTTCTACACGCCCACCCCGACGGACTCGCCTGGCGCGAGTCTGGTTGCCCCGGATGGAGTGACTCCGGCGTTCAAGATTGCCTCCTATCAGGACACCTTCAAGACGTACCTGGATTACCAGCCACCGGGCGGGATCCATATCGAGGTGGCGGAGGCGGATTGGACGGTCAACGGCTACGCTCAGTACAACGGCCCGGCGAATCCGTCGCCGGCGACGTTCAGCAACCCGAGCAACTGGATTCTCGCGGTCAGCAGCGTGACCGGCCCCAATGTGAGCTATGGGCCGCAACTGGTCACGTGGACGATGAACGTGGATGACGCGCAGGCGCAGTACGCGTTTTCTTCCTAGTCCGTAGTGCGTGGTCCGTGGTCCGTTGTTTTCTTCACGGGCTGACTCGCCTGGTCCAGGAAAGAGCACGCACTCGAAGAAGGGCGATGACGGCGCAGCGGAGCGGCAGCTCCGACAACGGACAAATTCAGCTCTTGATCATCTCGCGCACGGTCATGCCCGAGGGGATCATGGGCAGGACGTGCTCCTGGTAGGGAACCAGGACGTCGAGGACGTAGGGGCCGGGATGGGCGA
>JAJPJC010000527.1 GCA_021324445.1 Isosphaeraceae bacterium
AATTGGGATAGGAGTTACGCAGTTGGCCTTCCGGCCACCCCGGCGTCTGGAAAGATCGGCGAGCGAACAATGCGCCGGTCGTCTCTTGGGCCTTGCCGATCCAGCCCGGACGCCTCGGAGCAGCAGGCGGCGACGTCCAAGAAGCTTCAACTGCGTAACTCCTCTGGGAATGATGCATCTGGAATTTGGAATCTGGAATCTGTGATTCCTCTTGGGTTGGGGCCGGAGGCCGCGTTCGGTCCTTCTGGGCGAGCGAAGTCGATGGGTTCCCGGTGAAGAGGTGGTTTGCCATGAATTCGGGTACGTCCAGCCGGCCGGGGCCGGTCCGCGTGGGTCCCGAGACTCCCGCGAGCGACCGTGAGGACCGGCACCATTCCGGGCGGCCTGCCTGCCCGGTCTGCGGCGGCTCGTTGATCGAGCAGCGGGGCAAGCAGATCTGCTCGCGGTGCCGGACCATCTGTGCGACCTGCTGTGAAGGAGGACCGGGCTGAGATGCCTGCCGTACCGTTGGGTGAAGCGCTGACCCGGCTCGATCCGAGTGATCCGCGCTATGCGACCGACGCGGTCGAGCGCGTGCTGGCCGAGGCCCAGCGCGCCGGCGCCAGCGACGTCCACTTCCAGCCCGGTGCCGACGGGTTGGAATTGCGATGGCGAATCGACGGTGTCTTGCAGCCGGTCGGGGTCTTGCCGGTGAAGCTCGCGCCCAACATTGTCGCCCGGCTCAAGGTGCTGGCCGAGCTCTTGACCTATCGGACCGACGTGCCGCAGGAGGGGCGGATCCGGGGCGTGCCGGGTGAGGTCGAGATGCGGCTGAGTACGTTCCCGACGATTTTCGGCGAGAAGGCCGTGGTCCGGATGTTCGCGGCGCCCGGCCGGTTCCTCCGGCTCGACGACCTGGGCTTGCCCGAGGAGGTCCGGGATGGGCTCTCGCTCCTGCTGGAGGAAACCTCGGGAGCCATCGTCCTGAGCGGCCCGGCCGGCAGCGGCAAGACGACGACGATCTACGCCTGCCTGCGGGAGCTGGCGGCGCGCCGGCCGGGGGAGCGCAGCCTGGCGACGCTGGAAGACCCCGTCGAGGCGGTCGCCGCCGGCATTGCGCAGGCGCAGGTCAACCCGGCCGTGGGGCTGACGCTCGAGTCGGGGCTGAAGTCGCTGTTGCGCCAGGACCCGGAGGTGATCGCCATCGGTGAGATCCGCGACAAGGCGACCGCCGAGATCGCCCTCCAGGCCGCGCTCACCGGGCACTTGATCCTCACGACGTTCCACGCCGGCAGCGCCTGTGAGGTCATCGGGCGGTTCCTGGACATGGGCATCGAGCCGTACGCGGTCCGCAGCGGCCTGCGCGCGGTCGTCGCCCAGCGCCTGGTGCGGCGGCTCTGCGCCTGCGCCCGGCCCGCCGGCGGGGCCGAAGACTTCCTCGGCCTCCCGGTGCGTCAGGCGCAGATCCCCGTCGGCTGCGACGCCTGCCGCGGCACCGGCTACCTCGGCCGCACCGTCCTGGCCGAGATGCTCCTGCCCGAGTCCGACGAGCTGGCCCGCGCGATCCTGGCGCGCAACGACGTCCGCCGGCTCGAGCAGATCGCCATCGACGCCGGCATGGTCCACCGCTGGGAACGCGCCTGCGCCGCCGTCGAGGCCGGCCTGACCTCCCCGGCCGAGGTCCGGCGGACCCTCGGCGTCGGCCAGCCGCCGACGCGGATGCCGGAGACCGCTTGACTTCTCTGGCTGGAAGTCCCAACCTCGAAAGGAGATCCAGATTGGGAGCCGCCCGCCCGATCACGCGAGCGCGCACTCTGCCTCGACAATCGCATGGATCTCCGTCATCTTCCGGGCCACCGCGTAGGACCAGCGGCCATAGGTGCCGTCGGCGTTCACGGCGGCCACCCAGCGCTCGGCGGCGGCCCGCTTCAGGTCCGCCAGCGGGTCGAAGCCCTTGGTTTCCAGGATCAGATGCCGGGGCGGGTCGGTCTTGAGCCGGACGAGGAAGTCGGGAAGGTAGTCGTGGCCCTGGCCGTTGTGCAGGTAGGGGATCGCGAAGTTGAGCCCCTGGTTCTTCACGAAGGCATTCACGCGCCTGTGCCGGTCGAGGTAATAGGCCGCTTGCTGCTCCCACGCCTGGGTGTCGGCCACGACGAAGTTGAGGTGGCACTTCACGACCTCCCGGACTTCCTTCGAAGTCCAGAAGTCGACGTCGGCCGTACTCCCGGGCCCCCGGCCAGTCTCGTATTGGGGCACCTCGGGGATCTCACCCTGCGCGGTATCCGGCCGGATCGCCGCGAGGAGCCGCTCGACGACCCATCCAAAGTAGGGGCTGCAAAACAGGTCCTTGCGATCGGCGGGCGGGTAGACCAGGACGCGATCCCGGACGTAACGCTCACAGACCGGCACCAACTGCGGGAACAGCACGTGCGCGGGCACGTCGCACCGTTCCTGGCCGAGGTAGTCGCGCGTCAGGGCACGGGCCAGGTCGAAAACCAGCTCCTGCAACCGCCGCTGGCTCCGGAACTCGGCCAGCGTCACGTCGTCCGAGCGGCCCGGCCCGATCAGCGAGGGCCGGCCCTGGTTGGTCACGCTGAGCGCCTTCACCTCGACCTCGGGTGGGATGTGGGCCGGGTCGATGATCAGCTTCGGCACCGTGTCCCAGTCCATCGTGATGCGATTGCGGATCGCCGTCGTGTATTTCTCCACCCGCGGGAACCGGATCTCATAGGACGCCTTCCCCGCGACGGCGTGGATGTGCCTCCGCTCCTTCCGGGCCGGCGGCGGCCCCTGCGGGTTGGCCTTGAACGGAATCATCGCGAAGGGCACGCCGAAGACTTTGGCCACTTCCTCACGGAGCAGGCCGGTCTCGTCGTCCACCTCGTAGCTCGCCCGGCGCAGGCCGCGGCCGACGACCTGCTCGCAGAGCAATTGCGAGAGGAACGGCCGCAAGCCGACGATGTGCGTGACCGTGCTACAGTCCCAGCCCTCGGTCAGCATGCCGACGCTGACGATGCAGCGCACGTCGCGGCCGGGCGGGTGGAGCGGCCGGTCGAGCTTCCGGGCCAGCTCCGCGAAGCTGTCCGGGTAGATCGGCCGCCCCTGGCGGTCCACGGGCCATTCGGCCTTGCCCACCGTGTCGAGCGTGAACCGCATCCAGCGGGTCTCGTCGCTCTTGGCCGCGCCGGTGTCCGTCTCGTGGACCTTCTTGGAATCGACCCGAATCGTCTGAACCCTGCCGTCGCGGTTGCGGAAGGCATCGACCTTCACCGGCGGGATGCCGGCTGGTGCCTTGTCCTCAGCCAGCCACTCGTACACCAGCTTGGCGATCGCCGTGTTCTTGCAAACCAGGATGAAGACGGGCGGTCGGGGCTCGTGGGCCTTCGACCACTCCGCAATCGTGGCCTCCCACAGGCCGCCCAGCATGGCGATCGGGGTGTGGGCCCACTTGAGGATCGCCTCGGGCTTGGGGTTGGCTCGCTTGCCGCCGCGTTCGGCGGGGGTCAGCTTGGGCAGGATCCAGTGCCAGATGTTGAAATAGCCGGGGATCGCCGCGCCGGTCGTGTCGCGCACCGCGAGCTGGGGGATCTTCACCAGCCCCGACTCGATGGCGTCGATCAGCCCAAAGTCACTCACGACCCACGGGAACGGCCGGTTCGTCTCCTGGCCGACTCGACCGAGAAAGTACGGGGTGGCCGAGAGATCCACGCAGAAATTGATACCCCGCAGCTTCTGAATGCGGTCCAGTCCATCGACCCAGACCGTTGCCTCCTTGAGGAACTCCTCGACCTCGTCCTCGTCTTCCGACTCCTCGTCGAGCAGCGAGGTCTCGTCAGCCGCGGCGGCCTCCGGCTTGATCCGGTAGGCATGGTGGGCCTCGTCGTTCATCACGAGGATGTTCTGCTTGCCGCCCACCTCGCGGCCGAGGATGCGGTTGACCAGCGCGGAGTCGCTCTCGACCCGCCGCTCCGACTGCACCAGCACTTTCTTAAGGTTGCCGGCGCCATCGCGGTCCTCCTTGAGCACGACGATCTCACCCGAGGCGACCGCCGCATCGAGCGCGGTTTGGGTCATGTACCGCGAGCCCCGCGCCCTGGTCGTCTTGCCGCCGATGACGATCCATTCGCGGGCTTCCTGGACGACGCCGGCCCGGCTCACCCGGGCGCTGATGCCCCCGGTGTTGACCGCCTGGGGCTCAAGGACGTGCCAGTTGGTTACGATGATCTTGCCCTGGGTGAGCAAGGGCATCAAGTGGGAAGGGACGAGGTCCCGGGTGCGATACAGGCTGGCTTCGCCGGCTTCCGGATCCAGCTCGCGGAGCCGGTCGCGGATCGTGACATTGGGGCAGACGATCAACACCACGTCGGAGAACCGGGCGTCGGACCGATCGTTGACCTTGTTGAGGATGCTCCAGGCGGCCAGCATTCCCATCACGGTGGTCTTGCCCGAGCCGGTCGCCATCTTGCAGGCATACCGGACGAAGCCGGCATAGCCCTCGGCCTTCTCGGCCTCGCTGGGCTGGTCGCGCGGCACGGCGATCCCCTGGCGGAAGTCGGCGCGGGCCTCAGTCAGAAAGAGGATCGCCTCGGCCGCTTCGCGCTGGGCGAAGAACAGCCGCCGGTCGCGGCCGTGGCGAGTCCACCACTGGAGCAATTCCAGGGTGGTCCGCGTCACGCCAGGATAGCCGGCATCCCGCCAGGCGTCGACCCGCTCGCGGATCAAGTTGACCAGCTCGAGCGCGACCGGGATGCCCGTCACCTGCCCCTGGGCGTCCTTGGCCTTTGGGTCGCGGTAGAAATAGACCGCCTTCCGCCGCCCCGGGCGCCGCTCCGGCGGTTCTCCCTCGACGATGTGCCAGTGCTCGGCCGGTGGGTCGAACGGCGAATTTAGGATCGGCTGGGGAACTTCGTAGCTGCTCATGGCATCGTCGATCTCAAAAAGCAAGGAAAGGGGCCGCGGATCAACGCGGATCAATTCCCAGAGGTCATCATGCTGAGACTCTCCCAGCCCCAAGGAGAAGTCGTTGGCGACCGCGGCCAGCCAATCTTGATCCGATCCGCG
>JAJPJC010000544.1 GCA_021324445.1 Isosphaeraceae bacterium
ACGAAGGATGCCAGGAGAGCAGGCGGGAGGTGAATGGCGCGGAGCCAATGCATTGGATCATCCCTCCTGTTGCGCGTGCTGGTCGGATGCGAACACATCCCCCGGTGCGCGGTGCCGGAGCCCCCGGCGCCCCGTCCGGAGATGCGCGGAGTCGCACGGGCCGCCGAACGTCGCCGGGGTCCCCGACGGTGGATGGATGCCTCCGTCGTCCGGTGGAAACGACCGGGCACCGTCATTCGTTTCATCCGGCCACCTTCTGCGCGATTGGGCGGCCGGGTGCCGCCGCGTTCACGTATATCCGGCGGAACGTCCGAGGGACCAGCCGCTCCGGCCGATCGAGCAGGATTCGTGCCGTCCGCCCGGGCGGCCGGTCCGCCGGAGCCGCTAGTGGCTCCCCCCGGATTGACACGCCGCGCCCGCGTGCATACTATGCAGAATGCACTCGCCGGATTCCCCTGATGCGCATCGTCAGGGAACCGTGCACGGTGCCCGATCCCTCTGGTGGAGAGCAGGCCCGGCCGGGGGCGGCGATCATCTCCTGGGCAGGCGCAGGGAAAGGAGTGACGCATGGCGGTTGCACCACAGGTTCCCAAGTTTATCGGCGCGCGCGTGCGTCGCCGCGAGGACCCGCGGCTGATCACCGGCCGGGGTGTTTACGTGGATGATGTTCCGCTGGCCGGGGCGCTGTACATGGCGGTCCTGCGCAGTCCCCACGCGCACGCGCGCATCGTGGCCATCGATGCGGCGGCAGCCCGGCAGGCGCCGGGGGTAGTAGCCGTTGTTGCCGGGGCTGAGGTCCGTGAGCTCTGCGGCCCGCTGCCCGGCGGACCGTCCATGCCTGGGCAGAAGTACGTGCCCCGCTGGCCGCTGGCGACCGACGTCGTGCGTTTCGTCGGCGATCCGGTTGCGGTGGTCGTGGCTGAGAGCCGCGCGGCCGCGCGCGATGCGCTCGAGCTGATCCGGGTCGAGTACGAGCCGCGGCCGGCAGTCGTAGACGTGGAGAAGGCAGCGGAGCCGGGGGCCCCACGGGTCTACGAGGAGCTGGACGACAATATCGGCTACGTTACGACGACGACCGGCGGTGATGTCGAGGCCGCCTTCCGTGCAGCGGATCGGATCATCAGTGCGCGGATCGTCAACCAGCGCGTCGTTCCCCTGCCCATGGAGCCGCGCTGTGTCGCCGCCGAGTACCGCGGCGTTCCGGGAGAGCTGACGGTCTGGGCCTCTAGCCAGTTCCCTCACCAGCTCCGCACCCACCTGTCGCGCCTCCTGGGGATTCCGGAGAACCGGGTCCGGGTGATCACCCCGGAGGTCGGCGGCGGGTTCGGCGCTAAGGCAGAGGTCTACCCGGAGGACATTCTGACCGCCGCTCTCGCGGTGCGGTTGGGCCGCCCGGTCCGCTGGACGGCCGACCGCCGCGATGATATGGCGGCGATGGTCCACGGGCGCGATCAGATCGATTACGTGGACATGGCGGTCACGAAGGACGGGACCATCCTGGGCATGAAGCTGAAGGTGATCGCTGACCTGGGGGCCTATTACCAGCTCAACACTGCGGCTGTCCCTCCGCTGACTGCCCTGATGGCGCCGGGTCCTTACCGGATTCGGAACCTGGCGGTCGAGGTCCGCGGCGTCTTCACGAATAAGGTGCCGACGGCGGCCTACCGCGGGGCCGGCCGGCCGGAGGCCACCTTCCTGCTCGAGCGCATGATGGACATCATTGCCTATGACCTGCAGCTCGACCCGGCCGAGGTGCGGCGCCGGAACCTTCTGCCGCCCGATGTCTTCCCCTATACCACCCCAACCGGCGCGACCTACGACAGCGGAAACTACCAGGCCACGCTCGATAAGGCCCTCGCGCTGGCCGACTACGCGGGCTTCCAGCGCGAGCGCGAGCGCCTGCGGGCCCAGGGACGGCTGGTCGGCATCGGCCTCTCTGCCTACGTCGAGATCTGCGGCATGGGGCCCTCGAAGGGCATGGGAGGCGGCGGTTGGGAGGCGGCCACGGTCAACATCGAGAAGACCGGCAAGGTCACCGTGCTGGCCGGCATCTCGCCCCACGGCCAGGGCCAGGAGACGACTTTTGCCCAGATCGTCGCGGACGAGCTCGGCGTGGACCTCGACGATGTCCAGGTGCTCCACGGTGATACCGCCCGGGTTCCGTACGGTGTCGGGACCTACGGGAGCCGCGGTCTCGCCGTCGGCGGCACAGCGCTGGTCATGAGCATTGAGAAGGTGCGGGAGAAGGCGCGGCGCATTGCCGCCCATCTGCTCGAGGCCGCGCCGGATGACATCGTCTTCGAGAACGGTCGGTTTCAGGTTCGGGGGGTTCCGGAGCGCGGCCTGACCATCGCGCAGATCGCCGACGCCGCGTACGATGCTCGGAATCTGCCGCCCGGCCTGGAGCCCGGCCTGACGGCCACCAGCTTCTTCGAGCCGCCGAACTTCACCTACCCGCACGGCGTGCACGTCTGCATGGTCGAAGTGGATCCGGGCACCGGTAAGGTCACGATTCTCCGGTACATCGCAGTCGATGACTGCGGCCGCGTGATCAGCCCGCTTCTGGTCCACGGCCAGATCCACGGCGGCATCGCCCAGGGCGCCGCCCAGGCGTTGATGGAGGAGGTCGTCTACGACCCGGACTCCGGCCAGCTCCTGACCGGGAGCCTGATGGACTACGCCGTGCCGACGGCGGTTGATCTCCCCTCCTTCGAGCTCGCCGAGACGGTCACCCCAACGCCGGTCAATCCTCTCGGCGCTAAGGGGGTTGGCGAGGCGGGAACCATCGGCTCGACCCCGGCCGTGGCGAATGCGGTGATCCACGCGCTGGGGATCCGCCATGCCGATATGCCGTTCCGGCCGGAGAAGGTCTGGCGCATCCTCCAGGCGGCACGCGGCTAGGTGCGCGAGGCGCGGCAGTCCCGCCGGTCCCATTGGCCGCCCCCTGCCGGAGCTCGTGCGCGGGAACGGGTGGAATGCCCGATTCCCGCGCTCAGGGCAGACGCTCGAAGATACCTGCCGCGCCCATGCCCGAGCCGATGCACATCGTGACCAGCCCGCGGCGGCCGCCCCGCCGCTCCAGCTCGTGGAGGAGCTGGACAGTGAGCTTCGCCCCGGTACAGCCGAGTGGGTGCCCGAGGGCGATCGCGCCGCCGTTCACGTTGACCCGTTCCTCATCCAGCCCCAGCTCCCGGCAGACCGCAACGGCCTGCACTGCGAACGCCTCATTGAGCTCGATCAGATCAATATCCGAGAGCGACAGGCCGGCCAGGGCAAGGGCGCGCGGCACCGCCGCCACCGGACCGATCCCCATGATCTCCGGCCGCACGCCCGCGACAGCGTAGCTGACGAATCGCGCCATCGGCCTCACCCCCAGCGCCCGTGCCAGCCCAGCCTCCATCACCACGACGGCCGCCGCGCCGTCGCTCGTCTGGGAGGCATTGCCGGCTGTCACGACCCCGCGCGGGTGGAAGACTGGCTTCAGGCGCGCCAGCGCCTCCGGCGAGGTATCCCGGCGCGGTCCCTCATCCTGCGTCACAGCGCGGGTCGTCCGCTGCGGGCCGCCCGGTCCGGGCTGAACGTCCTCGACCACGATGGGCACCATCTCGGCCTGGAATCGGCCGGCATCCTGGGCCGCGATCGCCCGGCGGTGACTGCGGTAGGCGAAGGCATCGGCATCGTCGCGGGTGACGCGGAACTCACGCGCAAGCGTCTCGGCAGTCAGGCCCATGCTCATGTATACTGCCGGGTACTGCTCGGCGAGCCACGGATTGGGTCGAAAGGTGTGGCCGGACATGGGCACCATACTCATCGACTCGGTGCCGCCCGCCACGATGCAGGAAGCCATGCCGCACATGATCTGCTGGGCCGCCAGGGCGATCGCCTGGAGCCCCGAGGCGCAGAAGCGGTTGATCGTCTGAGCGGGCACGCCGTACCCGAGGCCGGCCCGCAGGGTTGCGATTCGTGCGACATTCATGCCCTGGGCCGCCTCCGGCATCGCACACCCCAGGATAACATCATCGATCTGCCGCGCCTCCAGGCCGGGCGTGCGCTCGACCGCGGCGCGGATCACCGCGGCGGCCAGGTCATCCGGTCGGACCATCCGCAGGGCGCCGCGGGGCGCTTTGCCAACCGGCGTGCGCACGGCCGTGACGATGACAGCCTCTTTCATTGCGCTCTCCTCCCTTCCAGGAAACGCTGGATGCGCTCGCGCGTCGTCGGCTGCTGACACAGCTCGACGAAGGCGGCCCGTTCGAGGTCGAGGATATACTGCTCGGTGACCCAGCGCGGCTCGCTGAGATCCCCACCGCAGAGGACGAAGGCGATCCGGTTGGCGAGCGCGGCATCGTACTCCTCGATAGCGCCGGCCTCGCGGGCCAGGTAGGTCTCGACGCGGAGCACGGCCAGGGCATCGCGGCCGGCCGCGTAGACGGTGGGCTGGCGCGCCGGCGGCTGATAGCCCGCATCGGCCATCGCCAGTATCTCGCGCTTGGCCGCCGCGAGGACGTGGTCGGTGTTCATAACGATCCGGTCGGTCGGTGCCAGGAAGCCCAGATCGCGCGCCTCGGCCGCGCTCCCGGCGACCGTTCCGCGGGCGATGAGGTCAAAGACGCGGCGCAGTGCGGGCAGTGGGTCCATCCGCTCATCCCGGGCGGCGGGGCTGACCACCCGCCGGAGCAGCTCTTTGCAGCCGCCGCCTGCCGGCAGGAGTCCAACGCCGACCTCGACCTGGCCGATGTAGGTCTCGGCCGCGGCGACGATCCGGCTGCCGGCCATGGCCAGCTCGGCACCTCCCCCTAGCGTCCAGCCGCGCGGGGCAATGACCACCGGCTGGCGGCTGAAGCGGAGCGCCATGAAGGCATCCTGGAGCTCGCGCGTCAGCCGCTCGACCCCGGCCCAATCAGCCGCCGCGATGCGCGCGGCAACCTCCCGGAGGTTGGCCCCGGCGCTGAAGTGCGGCCCGGCCCCGGTCACGACCAGCCCAGCGAAGCCCGCGGCGACCGTCTCCAGCGCGCGGTGGATCATCTCGACGGTGCGCGCATCCAGCGTATTCATGCGCGTGTGCAGCTCGAGGGCCGCGACCCCATCGCCGAGATCGACCAGGCTCGCCGACTCGTTCGCGGTGATCAGGCCGCCGCCTGCTTTCCGCCGCCCGAGATCAATCACCTCCGGCGGTTCCACGGCGGCGATCATCGCCCGATCGGCCACGCTCCAGTAGCGCACCGCCCGGTCCGCGCTGGCGTCGGTCTGGTAGAAGCGGGTCTCTCCCCGGGCGATCATGTCGTCGACCCAGGAAGCCACTCCGTGCCGGTCGAGCGCCAGAACGAGCTGGCGCCCTTCCACGAGCCCGAGCGCATCCCAGATCTCAAAGGGGCCGAGCTCGTGGTTGAAGCCCCACCGCATGGCCCGGTCCACCGCACGGACATCGTCGGCGATCTCCGGCAGGCGGCGGCTGGCGTAGCCGAGGAGGTGGGCCAGGACTGCCCGGACAAACTGGCCGGCGCGGTCCGCGAGCTGGACCAGCGCCCGGAGCCGGGCGCCCGGATCGGTCTCGGCCTGGATCGCCGCCAGCGACTCGAACCGGACCGGCCGGAACGGGCGATACGCGAGGGTCTCGAGGTCGAGCACCTGGACGGTCCGCTCATGCCCATCGCGGATCTCCCGGTAGAAGCCCGCGCCGGTCTTATTGCCGAGCAGGCCCTGGTCGCGCATGCCCTGCAAGAGGCCGATCAGGCGCGGCGCACGCAGGATCTCCCGGCTCTCATCGGTCGGGATGTTAGGGTAGAGGTTCTCGCCAACCATGGCCATCACGTCCACGCCCACCAGGTCAAGCAGGCGGAAGGTGCCGGTTCGCGGACGGCCGATCAATGGCCCGGTCAGGAGATCGACCTCCTCGACGGTGTAGCCGTGCTCGAGCGCGTACAGAATGGTGAAGGTGAGATCCATAGAGAAGATGCGATTGCCGATGAAGTTCGGGGTATCCTTGCAGATGACCACGCCCTTGCCGAGGTCGCGCTCGGCGAGGCGGCAGATCGTCTCCACCACGTCAGGGCGGGTCTCCGCCGTGGGCGTGACCTCGAGCAGCTTCATCTGGCGGGGGGGATTGAAGAAGTGGGTGCCGAGGAAGTGGGCCCGGAAGTCATCGGAGCGCCCCACGGCAAGCTGGTGGATTGGCAGGCCGGAGGTATTACTGCTGACGATGGCACCGGGGCGACGGACCGCGTCAATCCGGGCGAAAACCTCGCGCTTGACCGCCAGCTGTTCGGTCACCGCCTCGATGATCCAGTCAGCCTCGGCCAGGCGCGGCAGGTCGTCCTCGATGTTGCCGCAGGTGATCCGACGGGCGGTCTCGGGCGTGAAGAGGGCCGGTGGGCGGGCCGTCCGCACCCGCTCGAGCCCGGCCAGGGCAATGCGGTTGCGGACGGACGGATCGCCCGGTCCGAGACCGCGGGCCGCCTCGGCCGGCGTCGGCTCCGCGGACGGGATATCCAGGAGCAGGACAGTTCGTCCCGCGTTGGCAAGGTGGGCGGCGATCGCCGCACCCATCGTGCCGGCGCCGATGACCGCAACCTGGCAGATCGGCTGCATCAGTGACCCTCCCGGCTCGTGTATGTGATATCTGATTCTAGCACCGCGCGGCCGGTCATGCCCCGGTGTAGGCCAGGACGATCTCCCGCACGCGGCCGCTGGTCTGCCAGGCGCGTGCGAGCGCATTCGGAAATGCCTCGGCTCCCCGCGCGATCGGTCGCGATGGCGCGCTCGTGCCCGGCGCGGTGACGACGACCCGCGATCGCTCGTCATTCAGTGGGACACCGCGGACAGCCTGATCATGCTGGCACCTGACCGCCGGCGTCCAGCCCGCGCGGTCCTGGCGCGGCCGCGGCAATGAGGAAGCAGGAGGAGGAAAAGCTGTCCGATGGCCGCCGGGGACGGTCCGGGGCGGCCAATCGACTGTCCCGGACCGGGAACCTGTCCACTCCCTCGTGCGTTGTACACGGCGAGGTATTGAATCCACCGAAGACGGTCGCACCGCCGTGGACCCGGGGGACGGGCGGGATATACCCACGTGCGACCCTGCCGGGCCGCTGGGGAAGGATTCGGCGCGGCAGCGGTGGGCTAATCGCGCATACGGGGGAGAGCCATGGGACAGCAATTCGACCGCCGCACCCTCGTGGGGGGCGCGCTCGGAACGTTTGCCGCACTGGGCCTGGCCGGCTGCATCCCCGCCCTGGGGCCGCGCCAGCGTCCTGCGGTCAATATCGGTTTCGTCACCTATCCGAACTCCTTCCAGCCCGGTACGCTCGCGCTGTACAAGGCGGCGCTTGCCGTCACGCGGGCGCACGCCCAGGACTACGATCTGAACGTCGTTGCAGTGACCGCGAGCCTGCCGACGCCGGGCTCCCTGCCGAAGCCTGCGAGCGGCATCCCCCGGATAGTCGAGCCGCCGACGGTATCATCGCTCGAACAGGCGTTAGACCAGGAGCCGCCAATTGATGTCGTTCTCTTCGACTCCGGTCTCGAGTTCGCCTTCGCCCTGCAGAGGAATCTCCTCCAGCCGATTGACCCGCTCTTCCGCTCCGAGCGGACTGCCAGCCTGGAGGACTTCTTCGGCGGCGCGGTCAAAGCGGTCAGCGACCGCGGCCAGGTCTACGGCTTGCCCCTCGCCGTCCAGCCGACGGTGCTCCAGTATGATCAGCGCCTTTTCGACGCGGCGCACGTGGATCCGCCGAACGGCTCGTGGACCTGGACGACCTTCCTCAACGCCGCCAAGGCCCTGACCAGCCCGGAAGCCAATGGGGGCGCCGGCCAGTTCGGGATCGATCTGACCGGCCAGGCCGATGTGATTCCCATCTTCATCTGGCAGAATGGCGGCGATCTCGTCAGCCCGGACGGCACGCGTGCGCTCGTCGCCGAGCCGCCGGCGGTCGAAGCGCTTACCTTCATCTACGACCTGATCCACACGCACAAGGTCGCGGCGGTCCCGCCCTCCGGTCCGTCCGACAAGGCGACCGTGGCCAGGGTGATCGCCGCGGTCGGGCCCGGCGAGTCTCCTCCGCTCTATGGGCCGAATGGCAGCCGGGTTGCCATGCGCTTCCTGAACTACAATCAGTTCATGGCCTTTGGCATCCCTGCGGGAGGCCGCTCTCTCCGGCTCGCCGAGGTGCCCCGGGGCAAGAGCCAGGCAACCCTGCTCGCGATCACCGGCATCCTGGCCCTGACCCAGAAGGCGCGGGATCCGCGCGCGGCGTTCCGGGTCGCGGCGCTCCTCGCCGCCGAGATGCAGAAGGAGATGGTCGTGCCGGCCGCCCGGTCTGTGGCAAAGGACCTCGCCAAGCTCCATCCGACTATCGCCAGTGATGACGCGGCCGTGCTGACCGCCTCTCTCGAGTACGCCCGTTCTCTCCCTTTGCTCTCCCAGTCGGCCCTACTGCCGCTTCTCTACCAGCATCTCCTCCAGCCCATCCAGCAGGGCGAGAAGACGCCAGAGGAGATCGCCCGCGCCGCCGCGGCCGCCTTCGATGCCGCGCTGAATCAGTCGAATTAGATGGAGGAGGC
>JAJPJC010000155.1 GCA_021324445.1 Isosphaeraceae bacterium
GGCGGACCCACCGGACGAGGTCGAGAAGGGCCTGCCCGGAGATTACCGGAACCTCGCGCTCGACTGGAAGGAGGTTCTCTGAGACGGCATTTCGCTGTGAAGACCTCGCGAATCCCCCCGTCGGAGCCCGCATAGATCCCGTCATAGCCGCTGAAGGCGTCCGCCTGCAGGTACCCCGCATAGCCGGCCAGGAACTGCACTGGCCCGTCGCGCTTGCGATTCTCCGTGAAGTCGTAGACGTCGTAAGGGACCGCGGCGGAGCCGATATACACCCAGAACTGTCCCCGGTGGCTGCCCGGCGTGTCGCCGCCCAGCACCGTCACGTGCGTGTCGTCGGTCCAGATCACCGGACTGGTGCGCACCAACTCCTTGTCGAGCTCGTAGAGCGGACGGAGCAGGTCGGCGACCCCGCCCACCCAATCGCAGAGCGTGCTGCGGGACAGGTGAAGGCCATAACGCGTCGAAATATCTTCGAATCGGTACAGCGGCAGATGCTCGGCGAACTTCGAGACGACCACCTCGGCCAACACACCCGCTCCGGCGATGCAGCCGCTCAGGGGTCGAGGCGGGGTCTCGGGAGCCACCACGCCATCGCGGCAGTGCGAGCAGGCGTACTTGGGCAAGACGTGGACATGGAGTTCGAACCGGGCCGGGATGAATTCCAGGACCCGCGCCTCATCCTCGCCGATCCGCGCCTTGGCCTCGCCGCAATGCGAGCAGACCTTCTCGGCCTCGGGCACATCGTGCTCGATGCGGACCTGCGGCAGTTGATCGTAATCCGGCCGGCGCGATCGCCGCGACCGCGGCGCGGTGCCGGGGGCGCGGGCCGGCGGCTCGGGCTCGGGGAGCGGCGCGACGTCCCCGAGTGCGTCGATCTCGAAGAGGTGCCCCTGCCCGGGGGCCTCGATCAGCCGCTCCCGCCGCGGGCCGAAGACATAGCGGCGGTAGAGCTCCAGTTGTCGCCGCAATTCCTCGACCGTCTGCTCGTGCTCCCGGGTGGCCTGATCGTGGAGCTTCGCGGCCTCTCCGAGCGCGGCGCGGAGGTCCTCGACCTGCTGACTGAGCCGGTCGAGCCGGTCGTGACAATCGCGAAGATCGGTGGGCCACGCGGCGGGATGACTCATAATAAATATTATAGGATGAGCACTCCATATTTCAAGGGGCGGGCGGCCGATTTTCGGCCTGAGGCACGGGTCGTCGGTACCGTTTGCGTTGCCGCGCCGAGCCCAGGTCGATGCCGGAGAGGATTAGCGCCAATTGGGTGGCGGTCATCTCGATCGCCATGGCCTGAGCCGGGGCGGCGGGGATCTGGAACGAGCCCATCTCCAGCCGCTTGTACCAGATGGCCAGCCCATCGCCGCGATCCCAGTAGAGGATCTTGAGGCGGTCGCGACGTCGGTTGAAGAAGAGGTACAGGTGACCGGAGGTGGGGTCCTGTCCGAAGGCGGTGGTGACCAGCCCGGAGAGGGCGTCGAAGCCCTTGCGGAGGTCGGTCGGCGGGATGTGGCAGAACACCCGGACGGGATCGGGGAGATGGATCATCGGGGGTCTCCGGAGTCGGTACTGGCGCGCGCGACGGCGCGAACGATGCGGCAGGCCAGGCGGGCGTCGGTGGTGGGGATGCGAAGGCGGATGCCATTGGGGAGATCGGCCACGATCGGCGGTGCTTCGGCGGGGGTCAGCTCGGCGAGGCGCACGGTGACGGGGAGGAAGGCCGGGGGCGCGGGCGTTGCGGGAAGAGTGGCGGCGAGTTCGCTGAGCCGAAGCCGGCGTTTCCAGGAATGAAACGTCGCGGTGCTGAGACCTTCCTGGTCACAGAATTGAGCGATCGTCAGCCCGCTATCGACCTGCCGATGGAGGCGCTGGCGCCACAGGGCGTGGAGTTGGAGGTCCGGGGTCCTGGCCATGGGTAGGCTCCTGGGAAGGGACAGAGTGGTCCGCTTCGCAGGCTACCAGACCCCGCAAGAATGGTTATTCCGGACGCTTACGTTTCTGGCACAAGCGAATTGACAAGCTGACGTCGTGGGCCACGACCGGCAGGAGCGGAGGCCATGCCTAACGACCTTGTGAAGGTGCCGGTGACGGGCATAGCTGCAGCCGGCAAGGCGGCGGTGCCAGGGCTGGTGCAGCGGGCTGGGGGCGCGGCCCTCTATGCATGGGAGGAATTCTTTGAAGGCGAGATCGCCAACGCGCATACCCGCAGGAATTATGACCACGCGGTTCGCCGATTCCTCGCCTGGAGCGAGACTCAGGGGCTCGATCTCCTCGACGTGACGCCGGGCAGCGTGGGCCGGTATTTCCGCGAGCTGCCCCTCGCCGTCCCGACCAAGAAGCTGCACCTAGCGGCCCTCCGCAAGTTCTTCGACCGCCTGGTCAACCGCCACGTGCTCGTGATCAACCCGGCCGCCACCGTCCGGGCCGAGCGCTATTCCACAGTCGAAGGGAAAACGCCCGAAATCCAGAAGAGACAGGCCGAAGCGCTGCTCAGGTCGATCGAGACCACCTATCTGGCGGACACCGGAATCAGGCCAGACCTGGTGGGCCTGCGCGACCGGGCGATTCTCGTCGTCTTGATCTACACCGCCGCCCGAGTCGGCGCCGTCGCCCGGCTCTCATTCCAGAATCTGCGCCACGACGGCATGGACTACGCGCTCCGCTTCTCCGAGAAAGGCGGCAAATCCCGCGAAATCCCGGTCCGCTCCGATCTCCAGAAGATCCTGCTTGCTTACATCCGGGCCGCCGGCATCAGCGATGGCCCCCTCTTCCGCACGGCCGCGGGCAAGACCAAGGCCCTGACGCGGAACCCGATGACGCCCATCGACATCTGCCGCATGATGAAACGGCGGCTCAAGGCGGCCGGGCTGCCTACGGATTTCTCGCCGCACTCCTTCCGCGTCACGACCATCACCGACCTGCTGGAGCACAACACGGCGCTGGAAGACGTCCAGCACCTCGCCGGCCACGCCGACCCGCGCACCACCCGCCTCTACGACCGGCGGCGGCGCAAGGTCACGCGGAACATCGTCGAGCGGATCTCCATCAACATCGACGCTGACGGGGAATCTCCATGACGAGCCCTCCCTAGGCCTTCGCTTTCCGCCCGGAATTCGTCCTGCTGGACATCGGTCTGCCCGGCATGAACGGCTATTAGGTTGCACGACAACTCAGGCAGGAAGGGCTGCAAGATACCGTCATCATCGCCGTCTCCGGCTACGTGTAATCTTGTTCGGTAAATGACATGGAAGCTTGCGCGCTATCTTGCAGGCAGATTCAGCCCCATCTAAAACTGGTGGTACATGCTCTGTAGAAAACCCGTGAACCTCGGTGCACCGGGCGTCGTAGTATGAGATGGGATTACGAGCAAATCCCCGCGCCGGGTCCTCCAGGTCGCCTACGACGACGCCCCCGCGGCTCCCGGCTGGCACCGGATGCCGATGGCCCCTCCTCGCAGGCAGAGGCATCCATGATCCCCGCAGCGATCGGCGATCCCTCACTCGCGTTTCGCATCCTCGTCATCGGCGACGACCGCGATACCGCCGAGACCACGGCCCGATTCCTGGAAACCTTCGGCCACGATGTCCGCATCGCCCTCGACGGCCATGAGGCCATCGAGATCGCCCGCCGCCAGCGGCCGGGACATTTGCTGCTCGATCTCGCCCTGCCCGGCCTCGACGGCTATCAGGTCGCGGCCCGGCTCCGTCAGGAGCTGGCCGGGCCGCTCGTCATCATCGTCGTCACCGGCTACGGCCGGGAGGAAGACCGCCAGCTCTCCCGCCAGTCGGGCATCGACCATCACCTGCTCAAGCCGATCGACCTCACCGCCTTGCTGTCGCTGCTCTCATCGTCCACCGCGTCCCCGGTGTCCTCGATGCCCGCAAGATCACAAGATCACGCCGCCCCCAATGTATAGTCTAAATAAACCATGTCGACTTGGAGTTCTTGCGACACACGATTATAATAAGCCTCCCTGGCTGACCGCCGGTTCCGAACAGGGATCGCTCTCTTCCAGGGGACCGGGAAGCGACCGAGGCCGCTCGCCCCCGGTTTTTCTGCCCCCGCCGGAAGCTTGATAAAGCGGCGGGCGGGCCGGGAGCGGATCATGCTGGGGGAGCACGAAGAAAGGTCCGCGCTCTCATGCCCGGTGCCGGCGTGTCCGGAGACCTCGAAGGACCCGGGAGACCGCCACCCCCAGGCCCGCGCTTCTCCCGGGCATTCTCGACCGCCGGCTTGGCGGAGAGAGGATCGCGTCGTTGAAAAAGTCAACGTCCCGGGGCTCGATTCGTCGCCTTTCCTGGATTCAGCCTATGTTCTTAGTATAGGAGATGCGTTCAGGGCCGTGGGGCGGACACGAATATGACATTGCGTCCTCCCCGGCGGTCGGATCCGCTCGCCGCGAGCCCGGCTCCGGAGACGCGGGGTACTCCAACCGGCCATGTGGAGGTGGCCCATGCCCATCGGCCCGCGCCCCAGCCTCGGCGGCCGCACCACCACCGGAGCGATCGTGGAGAACCCTGATCGCAACGACGATCCCCATCGGATGGATTCTCGGGCGAGTCCGCGGGGCGCACGCATCCGCTGTCTGACTGGCCGACGCCGCCTGGTGGATCCGACGACTTGTGAGCGTGACTATGCCGCGGCCGAACAGGAATTCATGCAGGCGATGCAGGAATACAAGGAGGCCAGCGGCCGGCAATTCCCGACATGGAGCGAGGTCCTCGAGGTGCTCCGGAGGCTGGGCTACGAGAAGCCGAGGCCGGAGAAGTCCTCGGCGTCATCGACCGGGCCGACCGGACTCCGGCCGGGACGAGATCGCGCCCGGACAGTTCGGTTCAATTGAGGTTGACGCCATGTTTACGTTCGTCCCCGCGCGCTATGAGATCACCACCGAAGACGGGAGGCCCGTGACCGCCGGGCTCTTCAAGTCCGCCGATGGGCTACTCGATGTCATCCGGGGTCAACGTCGGGGCACCTATCGCGTCTACCGCCGGCTCGGATGGAGTCTACACCTCGAAGGGGAGTCGGAACTCTGGGGAGAATTCGTTCACCGCGGAGGTGGAGAGGTCGCTAGCCATCTGATCCCGGTCGAGGAACGGTCGCCGGTCTGAACCTCCGACACCGGATCGCCCAACGTCCGCGGTTCCCGGCCCCGCAGGCCGTCGAGATCCACACCGCCAGGCATCGCCGGCCCGATATTGACGCGGGCGCAGTCCCACCCCCGGCCGGCGGCCGCTTCCCTGGCCCGAACCGCCCGCGGGAGATCATGATCCGTGCCGATCAGGCAATCGGGATCGATCCGCCTCATCGGGCCCATCGCAGACTCGCCCTGCCGAACTGGATGGAGCCCAACACCGGCTCTATTATCCGTCATCCGGCCCGTATCGTCGGCCCATGGGCCCGCCGGGCTCGTGCGTGCGATCAACGCAACCGTTTAACGATCAAATTGTATTGCAGGCCCTTCAACGCGGCGAGCCTCGTCGCCTCCCCATAAGGGTATTCCCCCGGTTTGATCATCATGGTTAGGACGTCTCCCAGGCTCCTACCTTCCGGCATGGCACGCGTCGTCGAATAGCTCGCTTTCCCAGTCCCGCCGTTCAGGATCATCAGGAATTTCAGGATACCAGGTGCTCCCCCGGTACTATCGCCGAATACGATCAGGCTCGTCCGGAACGACCCATCGGCTTCCGCCCGTTCGGGCGACGACGCGCCAACCACGGCGATGCCGGGATTGTCCGGGACGACTTCTGCCCATGTCTTTACAGGCGAAAATATCTCCAGTTTTTTGACAATCGCACCATCCTCGTCGACGATGTCGTCAACCAGGACGCGGAAGACGTCGTCCTTCGCCGCCTCGGCCTTGGTTGCTGTGCGAGCCGCAAGGCCGCCGAGGCAGGTGAGGATCGCGGTCACCGTGACCACCAGGGTGGATTTACTCCTCGTCACCAGCATGAGTCTCTGACCTCCATCTGTTTGGATGGGATATACAGACTTCGTGCAGTCCCCCCAGTCGGGCCTATTCGATCACCATGTTACCGATGTTGCAAGGCGAATCGACGCCCGGGCTCCTCGAATGCATGATTGCGTACATTCGTAATGGCGTGCATTTGTCTGCCATCATGAAGATCCGCTCCGCATCTCGGCATTCTCCTCATCCCGGTCGGTCTCCTGGTCGGCTACATGCCCACATGAGCCGGCCTGATGAATCCGGAACGTTCCATCCGCCCGTCCCTCATCTCGGACTTGCGATATCCCTTGTGTTCCGTCACCATGAGTAGGCATGGTTGTCGAGGGACGGCCTTTTCTGGCATGGTCCGGCGGGGGGCGGGCGGGCATGGCCGATGAGGGCTGGCTGTTTCTGGAAGCGTGTGGAGCGGCCGGGCCGCTCCGCTTCGAGTGGGCCGGTCCGACGATGATGGGGGTGCGCAGCCAGGATGTCGAGCAAGCGGCTTTCGTGGTCGGCCGCGATCCGGCGGCCGACCTGGTCCTGGATGACCCGAGCGTGGAGCCTTATCACGCATTCTTCCAGGTCGTCGATGGCCGGCTCTTCGCGTTCGATCTCGGGAGTACCGCCGGACTTCGCTGGGGGGAGATTCCCCGCGCGGCGGGATGGATCAACCGAGGGCAACCGCTCAGGATCGGCCGGTCTACGGTCCGCCTCGTCGGCGGCGACCGCCCAGGAGAGGAACCGATCATCGAGCCTGCTCCGACGACGTCGCGATACGCGAGCCGGCTTAACCTACCGAGGGTGCTACTGGAGTTCCCGCCTACGGCCGGGGCGAAGGAGGGCCGCCACAAGCGGGATGGCCTGAATCGAGTCCTCGTGATGGCCGGCAGCTCGGAGCGCTGCAAGCTCCGGGTCGTGGGACAAGGTGTCGCGAGATTCACATGCGCCCTGATCCGTACCCCGACGGGCCTCTGGATGGCCAATATCCTCCCGGGCGCAGGCGCGACGGTCAACGGGGTATTCTGCCGCTTCGCACGGCTCGAAGACGAGGACGTCGTCCAGATTGGCCCATTTGATGTCCGTGTCATCTACGGCGAAACGAAGAAGACGCCACTCGTCCGGGCACCGACCTCTCTGGAGACCCCCACCGTCGGCCCGTTGGTCCGGCCACGCGACCTCGGCGACATGATCCTCTCTCGCGACGAGCCGCCGCCCGAGGCTTTGCTCCAGTCGTTGCTCGAGCAGGCAGGGAGCGACCTCGGACCCTCGTCGTCGCCTTTCGGACAGGCGCTCGTCCTGATGGTGCGGCTGCTGGGCGAGGTCCATCGCGATCACCTGGCACTCGTCCGCGACGAGCTGGCGGAGATCCGTCGGCTGAGTCGAGACATGGAACAGATACGGGGCGAGATGCGGCAGCCCGTGCCTCGCCCCCTTCCCTCGCCGCACGCCGATCCCCCCAATGGGACGAGCCACGCGGCCGACTCCGGCCCCCGGCCCGGGCTGGAAAATGCCCCGCGACCCGGTCCGGAAGCTGTCCGGGAGATCATCGGCGAGCGGCTCGAAGCCTTGGAGCGCGAGCGCCAGAGCCGCTGGCGGAAGTTGCTGAGACGATTGACCGGGTCTTGAATAATGCCCCGATGTCGCGCCTCGTTCCCCCGGTTCGCTCCGTGGATTCCCGGCCATTCTTCTCCATCGCCGGGTCGATGGCCATCTTCTACGGTATGAGTTCAAATAATTTTATATATTAATTAATAGATGGTGCCTCCCGTTCGAGTAGGGGTATCCCCGCTCGCCATCTCCACTGGCCGTTGATCCATCGATGCGAGGGCCTCTTGTCCATCCATCGCCGCATCCTCTTCCTGGACGACGACCCGGCTCGGGGACTCCGGTTCAAGGGCGACAATCCCGAGGCGGTCTGCGTCGAGACCGTGGCCGACTGCGTCCGCGCACTCGGCGAGCCCTGGGACGAGGTCCACCTCGACCACGACCTGGGGGGCGAACAGTTCGTCGACCACGAGCGTGATGACTGCGGCATGGCCGTCGTCCGCTGGCTCTGCGAGCAGCCGCGCCCCCACCTCCGGCCTTCCGTCTTCGTGATCCACACGCACAACCCGGGCGCGGCCGTTGCGATGGCCTTCCAGCTCCGGTCGATGGGCTACAACGTCCAAGAACACCCGTTCGGGGCCCCCTCACCTCGCCAGGGCGCTCGCCGCCCCGCCTGGATCTCAGGCTTCGGGGATCTCCTGGCCCGCATCCTGCCAATGCGCCGTCCGGGAGATCGACCCGTGAAACGAAAAAGGCCGCCCCGGCGGGACGGCCTGTGATTCTGGCTCGCTCGATGTCGTACGGGATCGCATGGGGGGGCGGCGGGGGGGCGGTCTCATCATGACCGCCTCCTACCGGCCCCGTATGGCCGCCGCTCCCCTCTTTCCGGGCCGGCACCGGCCGGATCCCGGCAGCATGCGGCGTAGAGGGCCGCCATCTCCCGGCCGAAACGCTCCCGCGAGAACCGCTCGACGGCCGTCCGCCGGGCGTTCGCTCCGAGCCGGGTCCGCAGCGCCGGGTCGGCGACCAGCCGGGCGATCGCACCCGCCAGGTCCATGTCGTCGCCGGGGGCGTGGCCGAGTCCGTCGTGGCCGGGGGTGAACAACTCCGCCGCCCCGCCGGCCGCGGCGACCACGACCGGCTTCCCGCAGCCCATCGCCTCGGCGATGGTCAGCCCGAATGGTTCGGGGCGGGTGCTGGCGTGGACCACCACATCGAGCATCCGGTACACATCGGCGGGGTCGTTCTGGAACGGGACGAACCCGACCCGGCCGGCGAGCCCGTTCGCCGTCGCCCTCCGCTCCAGCTCGTCGCGGGTGAACTGCGACCCGGCGGTGGCGTAGATCGGCCCGCCGATGATATAGCCCCGGCCCGTCGGCCCGTCGCCAGATGCGAGGAGCCGGGCCAGGGCGTCGAGGAATACCTCCTGCCCCTTCCAGTTCGCGTAGGTCGCCACCAGCCCGATCCGGACCGTCCCGGGCCCGGCCGGCGCCAGCCCGGCAAGGCGGTCGAGCCCGGCCCCGTCGCGGCCGGCCGGGGCGAAGTGGTCGGTGTCCACGGCGTTCCGGACCGTCGAGATCGGCCACCCGGGGAGGACGGTCGCCGCGTCCCGCCGGACCGCCTCCGAGATCGCGATCCCGCCGGCCGCCCCGGCGCGCAGCCGCCGAAGCAGCCGGGCCATCACCGGGCGGTCCGAGAGGAAGTCGTGCAGGTGCCAGAGCACCGGCACTCCGCGCGGCCGGGCCACCGCGGCGCAGGCGTGGGCCTTCAGCCCATTCGAATGGATCAGATCCGGGGCCGACCGGCGGAGTGCCGCCCCCAACCGGTGGACGAACCCCACCGCCGCCGGGGCTTCTCCCAGCGCCGCCCGGCCGAACCCGAGCCGATCCAGGATGCCCGACCGGCCATCACCTCGCATCCGGGTGTCCCCGAGCCCGGCCAGGCCGGCCGGGAGCGGCACCAGGGTCATCTCCGCCCCGAGCCGCTCCACCTCGGCCCGGAGCGGGCCGTCGGCGAACAGGATCACTTCTCGCCTCGCGTCGGGTAGGTGTTCGCGGGCCCCCCGGATCGCCGCGAGCAGGACCCGCTCGGCACCGCCCACCACCCCGACTGGGTTCAGATAGGTGATTCTCATGGATACCTGGCTCCTCGCGGGCGGATCCCAGGGCGTGTGGAAGGAACGGGCCGGGATCGCCAAATCGAGCGATCCGGCAGTGTGTACGCCTCCGGAATCCGCCATCCGAAATCGACATCAGACGAGCCGGTGGTACGCCCGCGCGATGATCTCGGCATGGGCCGTCCAGGTGAACCGTCCCGCCCACGCCAGGCGATCGGCCCGCGGCGGCGCGGCGGCCGGGTCGTTGAGCAGCTTCGCCACCAGGCCCGACCATGTTCCAACGTCCGCGACTGGCGCGTACACCGCGGCCGGGCCGCCGGCTTCCCGCAGGGCCGGGATATCACTGGCCACCACCGCCGCGCCGCAGGCCATCGCCTCGATCGCCGGCAGCCCGAATCCCTCCGCCCCGCTCGGGATCAGCACGACCCCCGCCCGGCGGTAGACCTCCGCCAGTTCGAACCGGCTCAGTCCGGTCATGTGGATGATTGCGCCGTCGAGGCCCAGCCGGCCGATCTGTTCTCGATGCTCGGCCGTCCACTCGCCCCCGACCTTGACCAGTTGCAGGTCCGGGACCGCCTCCCGGACCGACGCGACCACGTCGAGCAGCACGTCGATCCGCTTCCGCGCGACGCAGCTTCCGACGTGCAGCACCCAGGGTCGGCCGCTGACGCCAGCGAGCCACGGCAGTTCGACCGAGGGGTGGGTCGGGCCGTGAGTAAACTCGGGCGATGCTCCATAGGGAGCGCTGACCAGCCGATCGGGGTCGATCCATCCCGACCGCCTGATCTCTTCTCCGACGGCGGCCGTGCCGTGGAACACGACCGCCGCCTTCTTCAGCCCGTCCAAACTCCGCTGGGCCAGGGCCCGGAACCATCGCGGCCGGGGGTCGGCGGCCGGGTCGAGCAGGCAGCGGAAGGCGTCGAGGTCGTGGCAGAATACCCCGGCCCGCCCGGTCGGGAGGGCGTGCACGAGCTGGGAATACGTGTGGTCGGCGACGTGGAACAGATCGAATCGCCGGGCCGCTCGGCGGGCGGACCGAGGGAAGGAGATGAACCGATTGAACAGCCGGTCGATGTTGAAAGCAGCCCCTCGCCGGCCGATCGACGGTAGCCGGGTGACGAGCCGGCGGAACGGCGGGCGGAGGCGGCCGGCCTCCACGGTGAACGGCCCGTCCCGAGGCAGATGGGCCAGGAGCATGTCCCCGCACAGGTCCATGCTCGGCCATCGTTCCTCCGCAAAGTCGGTCAGGATGGCAAGGCGACGAGGCATCACTCAGAGCTCGCCAGGGAGGGAAGGTGAGAGCGAGACCGGGCGCTACGACCTCGGCGATGGATCGCACAAGATATACTTAACGTGCCGTCCGGGCCGCGGCCGCCAGTGCATCCTGGAGACTGGAGAACGCGAGGTGGCGGTTCCATTCACGGGCAACGAACTGGCGCCCGCGCAGGGCCTGGGCCCGGGCCTCTACGGGATTGGCGGCGACCCATGCGAGTTGCTCGGCCGCCGCCGCATCGTCCCCGCGCGGGAAGAGCCGGGCGTACCCCGGCAGGACATCGGCCATCCCGCCGACTTCGCTGGCCACCACCGGGACTCCCGATGCCAAGGCCTCCAGCGGAGAGAGTCCGAGCCCTTCGGCCAGGGAGGACTGAACGACGACGTCGGCCGCCTGATAGTACCGGGCCAGGTCCCGCATCGGGTGGGCCGCCGGTCGGCCGAGGACCCAGGCCTCCGCATTGGAGAGCCCGAGCCGGCGGGCCAGGGCCGTGAATTCACGGTAGCCCCCGCCCAGGTTGACCGCCACGGCATCCAGGCCCTCGGCCCGGAGGCGGGCCACCGCCCGGAGGGCCGTCTCCGGGTCTTTCTCGTGGCTGACCCGGCTGGCCACCAACACCAGGAAAGCCTCCTCCGGCAGACCCAGGGCGTCCCGGGCCTCCCGCCGCCCGGCGGGATCGGCGGGGCGGAAGTCGTCGATGTCCACCCCATAATAGTGGGTATTCTGGACCCGCGGACAGCACCGCCGGGCCACCCGGCACAGGTACGGGCCGAGCGCCAGCCACCCGGCAGCGAGGTGCCCGTTGATCCGCATCAGCCCGCGGATCGTCGCGTCGCCGAGCCGGTATTTCCACCAGGCGATCTGCCCTCGCTCCTGGCGGCATCGGAAGTATTCGACCGGGGCCAACATCAGGGTGTTCAGGACGGGCACGCCGCGCATCCGCCCGGCGAGGTTCGCGCTCAGCGCCCCCCGGGTGACCTCCTGGGCCAGGATGACGTCGAACTGGCGAATCGTCCGCATGAGGTACGCGAGCGACCTGACCTGGAACCCGAGCCGACCGCCCGGAATCTCGTGGACGGCGACCGGCGACCCGCAGTCGGCGACCCGTTGCTTCAAGCCGCTCGACTCGTAAGTCCGCGCCGGGATGGCCATGGTCAGGTCGCAAATCCGGGCCAATCCGTCCACGTAGCGGATGTCCGTGAACCCTTCCACCAGGAAGAGCACCCGCAACGACGGGTTCTTCGCATCTGATGTGGTCGTCATCACCCCGCCTCGGGTCGATTGCTGCGATCGTCCAGGGCGACCGCCTCGTGGTAAACGGCCATCGTCTGCTCGGCTGTACGGTCCCAGGTGTACGCCTCGATCTCGGAGCGAGCGGCCGAGCCCATTCGCTGCCGTAGGCCGGGGTCGGCGGCCAGGGCCCGCAGCCCCTCGGCGATCTGGTCCGGGGCCCACGGGTCGGCGGTCAGCCAGCCGTCCTTCCCGTGCTCGATCAACTCGGCCGCCCCGGCCGTCCGGCTGGTGATGACCGGCAGGCCCGAGGCCATCGCTTCACTGATAACCATCCCGTACGGCTCGTAGATGGTCGGGAAGACGAACACATCGGCGGCGGCGAAGAACCGTTCGATGTGCCGGGAGAGCGGGTGGAACACGATCCGATCCTCGGCGCCTGCCGCACGGGCGATGGCGCGGTCCGCGGCCGGGTCGGAACCCGATACGAGCACCAGCCGGACACCGGGAACACGAGCGACCGCCCGGATCACCGCGGCGCCCCCCTTCTGCAGGTTCCCCACGAAGAGGGCCAGGCATTGGTCGGGAGCCGCGCCCAGCTCCGACCTCAGCCGATCTCTGCCAGCGGTGCGGTTACGCGGGTGGAATCTCTCCAGATCGACCCCGTGGTAGATGACCCGGACTCCGTCCGCGCGGCCGAAGAACCGAGCCAAGTCTCCCCGGATCGATTCGGAGATCGCGATCACCCGGCGCGTGGATGGCTGAGCCAGGGCGAGCCGCTCCAGGGGTGTAATCAGTGCCCGGGACAGTGACTGCCGCCATGTCAGCGCACCCTTCGCCTTGACCAGGGCATCGTACCACCCGGGCTGGCAGAAGTGAGCGGTCGCGACGTTATGTCGAAGCCCACACAGACCCTGGGCATGGACGACATCGTAGCCCCCACCGACCATCGCGGTGGCCGGCAGCACGAACGACAGGATGCTGACGAGGGCATTCGTGCGGCATGCCGGGACATGATGATACGTGATTCCGTCCGGGTCCGGCTCCTCGAACGTATTGGCGAACACGTGAACTTCGTGGTCGCGTTTGTACCGGGACGCGAGCTCGGCGACATAGCGGCTGTGGCCCATGTGGCGGTTGTAGTCGTGGACCACGAAGGCGATTCGCAGGCGGCGGGCGGCGGGGCTCATGGTTCGTCCAGCAGGGTTGCCAGGGTGTGGCGGATGGCGAAACGGTCCTCGTACAGCCGACGGCCGGCGCGCCCCAGCTCGGCGAGCCGGTCGGGGCGATCGAGCAGGTCGAGGGCCAGCCGGGTGAGCCGGTCCGGGTCGCCGGCCGGGGCCGCGGCGACGGCTCCATTCGACCAGACCGGCTCGGACAGATCGCCGATCGTGGTCACCACCGGCACCCCGTTGGCCAGGGCGGCCATCAGGGTCGTTCGCCGACCGCTCGCCCCGTCGGGGTAGGGCTGGATGGCGAGGTCGCAGGCCCGCAGGTACTCGGCGACCAGGGAGGCGGGAAGCGGGCCGGGGGCGATGACGCGGGCCTGCCAGTCCGCCCGATCGTCGGCCAGTTCGTCCCGCCACCGGCCACCCCCGGCCCCGAGGAGGAGGACCCGGACATCGGGCCGGCGGTCGAGCAACCCGCGCACGACAGGGCCAAGATCTCGGGTTACCAACGGGCTGTAGGTGCCGAAGTGGCAAGCCACCCGGGCCGTCGGATCGCCTTGGGTCAGCTCGGCCCGACGGGCGGCCACCGTCGCGGTCGCGGCGTCCTCGGGAACGGTCGACGGGACCGGCGTCCAGGCGATCGGCAGCCGCCCGGCCCCGAGCCGGCGCAGGAGCGGCACCCAGCCCGGGATGGTGACATACGCCCGGGAGCACGCCCGGACCAGCACGGCCGCCATGGCGCGATTCACCGCGGCGAGCAGGTTGTGCCGCAACGGCCGGCGGACCCACGGGAAGGCAACCTCATGGAAGATCACCCGGACGTCGTCGCGACGCCGCACGCGTCGGGAGAGGACCCACGCCGCGAAACCCAGGTTCATCGCGTTCCAGCCGAACGCATGGGGAACATACTGGATCACGATGGTTCGCGGTGCGGGAAAACGGTCGAGTCCTCGATCCAGGCGAGCGAGCCCCACCAGCCCGAACCGGCCCGCGGCCCGGTGGACCCACACCCCGACCGGCAGAGCCACCGCGGCCGGCTCGTCCCCAGCCGACCAAACATGCACTTCAGCCCCCTCATCGGCCAGTGCAGCGGCGACGGCCGCGGTGTAGTCCGCCACCCCGCCCAGGTCCGGAGGATACGCACCGGTCACCATGTGCCATGTACGCCGAACGGGAGTGACCGGCGCGAAGCCAGCAGTCGCGGGCAACGACAGGCCCAATCCATGAGATTGCGAACGTAATACCATAAACTTATTTGATGTTGCGAATATTGTTACAGTGATTTCCCGATTCAGGGTTGTGGGCCGTGCTCCCCGCGGCGCAAGGCGACCAGATAAACTCTTCCGCCGGCCGGGCAGTCGGTCGGCCCGGAAATCTCCCGGGGAGTGGGATCGTCATCTGACCACGCGCGGAGGGCATACCGCTGCGTCGAGAAGAAATCGAACACGTCGACCAACGCTCCTCCAGCCGATTCAAGCCCGCAGCCTCGGTGGATCTCGACATAGCACTCCGGGGCCCGGGCGAGGACCCGGCGGGCACCCCGGAGGGCATGGCACTCGTACCCCTCGACATCGATAAACAGGACGTCCGGCTGACCATACTCGTCGGCCAGGTCGTCGATCGTGACGGCCGGCACGCGGATCGTCGTGATCGTGCTTTCTCGATGGCGGACGCTGGCGTTCAGGTCGGCCGTGATCTCGAGCTCCCCCGGGCGGTCGGCGATGGCCGCCGACAACACCCGGACCTGTCGAAGACCATTCAGGTCCCTGTTGACCTCGCACATCCGGGCATTGTGGGGGAGGGCCTCCACCGCGACCACCTCGCCGGCTGGGCCGACGTGATGGGCCAGGATCATCGCCACAACCCCCTGGTGGGCGCCCACGTCGAACACCCGGGCCCCCGGGACGAGTCCGCCCGAGCGGAGGAGATCCACCTCGTGCATCGGCTCCCATCGGTGATTGTACCAGCCCCCGGCCAGCGGGTCGGCGATCCTGACCTTCAAGCGGACCCCCGCATATTCGTGCTCGACCAGGTAGGGACGGAACCACTCCAGGATTCTCTTGCTCTTCCAGTTTCGCAGCCTCCTCCAGAGCGGGCGAGGGACAAACCGGCGGATTATTTGTTTGATCATTTGTAAATCCTGTCTTCACTGGACCTCGGCCGGTTCCCGCGAGGCCGATCGTATGATCCTCCGCGGTCGGCCGGCGTACCGCCTCCGAGGCACCGCGGTGCGATCGATGCACCTTCGAACCGCCCCGAATCCGAACGGTCGGGGGGACAGGCCTCCTCCAGGGGAAGCCGGCGCGCCTCCCCATTGGAGCCGGCTCCGTCCGGCGACCCCATCCCGGCGTTAGCCACTCTGACCACCACCCCCGGCGAACCGGGTGAATACGGCCATCAGCGGCGCATAGTGATTGGCCCAGGTGAACCGACCCGCAAGCCGGGAGGCGCCGGCCCGGAGGCGTTGGTGGACGGCCGGGTCGGCCAGGCAGCCCACGATCGAATCGGCCAGTCCCGCCGCCCGCGGGGGGTCGCCGGGTGCGAGCCGGCCGTTCGCGCCGTCGGTCAGCCAGCTCGGGGTGCCGCCCACCGCGAACGCGGCCACCGGTACTCCGTACAGCCCCGCTTCGGGGCCGACCTGGCCGAAAGGCTCGGGCCAGATGCTGGGGACGACCAGCAGGTCGGACGCCCGGAACAGGGCCGACCGGCGGCCGGCATCGACCCAACCCGTGAATTCGATCCGCAGCCCGGGGTCATGGGCCTGGAGGGATGCGGCCCGTGCCTCCCACCCGACCCGCTCCCTCCCATCGCCGGCGAACACGACCCGGAGCGGGCGGCCGAGCGCGGCCCGGACCCGCGGCAGGGCCTCCAGCAACACATCTCCCCCTTTGGGCGCCTCCATCCGGCCCAGGAACAGCAGCGTCGGGCGGGAGCCAAGGGGTCGAGCCGGTTGCTGTTCGGGGATGGACTCGGACACGTAGAACGGGAACCGGAACACGCGATCGGCCGGGATGCCGTGTCGCACGTATTCGTCGCGCATGTGTTCCGAGTGGGTGACCACGGCCGCGCACCGGCGGATGGCGGCCAGTCGCTCGGCCTGGAGGCGGTACTGCCGAAGCATGGTCACCGGGTTCAGCCCGCCGCACCGCCGGGGGAAGTAATGGGCCAGGCAGGCCGGCCCGAACCGCCGGTCGCACGGACTGGCCACCGGAAGCCAGGTCGTCCTGGCCCCGCTGATGCACGTGCCGACATACACGTGTGCGAAGAAGACGGCCGGCGCGATGCCGTAGGCCGCTTCCTCGAGATCGGGAGATCCCGTGCCGTGGGCGTAGATCACCTCCGGTCGCCACCGGCGCAGGGCCTCGAGCGCGGCCGCCCGGCCTAGCTCGGCGATCGACCAGCCGCCGGCCGGCGGATCCGGGATCGCCGACCGGTCCGGCGGCCCCTCCGACGTCTCGTACCAGAACCCGACCTCGTTGCCGGAGTCCGCGGCCGCGACGAGGAACCTCCGCAGATACTCCTCCACGCCCCCGACCACACGGTTGCTCCGGCTCAGAACGGCTACTCGCATCGCTCGGTACCGCCCGTCAAGGAATGGCATTCGTACGCGTCCAGACAATGCCCGACCACGGCCGGCCAGGTGAACGCTCGCAGGACGCGCCGCCGACCGGCCAGGCCCAGCCGGGTCACATCCTCCGGATGGTCTCTAAGCCATTCCAGCCTGGCCCGCAGCGCGGCCGGGTCGTTGGGAGGCACGACGAACCCGGTTTCCCCGTCGGCCACGACCTCCGGCATCGACGCCACGTTCGTGCAGATCGCCGGGGTGCCACACGCCATCCCCTCCAGCAGCGTCTGTCCGAGCAGTTCCGGCACGCGGGTTTCGTCCCCGTACATCGTCCGGTACACGCTCGGCAGCACGACGCCGATCGCACGGCGGTACGCCCGGACCAGTTCGCGGTCGTCGCAGCCCAGCCGGAACACGACCGGCTTGCCGGCCGCCAACCGCTTCAGGTCGGCGAAGAACCGGTCGTCATAGGGCCGGCCGATCACCTCCAGCGTCAGCCCATCGGGCAGGGCCTCGATCAGGTCGTTGACCCCCTTGTGCGGCATCAGGCGGCCAGCATAGACGACGAGCGGCTCCTTCGGGACGGCCGGGTCGGGGGCGAACCGATCGATGTCCACGCCGCCGTGGATGACACGCGCCCGGCACCAGTCGGCATGTCCGCCCAGGGACCGGCTGTACTCGCTGATGTGCAGGTGGCCGTGGAACCAGCGATCCGTCCGAATGTAGGCGGAGATGTCCCATCCGCCGCCCCCGAGGTCGCTCACGAAGACCTTCCGCCGGGTGGCCCGGCAGAACGCGGCGGCGAAGCTGCTGGCGACCACGGCCCGCTGGTGGCAATGGACCACGTCCGCCCAGCCGAGATGGCGCACCATCGCCGGATGGAAAGGGTTGAACCGCTGCCCGCGGACCCGCCAGGCCGGCCCGAGGCTCCGGATGTCCAGCCGGCCGACATCCCGCCGGGCCGGGACATCCGCGAACGTGACCAGCCGGGTTGGGGTCTCGTCGGCCATGTGCCGGGCGAGTTCCAGGGCATACCGCTCGGCCCCACCATAGACCCCGTCCTCACCGAACAGGGCGGGGACGATGTGGAGGATTCGCGTTTGCAACATGGCCTGGGCTCCGGCTGGATGGCAGGTGGATTCAATCGCATAGCCGCTGGTTGCGGGCCTGTGACGACGCGGCCGGGATCGACCGGCCGAGGACCTGCTCATAGCTTCGGAGCGTGCCTTCGACCATCTTTTGAACGGTGAACCCTCGGGCTCGGGCCCCGGCCGAGCGGCCGAGGGCCGCTCGACGGTCGTCATCCCCGAGTAGGCCGAGGATCGTCGCGGTCAGCTCGTCCACGCTCCGGGTCTCGACCGCCGCGCCAGCCTCGCCCATGACTTCGGCCATCGCCGAGGTACCGCGAGCCACGACGCACGCGCCGGCGGCCATCCCCTCCAGCACCGGATACCCGAAGCCTTCATACAGGGAGGGGAATGCGAAGACCGTGGCCCGTCGGTAGAGCCACCCGAGCTGGCCGTCGGTCAGGGGCCCGGGGCGGACGATCGCCGGCCCAACCCCAGCCGTAGCCACGGTCCGGTCGAACTCCGCCTCCCGTTCCGGGGTGACGGCGGCCCGCCCGTAGAGCACAAGCTTTGCTGCCGGGACGGCCGGGAGCAACCGGCTGAACGCCACCACCAGGACCGCCAGGTTCTTCCGCGGCTCGAGATTATACGGGGAGACGATGACGGGGCCGGCCAGCGGAACTTCCAGGACCGGCGAGGTTTGCGCCCCTGAGTCGGAGAACGTTGTTCCGAGGTGCACGACGTCGATTCGGGACTCGGGCACTCCCCAGAGGCGGTGGACATCGGACGCGGTTGTCCGTGAAATGCAGATCACCCGGCGGGCCCGGGTCCGTACAGCCCAACGGTACAGCCTGTACGGCCGCGACCTGACGGCCTCGGCGTAGTCAGGGAACAGCTCATACATCGTATCGTAAAGGGTCGTCACGACCGGGCATGGGCTCCAGACCGGGAGCACGGTGTGGAGACCGTGATAGAGGTCCGCCCCGGCGCGGACCAAGGCCGCAACGAGCCCGGCCTGCTCTCGATACATCGATCCTCTCCCGATCAATCGCGGGAAGTAAACGTACTGCCACCGGTCCGGCCCGGCGGTGAACAGGCCCGCGAGCTCGGGAGCAGGGGCCGGCCGGCCACCGAACACCGTGATTCGAAGTGCGGGCCCCAGGTCCCGGAGCCCGCGGAGGAGATCCAGCACGTAGCGGAACTGACCGCCCTGCGTCAGGGTGTCCAGCCCGCGCGGATCGAGGACGATGTGCGGAGGGCGATCGGTCATGACTCATTGTTCTCCCGCGGCCACATCCCGATCGGAAGGGTTTCCCCCGCCGATGCATGGAGGAAGATCAGTGTGACCAGGTGCTGCGATACCAACCGGTAGCCGCGGGCTTCCAGGAACCCGATCAGCGCCCGCCGGTCGTTGGGGGTGTTGGCCTCGACCGCGATCACTCGCGGGAGCCATCGGGACCAGTCCAGCCCCTGGAGGACGGCGAGATCCTGGCCTTCACAATCAATGTTCAAGAAGTCGATCCGGTCGGCCCCCGGGGCGTGCCGGCCGAGCAATTGCGTGAGCGTCTCAGTGCGCCGCGGAGTGACGGATACCGGCTGTTCCCCCAGCGCGTTCGCCAGGCTAAGGGTGTCGGGAGCGACCACGCGGTTGGTGCCCGGGGTCGGGTATTCCAGGAAAAGCACGTCGTGTTCCGCATCCGAGACGGCCGCGAGGACGGTGATCTCCCCCGGCCGGGCGGGACCGAATGCGGCCAGCCGAACCGGATTCGCGTCGATATTCAAACCACGCCATCCATGTACATATAATATGTAAGTATTCGAGTGTCGCACGGGGTCGAACGCCCCGACATCGACGTAGATGCCGCGCCGGTCGGTCGGGATGTCTCGGAGGAGGCGCAAGACGATGAGGTCTTCTCCGAAGTGGGCGTAGGAGAATTCCACCGCCCGCCAGGCATTCGGCCCGGACCCCGCCGGTTGGCGGCGGATCAGGGCGGCTCCCGTGGAGAGAGCCTGCGCCAGTAAGTACCACCCGACGTGCTTCAGCGCGTTCATCATCCCACATGCCTCCCTGTCCCGACCGCGAGATGACTCGGTTTTCTACTCCCACCGGCGAGGAGTCTTCGACACACGTTAATGGGAGTAAACCATGGCCGGAAATGCGCGGCTGTCGCCAGCGGGTTACGACGGCCGCTATCCCACTCGGCTAACTCGGCCGACAGGGCGATTGCCAGCGCGGAGGCCGACCGCCGGGTGAATAAGCTCCCATGGCGACCGTCGCTACAATACCAGGGGATCGTAGGGACCCACGAGGGCCCGACCAGGGAGCAGCCCGCGCAGACGGCTTCGGACGCGACGATCGGGCCGCTCTCCCAGCGGGACGAAAGAACAAGCACCCGGCTGCCGCGAAGGAACTGCGCGATGATGGACGGCGGCTGGACTCCGAGATACCTCACCCGAGGGAACTTTTTCACGAGCTTGCCGAACTCGGCATTTCCATTTCGACCAATCAGGACGAACTCCGTCTCGGGGCGGAGGACGGCCACCCGGTCGATGGCGGCGGCCAGGAGTGCCGCGTCTTTCTGCGGGTCGTCCCATCGACCGATGGCGACCACACGGTCGGTCCGATCGCCCGCGGTGGCCCCGTCTCCCAGGAGGAACTCATCGTCCACGGGATAGGGGACGACCATGACCTTGGCGCACAGCTCCGGTCTCCCCTGAGAAGCGAACACGGCGGCGAGGTTGGCCCGGGCGCCCGGGCTCGTGACCACGATCTGGTCGGACTCATCGGCGCTCTCGATGATCGGCCGCTCGGCCGCTCGATACCCACCCAAGACGAGTTGGACCCAGTATTTCGCCGTCCGGGCTTTCATCCCCCATCGCGTCTGCAAGGCGACCATCCGGCGGAGGATTGTGAGTGGCTGGGCCCGGATACCAACGACCCCATCGCTGTCGCTCACGGCGACGACGCGCGGGCAGGCGGATTTGATCGCCGCGACCAGTTCGGGCATCCGCAGCCAGTTGATGATCACGGCGGCGTCCAGGTCGAGCCTCCGCCAGAGCTCCGGGTCGCAAAGAGCATCCCGATCGGGGGTGGTATGGATTGGGAATTGGTATCCGGCCGCGGCCGTTTCCTGGCAAACGGTCACGACCTGGTGGCCCAGCTCCTCGAACCCGCGGACGTATCGCTCGTAGCGGACGGTGATGTCGACGAGCCGGTTATCCGCGGGCCAGACCAGTGCAATTCGCATGAGTGTTCGGTCTCCCAGATCCGTCGGGCGGTAGGATACCCTATACCCCGGCGTTTCCCGTTTCCTTCCCAGGCCCTCGAGACGGCGAGAAGACTCCTCTCACCCGGTGGGCTCACCCCACCCGTCGCAGCAGCATCATCCCATTCCACCAGGTCGGATGCATATTCGTGCTTGTCCTCACATCCATGATCGTCTCGTATCGGTTTCGGCTGGACCGGACGAAGTCGGCCGTCGCCTCCCGGGGTTCCGGTTCGTTCGTGTCGTCGATCATCACCAGGCAGTTGGGCCCGAAGAAGCGCTCCGCGACGCGAAGTCCGTCCAACTGATTCTGGTACGAGTGCTCCCCATCGTAGAGATAGAACCCGATGGGCCCTCGGTGCATGGTCTCGAAGTACTCCTTGTAGTCCATGTCATAAAACCGGTGATTTGGAGATTTGAATCGCTCGAACCTGGCGAGGAATTGCTCCTTCGGCCCGCCGAATTGACAGAAGTTGTCGACTCCGATGCAGGCCTTGCGGGGGTTGGAGACCACCCCGCTCAGGAATGTAAAGCCGTTCCAAACTCCTACGTTGACGAACGCCTCGTCCGGGCCCATCCCGACGACCCCGTGGTTGATCACGGCGCCGATCGCCGGGGTCGACATTCGGGGGATACGGCAGACCGGCTTGATCGCGGCCTTCACCCCTTGGGCGCCCCCTGGAAATCGGGTGTTGAGCAAGTCGAAGGCCAGCCCCGTCCGCCGGCACCAGGCCGCCATCCGGAACCACCAGCGGGTGACTGGGTCGTCGGGGCGGACATACCGGAAAGTGAATCCGTTCACGAACGCCTCGTAGTCGGCAGCACATCGCGGGTTCGAGCCCGACGCTACGGTCATGAATCGATCCTCCAGTCGAAATCGGCCAACACCATCGCCGATGCCGTCGCATTCGGCGAGGCTGTTTGCGGGTAAGGGAGCAAGGGGGACACCTCGAAGTCGGCCGATTGCTCGAAATGATCCACTATGTTACTCAGGGTGCAGGCGAACAGATCGATGGAATATCTTCCTGGCTTGAGCCACAATCCGGCGATCCGCAACCGGCCGGCGACGGGTTCGACCCTGGTCGGAAAGGGTCCGGTCAGGCGGGAATCGAGCTGGGTGAGGACCGTGCCCTCCTCGTTGACGAGCAGCCCGCTGAGGTAGATCGGCCCCGCATCGGGACCTGTCGGAGAGATTCGGAAGAGGATCTCCTTGGGCTCGTCCGGGTCGAACAGGGGTTTGGCCGCCATGACTTCGGTGAACCGCCATTCGCCGGTCCCGGGCCTGGTGATGCGCTGCGAAACGGTCGGCGAGCTGGTGCCCGAACGCATCGACTCCAGATACCGGGAGACGCTTTCGTGGGCAGTCCCTTGAAAGGAGACCTGTCCCGATTTGAGCAGTATTCCGCGGGTGCAGAGCGATCGGATGGCGTGCATGTTGTGGCTGACGAACAGCACCGTCCGGCCGCTCCTGGCGACCTCCCCCATCTTGCCCAGGCATCTCTTCTGAAACTGCGCGTCGCCGACGGCAAGGACCTCATCCACGACGAGGATCTCCGGCTCCAGGTGGGCCGCCACCGCGAACGCCAGCCGCATGTACATCCCGCTGGAGTAGTGCTTCACCGGCGTGTCGATGAACTGTTCCACCCCCGCGAACGCCACGATCTCGTCGAACTTCCGGGCGATTTCCGACCGCCGCATGCCCAGGATCGCGCCATTCAGGTAGACGTTCTCCCGGCCGGTCAGCTCGGGGTGGAAGCCCGTCCCCACCTCCAGCAGGCTCCCCACCCGGCCGTGGATGTCCGCCGCCCCCTCCGTCGGCTCGGTGATCCGGGACAGTATCTTCAGCAGGGTGCTCTTGCCGGCCCCGTTCCGGCCGATGACCCCGACGACCTCCCCGGGCTCGATCTGGAAGGACACGTCCTTCAACGCCCAGAACGGAGGTCGGCGTTCGTCCCGGTCCGTCCTCCGGAGCCTGCCACGCGGGGAACTCCAGCTTCGGATCTGGTCCCGGAGGGTGGAGTATCGCTCCCTCGGCCCACCCAGTCGGTACCGCTTGCCGAGCCCCTCGACCCGGATCGCCACGTCACTCATCGGCTACACCATATCGGCGAAGGTTTTTTCCATCCGGCGGAAGTAGAGCACTCCGCCAGCCAGCAGGGCCACCACCACCCCGGCGGAGACGGCCATCAGGCCCCAGTCCGGGGCATCCGTCCCCAACAGCGCCCACCGGAACCCTTCCACCACCCCGGCCATCGGATTGAGCCCGTATAACAAGCGATACGCCGGCGGCACCAGGCTCGCCGGATAGGCGATCGGGGTCAGGAACATCCAGAACTGGGTCAGGAACGGGATCGTGTACCGGACGTCGCGGTAGCGGACGTTCAGAGTGGATAGCCAGAGACCGACGGCCAGGGAGGTCAACACCGCGAACAGGGTGAAGAGCGGAATGGTCAGGACCGCGGCCGTCGGCCCGACGGCGGACCAGCCGAATGCCGGGCCCGCGGCCATCATCAGGACCATCAGGCAGAGCGTCACCAGGAAGTCGACGAGCCCCGACAGGACCGAGGCGACCGGGACGATCAGCCTGGGAAAGTACACCTTCGTGATCAGCCTCTGCTCGGCCACCAGGCTATTGCTCGACTGGGTCAGGGCGTAAGCGAACAATTGCCACGGGAGCAGGGCCGCCAGCACGAACAGGGCGTAGGGCCGGCCGTCGGATGGCAGATTCCCCAGCTTGCCGAAGAAAACGGCGAACACGGCCATCGTGAAGAGCGGCTGCAAGACCGCCCAGGCCACGCCCAGCGCGGTCTGGTTGTACCGCAGCTTGATGTCGCGCAGGGTCAGGAACCAGAGCAGTTCGCGGTACTGCCAGAACTCCCGCACGTCGATGGCCCGCCACCCGCCGCTGGGGCGGATGCGGATCAGCTCCGGCCGGGACTCGGCGCGCGGGATCGGGAGGGCCTCAATGATCGCCATCAGACCGTGATCTCCTGAACTGACCGGGGCGCCCGGGATTCGATGCCCTCCACCACCCGGGCGATGCCGCGAGGCGGAAGGAGGCAGGCTTCGCGGTCTCCGGGATGCGCCTCGTCACGTCCCCGAAGCCATCCCCCGGGCTCGATCGCCGGGGACCGGGACGGGCCCCGCGGACGACTCATCGATCCCTTTACCCAATGGAAAAGCTCGCGGATCGCCACCCCGCGGACGAACCGATGACGCTCGCCAGCGATGGCCAACATCGCGGATCGCGCACACTCCGTGCCCATGGGTTGTAGAGGCCCCCCCCGATCGACACGGAACTGGAACCGGCCAGCGGCCGGTCGCGAACACCACGAGGAACATAAGTCGTCCAGAGGCTCACGGCAACAAGGATCTCGAAGGGCCGCCGTACCGTATGGCCCCGACACGGGAGCGACCCGGCCGCAGGGTCTTTGTTCCCCGCGACGGGCCGCCCGCCGCTCGGAGCGGGATCGCCGCCGGCAGGGGGCCGAGCGGACGGACGGCCTGGGGCGGGCGCAGTCGAACGCCCATCGCCGGATCGATCACGGCGGGGACCGTGACCTACCCGCGCGGATCACGGATTCGAGGGAGCCGAGCCCACACAGATCTCAGCGCGGGGCCCGATCATCGCGGCTCCGGGCGGCTCGACCCCGTGGCACGCTCGCCGCGAGATTGTTCTCTCCATGCCCCGCGTCAGGTCGGGGGGCCCTCCCTCGCAGGGGGCGGCTTCGACGCCCGTCGGCCCACGGGCCCCTCGCTGGTAACGGACCGCGACCAGCACCCCCATCTGGGTCATCAGGAGGAACGTCCCTGGTATCGAGGTCAGGATCCCGGTGCCGATGAACGCCGTCGCCCAGAAGGCCAGCGTCAGGGAGTACATGAACACGACCGCAAGCCCCCAGGATGTGAGCAACTGGGTCGATGGCGGTCGGGCGTAAAGGAAAACCAATAATGCGATCCAGCCGGCCAGCCCGAACCATCCCTGATCGACCAGGATCCGGCTGAACTCGTTCTCCAGTCCGATCTGCTCAGGAGCCACGTCGCTCAGGAAGAACGGGATGCTCGTCCCGACCGCGGACCCCAGGCCGGCCCCCAGCGGATACCGGAACATCAGCTCCAGGAAACCCTCATTCACGCTCCCCTCGATCCTCTGGGAAACGGACTCGGAATCTCCCAACGTAGACGCCCGCTGGAACCGCTCATTGGACCCGGCGACGATCGCCGCGGCGCCGAAGAGGATGGCCAGGACGGCACCTAGCCTGAGCGAGAACCGCGTCAAGGCCCAGGCGACGACTAGGGCCAACCCGAGCACGACCAGCGGGGATCGGGCGCCGCACATCAACAGCCCGCCGGCGGCGGCCACCACCCCGGCGGCGGCCAACAATCGGTCGCGCATGCGAACCCCGACCCCGGCCAGCCGATCGAGCAGGAAGGGCAGAGTGTACAGCATGGTCCCGCCATAGCTGTGGGCGTTGAGGAACAGGGAAGGAACCCGGTGATAGCTCGTCCGACCGCCCACATCGCGCGACTTGTAAATGATCTCCGTCACCGCGTTCTTCGGGTATAAGGCGTCGACCCCGTACAGGAAGATGTAGGCCCCCACCGCGAGCGCCACCAGGTTCAGCACCGCCAATCCGCGGGTCAGCACCCCCAGATCGTCCGCGCCCAGTTGGGCGGCGATCAACAAGACCGGAAGGAACCAGATGGCCGCCCGAAGCGCGACACACTGGACGAGGTAATGGTTGGCAGGCACGAGGCAGAGGAGGCTCGGCCAGACCATCAGGAACACGACCAAGCCCCCGGCCGGCCCCGATCCGCCTCCTCCGGCCCATCGGGATCTTCGCGATAAGTACCCGAGGTAGAGTCCGAACAATGCGGCATCGAACATGAACGTGGTGAACACGCCCAGGAAGTTCGCCCGGACCACTCCGTTGAAGTATCCGACCGCGACCACGGCGAGGAACCCCCACCCGAGCGACCGAGAGCCGGCCAGGAGCGACCCGGCGAACGCAGACAGCAGGAAGACGATACCCATGTGTCATCCGCCCATCCGGCCCGCGGTTGGATCGGGGCCATCCGCCGGCCGCTGCCCGACGATCAGAACATTGTCGGACAATGCACGCGGTACCAGGCGGGAGAACCATTGCGGCCAGTGCCCGGCGGTTCCGGGGATCCGTCCGCTACCGGTGTAAGCCACAGTCGCCCCCACCCATCCGCATTCGGCCCCGATCCGCCGGAGGTCGGTCTCCAGCAGGGCTGTCAGATGGGCCGGGTAGCTGCCGGCCTGGAAGGCGTTGAACTCGTTCTTCAGCGCCAGGGTCAGCTTGCTCAGCAGGCTGAGCTGGTTGGGGGTCGTGACGACCACCCATCCCCCGGGCCTGACGAGGCGAGTCAGTTCCCGGGCGAATGCGCGGGGATTCTCCAGGTGCTCGATCGTCTCGACGGCTACCACCACGTCTCCGGCCGCATCCGGCAACGGGGCCCGGCCCGTGTCGAGGTCGATCCGGTGGAATTCCGCCTCGTCCGAGAGCCCGTCGTAGCGAACGACGTCGACCCCGACGTATCTGTCGAACCTGGAGCGAAGATGGCTCCATAGCTTGCCGGCCCCGCACCCGACGTCGATGAGGACGCCGCCGCCAGAGTGCCGCTCGAGGATGGCCTCAGCGACCGCCCGGTAGATGGGGTCACCGCTGATTCCCATGCTCTGCAGGGCTCGGGTCTCGACATCGGCGAACGAAGAGGTCATCGGTGCGGTCCAAGGTTGGGGGTCGGGAGGGGCCGGGTCTCTCGGTCGCGGAATTCGGGGAGGACGAACCGAGATCCCTCGGTCGCCTGAAATCTCCTGGTGGCGCGTCGACTCTCGTCTCAATCCACCGGTCGAAAGAGCGCGGCGGCGGCACTGAGTTGACGGGCCGGGTCGCAGAGCGACTCCGCCCGTCCCGGGCCGGCTGCTCCCATCGCCAGTCGCCGTGGCGGGTCCTCGATCAATCCCCGCAGCGCAGCGGCGACCGCCTCGTGGTCACCGGGCGAGGTCAGCACCCCGCACGATCGGTCCACGATCTCGGTCGCCCCGCCGAAGTCGGACGTGATGACGGGCAGGCCGGCGTACAGGGCCTCGACGAAGACGATCCCGAACGGCTCCGGGCCGGTGTTCGGCTGGCAGAAGACGTCGGCCGCCGCCATTAGCCTCGGGACATCGGCCCGCTGGCCGAGGAAGCGCACGCGGTCGGCGACTCCCGCCCGCTCCACGCCCCCCCGCAACTCGGCCAGGAATTCCGGATCGCCCGCCTTCTGCACGCCGCCGGCCAGCCAGCACTCCCATCCCGGTACATCTCGCAGCAGCCCGAGGGCCGCCAGGTGGACCGCCTGGCCCTTCCACCGCTCCAGGCGGCTCGCCTGCAGGATCACCACCGTCTCGTCCGAGGTCCCCAGCTCGGTCCGCATCGAGTCCCGCGCGGACGCATCCGCTCCAACCCGGAAGACCGGTAGATACCAGGACTCGACTCGAGCCCCCGGGAAGATGTTCGGGACCGATCCGGCCGTGAACCGGCTGTTAGCCATGACGAGCTCCGGCGGTGTGCGACTCGCCCATCGCTCCAGCCAGTGCCGGCCGTTCATCCGCCCATGAGCGAAATGGACGAGCCGGACGCCAGCCCGCCGGACGACCGGGGCGAAGACCGTATGCGGCCAGGGGCCGTGGGTCACGACCACCTCGGGCCGGGAGTCCGCCAGGACCCGCCGCAACCGCCCGCGGGCCCGGCCGACCGTCCACGGCCGGCCGAGCCGGACCGGGCCGAGGTCGTGGACCGCCGCCCCGGTCGCGATCAGCTCGTCCCGCAACCGGCCGCCGAAACACAGCCCGAACTCCGGCTCCATGCCCGGAGCCAGGTGCCGCTGTCGGGCGAGGGTCGTCAGTAGCGTCTCGATCCCGCCGTACAGGTTCCCCGCGTTCAGGTGCAGAACTCGCAACGTGCCCCTCCTCCATCAACTACCGCATCGCGGCCGTTATGCGGCATGTGCCGACATGCGACTCTATGCGGACGGCAGCATTCGAACTCCAGCTACCCGGAATACAGCGGGCCATCGTCCAGGGTAAAGATCAGGTGAGGCCACGCGTCCAGCGGCTCCGGCCATTGCAGGGGACGCACGAGCGATTTGATGGCCTCACCCCGTCCGTAGGCGGCGCGGCGGACGGCCGCGGCGGAGTGGGCAATCAACCAACCCCGGTAACCCAGCTCGAGCAGGCCCTCGATGATTGCCACCGGGCTCGTACCTTGCTCGGAGAGCTGGGACGGGTGCAACTCCAGCAACAGGCAACGGTAGCGGCCGCTACGGAGGCCGGCGGCCATACCGGCCAGGGCCAGTGCTTCCGCTCCCTCGATGTCCATCTTCACCAGGTCGACGGCATCCACCCCCGCCTCGTCGAGCAGGTCGTCGAGGCCCCGGGCCGGCACCTCGTAGGAAACGCTACCCCGCTCTGAACCGGCCGCGATTCTGGATATACCCCAGTTGTTGTGGTGCTCATCGAAACTGATGAGCGGAAGGACCCCGGATCCGGCGGCTGCCGCAGCGTAGACGAGTTGCACCTGGGGTAGGTCGTTCATCGCGAAGTTCCGCTCCAGGATGGCGTAGATGCGAGGGTCCGCTTCGATCGCCAGCACCCGGCCGGCTGCCCCGACGTGCTCGGCCATGATCAGAGAGAAATACCCCCAGTGGGCGCCTACATCGACAAACGTCCCCCCTGGATCGACCAGGCGACGGATCAAAAACGTCTCGGGAGGCTCGTATTTTCCCGTGAAGAATGCCTCGCGGGCCAGGCTGTTACGCACGTCGCACTCGAAACGCAGACCCGAGGACGACCCCGGAAATTGGGCCACGAATCGCGCCGAGGATCCACGGCACAACCAGTCCATCATCCTGTAGCGGCCCAGCGGCAGTCGCCGGATCATGCTGGCGGATAGGGACGCCCAGAGCGGCGGGATCTCCGAGATCGGCTCTCTCTGGAGAGGCATATCGATCATTAAATCTACCTCCGATTCGACCAATGGAAAGAGGCGCGGACCGATAAAAGGAACTGCTCGAGCCCGCTCAACCCGGCACGCGCCGGAGGATGATCGCTCCGCTCGCCCGGCTCCGCCGATCAGCAATCGCCCGGCCTGACGAGTCACTGTTGCCAGATCGGCAGCAAGAACCCGGCGAAACGGGATCGTCCCAAAGTCGGCCATTCGGCATAGTGTGCAAACTTGACACTTTGGAGCATGAAGACAGTCCCTTCCTGAGCAGTTATCCCCAGCAGCTATCATAGCTTACGCAACGTAACGAGCAGGCGGCCACTACTGAACAGTGTCAAGTCGCCGCACGGGGTGCTGGGACGATCCCGGCGAAACGGCAGGCTGAGCCCCGCAAGTCTTTGGACAAGAATCACTTGCAGTTTCGGCCCGGTTCTCGCCGGTCTGCCAGAACATGCCGTTGCGTGCCACCGGGTGCCATTGCGTACCGCCGATCAGTCTCGATGGTCTGCGACCGGCTGGACCGACCCGGGCACGGATATCGGACCGGGACCACGGTGGCTCTGCACCACCCGACCGGTCGGGCGTGGTCCGGTCAGGTGAGGCTCTGCTCTCTCGGGAGCGAGTCCTGACCCACGGCCGCGAGCATGGCGCGGTAGCGCTCTTGCGACCGGCTACCCATCTCATCGCAATGGAATTCGGCGACCGCCCGGGCCCGGGCGCCGGCGGCCAGTCGGTCCCGCAGGCCGGGCTCCTCCAAGAGCCGCCGGGCCGCGGCGGCGAACGCGGCCGGGTCGTCCACCGGCACGGTCAGCCCGGACTCCTCATGGCGGCTGACCCAAGGCACGCCGCTGTGCGGGATCGCGGTGTTGATCACCGGGCAGCCGCTCGCCATGGCCTCGACCTGCACCAGCCCGTACGCTTCACTCCGCGCGTTCGAAGGGAACCAGAGGGCGTCCGAGGCCAGATAGTAGGCGGCGAGGTCCTCATCGCGAGGGACGTTTCCCAGGAATCGGATCCGGCCCTTCAGATCGAGACGTGCCGCGAGGCGCTCCAGCCGTGGCCGCTCCGGCCCGTCGCCGGCGATCAGCAGGGTTCCCGGGACGCCGCGCAGGGCCAGAATCGCGGTCTCGAGTCCCTTGTAATACACGAGCCGTCCGCAGGAGAACCACAGCGGGCCGGGATGAGCGCGGCTCAGGCGATCGCCTTGCTCCCTGACCTCGGGCGATGGGTCAAGAAAGGGTGCCAGTTCCAGGCCGATCGGTAGGATGGCCACCCGATCGGCAGAGCGACGGAGTATTCTCGACCCGGCGATGTAGGGAGGCGACATCGCAAGGATCAGCCGCGCCCGGTCGTAACAAATCCGCTCCAACGGGCTGAAGAGCAGGCAACGCAGGCGTTGCTTGATGACATCGCTATGATGGCTCACCACCAGCGGCCTGCGATCACCCGACAAGATGAGCCCCAGGATCATCGTCGGGTTCGGCGTGTGCAGGTGCAGGAGGTCGGCCTCGGCGTCCCGGATCAGACGCGGCAGGTCAGGGCAGAGGTCGAGCTTCGCAAGACTTCGAGCGCGGCGGATGCGGACGACTTCCACCGGTCCATCCCGCTCGATCCGATTCGACCGGCCCCGCTCGTGGTCCATGCAGATCACTCGCACCGAGCAGCCCAGCCGGGCCTGCGCGTGCGCCAGCGTCCGGACCGTCCGCTCGATGCCGCCGTGGGCCGGGTGGTAGAATTTGCCGAGATGGGTGACCCGTAACGACGGCCTGCGCCTTGCCGCGGTCGCCGTGGATGGGGGCCACCCCCCCTCCGCCGGCAGGATCGGAGCAACCGACGGCGGTCGCTCCCCATGCCGTGCGGGTGATGTCGGAGCCAGCAGCAGGTTTCTCATGTTTCAACCCCGGACTATCGCAGCCCATATCCGCCGCGTAGGAACGAGACCAGCACCTGCGAACAGCCGAAGGAGGCGGTGCCTCATCACGCGACCGCGGGATTGACAGGCAGCGTCATGTGGGGGAGCGACGAGGGTGCCGCGGCTGAAAGCGGATGGCCGTCGGACACGAGGCAATCCTCCACCAGCCGCACCAGTCTCTCCACCCTGTCGAGATAGGGTGATCCGCAGGCATCGACGGCCCCGGACACGCGGATTATCCCCGCCCGGACCTCTCCGGCGTACAGGCTATGGATGATCGACCAGTGTGGCTCGTCCATGGCGGCCGTCGGCGAACTCCAGTGGCCCTGATAAACCTCGCCCGCGGCGGTCATGTCGATCGCAAGCTCGATCCGCCAGACTCCGCCGCCCTCGCCCTCGCGAACCAGGGCGTCCCAGACCCCGCCCCAATCTCTATTGCCTCGGAGGTGGCACTCCTGTCCGATACCCCTCCCACGCACGTTCATGCCCGTCGAGAGCGGCGACAGGGCCACCTTGACCCGGAAGAGCAGGAGCCGCAACTCATTCGCACCAAAAGTATCGGTGCAGATCAGCAGGCTAACGGAGAGGGCTACGGCAAGGCAGGCCACGGAGTCGCCCATGCGATACATCGTCGCCAGCACCGCCCCGCCGGCCCCTAGGATCGCCAGCGATCCCGCGGCGAACAGCGAGGCGGCCACGCTCCCGAGGCGATCCCGCAGGCAATGGTGGATGTGTTCGCGGTCGGCTTCGAAGATCGACCGGCCCTTGAGCCATCGCCGCCCGGCCGCGATCACGACATCCAGTATCGGCAAAGCCAGGAGCGCGAGCACCGGCATGAGCCGGACGGAATCCCCGGGCCGGTCCGTGCAGCACCGGACTGAAAGGGCGGAGACCATCATCCCGATCACCATGCTACCCGCATCGCCCAGGTAGATCCTGGCCGGCGGCAGGTTGAATCCGAGGAAAGCGGCCAGCGCGCCCGCCAGCGCCGCCGCGACCATCGCGTCCTCGAAGCGGCCGGAGTTGTACGCAAGCAGGGCGATCGCGACCGAGGCGATCAGGCCCAGGCCGCCGCAGAAGCCATCCATTCCATCGATTAAGTTGAATGCGTTTGCGACCAGCACGATCCAGAAAACGGACGCGGGGTAGGCGAGTATCCCCGGTTCGAGCCGGACACCGAAGCAACTCCAGGCATCGATCCGCAGGCCCATCCCCACCAGGACCACGGCGGCCACCACCTGACCGGCAAGCTTATGGCGGCCTCGCAGGCTACGTCGGTCGTCGATGATTCCCAGGCCGAGGATCAGGAGCGAGGCCAGCATCAGGGCCGCGAGGAACCACCCAGCATGCCCCGCACCCCGGGTCTCCGAAGGGAGGCAAAGCAGGCCGATACCCCAGCCCGACCAGGTCGCCAACCAAACCGCAATGCCTCCCCCCAGCGCGATCGGTGCCGCATGGAGTTTTCTGCACCGGTCGGGATTGTCGAGGAACCCGCACGCCACGGCCATCCGCCGGACGGTCGGGACGGCGCACAGGCCGATCAAGAATGCCGCGAGCGGTATCATCAAGATCCGGATGCCCATCATAGTGCCATTCCTGATGCATCAGTATGTTCGCGGAAGGCGGGGCCTGCGACATCCCGCGCCCTTTCAATCGAGCCCCGTTCGCACCATGCCGGAATTGACCCGCGCCCTGGCCGGCCCCTTGGGGGCAGGAGAACCCACGCCAAACATAGGTCCGAAAAACATCACATGCGAACCGGTCTTGATAAACGGTCCCCTGAAGATCGCAGAAGATCAGTTCCTCAGCGGTTCCGGAGGGCCGTGATCGCGACCGAGCTTCCCGTTGGTGCCAACCGATGGCATCCGCGTGCGGGGCAACGAACCATTGCCCGTTTCCGGGGCCTCATCGGATGGCCCGTAAGGTCCTCCGTTCTTGCCCTCGTAGCCGTAGCCGCCATGGCCATATGCACCGTAACCGTACCCATAGCCGTGACCGTACCCGAGTTCCTGACGCGTCACGCCGTTGACCACCATCCCGAAAACGGGGACGCCGAGGGTCTTCAGCATTTCGCTCATCACGTCGAGGTCGTGCCGCCGCGTGGACGTGAGCTTGACGACCAGGATGATCCCGTCAGCCACGGCGGAGATGATCGAAGCGTCGGTGACGTGGAGCAACGGAGAAGAATCGATCAAGACCATATCGTAGAGCGATCCAAGTTCCTTGAGGATCTCGCCCAGCCGTTCAGACGCCAGGAGCTCCGCCGGATTCGCTACGTCGTGGCCGGCCGTCAACAAGTCGAGGCTGTTGACCAGCGTCGGTCGAACAAGCCGATCGACCGATCCGCGCGACACTAGGGCGTCGGAGAGCCCACCTTCATGTGCCACGCCGAACAACCGATGCAGGGAGGGTTTCCGAAGGTCCCCGTCGATGAGGAGCACTCGGCGCCCCGCGTTGGCCAGGGTGATCGCCAGATTGCTGGCGGTGGTGGTCTTGCCGTACCCCGGCAAACCGCTGGCGACCAGGAGAACGCGAGCCTGGCGGCTACGCCGAAGGAACTCGAGATTGGTCCGCGTCGCCTTGTAAGATTCGGCGAGCGCCGATCGAGGCTTCTGATGGCTGAGCAATCCGGCCGCCCCCGCGGCGATGATCTGATCATCTCGGATGAGCGGAATGATGCCCATCAGCGGCACATCAACAAGCGTGCGGATCTCGGCCAGCGTGCGGACTCGTGCCTCGACGAGATCGGCGAGGAACGCAATCCCCGAGCCGAGCCCGATGCCCAGGATCATCGCCAAGAATAAGAACGAGACCGTCTTCGTCCGCCCGGGGGCGACCGTTATCGGGGCGATGGTTTGCGTCGACACGCTGCCATAGTCGCTGACCAGCCGGGCCTGCTTGAGCTGGTCGACAACGGAATGGAAGAGGGAGCGTTGTCGCTCGAGGTTGCTCCGCAGGTTCGCTTCTTCGAGGGACGCGATGTCTGCCTTCCTGGCCAGCGCCAGATCCTCGTCGAATTTCTTCTGCAGATCGCCGCGAATGGCCTCGATGGATTCGAGACTCCGAGTCATGTAGTCGACGAGAGCGCTGTTGTTACCCCCGCCTGGCGAATCGGCAGCCTGTCTCCGGCGGTCCTCGATGTCCGCGATCCTTCGTTTGAGCTGCGCCACCAGGGAATGCGAATCACCATGCTCGCGATGAAGCCTTTCGAGTTGCTGCTGGAGTTTCTCGAGCTCTTCCTCGGCGGCCTGATCGAGCCGCTCGCGGAGCGCCGACTCTCGGGCCTTGAGCGCGATCAGCTCGGCCTCGGCGGCACGGTAGCCAGCCCCCACGTCGGGGTTGGAGTTAGATGCCAGGCTCTCCGCGATCAACGGCCTCCTGACTTTCCAGAGCCGCTGATATTGCATCTTCAGGTCTTCGGCACGCTTGCGGTTGAAGACGACGGAGGGATCGGACGCGGACCGCACGATCCGCCTGGACTCGGCCAATTGTTGATAGGCCGCGTCCATCCTCGACCGGAGATCGGCCACATCCGGATCGTTGAGGAATTTCCGCTCGATGTCGCGCTCCGAGACCTGCTTGGTCGCGCCCGAGCCTTGATATTCGCGTGCGAAGTTTTCCAGATACAACTGGGCCGTCTTGCGGCGAGACTCGATCTCGGCAAGTTCCCGGGCGATGCTCGCGTGGGATCCATCATTAGCCGAGTCGTTCGACGCGGAGCCGGCGGCCGACGTCGATCCGATGGGCAGATCTCCGCCGATCATGCTGACCTGGTTCAGGGTGTTCGCGATGGTCGCCGGATCGGCGCCGGCGCGGGACAGCTTCTTCCCGAGCTCGAGTTGCGATTGCAACAGCAGGGATCGCGCGGTGAACTGGTTCAACGTTTGATCCCACTGGTCGAGCCGTCGCGACACGAAGGTGTGACCCGTCGAGTCCGCGGAGTAGGCCGGGTTCTTCTGTCGATACTCCAGATAGGCCTGTTCGAGCGACTTCAACTCGGCGCTCAACTCATCGCGGGCCTTGGTGATCAGCCCGATCACGTCGCTCGAGCTTTTCTGATAATTGGCTTTGAGAAAAAGCTTGTAACTTTCGATCACGCCGCCTAGGATGCGCCGGGCGTCCTGGGCCGAACTCGACTTATAGACGAGGTCGACGATCCTCGCGGCGGGGTCCGGTTGCTTCACCGTGAGGCTGTCGATCACCGAGCCGATCGGGACCGACTTCACGCCGCTCAAGTCGATCGCCTGCTCGATGATGACCGGGCTCTTGAGCAACAATAGGTGTGTGGCCAGATTATCGTTCGACCGGCCATCGCCATCGAGTGGGTCATTTGCCCCTCGGACATGAACCGGATGACCGCTCTGCTGGATCACCAGCAGGCGAGAGGAGGCCTGGTAGGTGGGCTTCTGTCCGGCGATGTAAATCATCGTGGCGGTCAAGGACGCGAGGACGCAGATGAGGATGAACCGCCAACCCCGAAAGATGATCCCCTTGTAGTGGTGAAAATCCTCCACGAGCTTGCGGCCATCCCTCTTCGAGACGTTCGTATTCGCGGCCAGCGCGTGCTGCAGATCTCTTTGCTGCATGGGAGGCGACTCCAGTGCTCGGTGGACGTAGTCGAGCGATCTCGATCGCCCCGACGTGATTGGGTCTGTGCTCCTGACCCCAGGAATGCTCGAGGAAGGACGGGAGTACTCGAGGCCCGCTCAGGGATCGTGCGATTGCTCAGCGAGATCGGATGGTCCGTGGAGCGGACATCGATCGGCCGCTAACCCTCCGGGGAGCCCCTCGCCAGCGCATCGGCGGTGCGGTCGACAGCCGCGCGGAAGGCCGGCGAATCCGGGGAGAGGCCCAGGCCGGTGAGCGCCTGGGCGTGGGCCTCATCGGGAAGGCCCCATTGGAGAAGCCAATCGATATACCTCTCACGCCAGGCCGATTGACCGGGCTGGAGCGTCAGCGCCGCCTCCATCCGCTGTCGTGCCGGGCCGGGCCGTCCGAGGCTGGCCAGGGCGTCGGCTTGGAGGAAGAATCGCTCGGCATCGGTGAGCGTGGGGTCGTGCTCCAGCCGATCGAGGGCGGTCCGGAGGAACAGCTCGCGGATCTCCCGCTGGTCGGGGCCGGGATAGAGACGGCCGGCGAATTCGATGGTACCCCGGGCGTCCTGTACTACGTCGCTCAGGATCTGGGTAGGCGAGAGCACTGTCGCCGCGTCGTCGGCGACCTGGGGCCAGTTCGCCGGATTCGCCCCCAGGGCCTTCCGCCAGCACCGCGCGGCCAGGTCGGGATCCCCGACCTCAAGAGCCGCCTGGGCCAGGAACATCGGGATCCGCTCATCGCCCCCTGCCAGGCGGAGTGCACGATCCGCGTAGACCGAGGCCGGATCGCCACCGACCAGCAAATAATCGAGGCCGGCGAGTTGCCCGTGGGGTAGCGCCCAGCGAGGGGAGCAGCGCCGGGCCTCGAGGAAGCAGCGAGCCGCGGGGACCAGATGGCGGCGGACCGGATCGAAGCGGAGGAGTTCAGCGGCCCGTGTGGGATCATCGGCCACCGGACGGACGGCGTGGACGGCCCCGAGAAGCCGGAGGGGGTCGGCCATCACCTCGCTCTCGTCCGGATCGGTCCCGGAATCCAGGAGCCATTCCCTGGCCATCAGCCGGTAGAATCCCAGGTGGACCAGACCGAGGCGGAGGTGGCCCTCGGCCCAGTCGGGCCTGAGCCGGAGCGCGGCTTGAAGTGCATCGCGCCAGGCCTCCAGGTCCCAGCTCGGCCCTTCGTTGGCCCCGATCGTTGGGAGATAGGTGCCGGGAATCGGGAGCCCGACGGCGGTGAGCTGGTTCTCCACCCTGGCGTCCCGCACGCCCTGCGCGAGCAGCACGCCCGCCAGCCAGATCGACCCGAGCCAGGCCAGAGTGGCGCCGAGGCGGCCGATTCGACCCAGGCCAGCAGGATTCGTGGGAAGCGATGCACCAGCGACCGCCACATCCGGCGACGCGAGTTGCTGCGACGGCCGGTCGCCAGGCCCGCGTATCCCGGGGATCCGGATCGGCACGAGAAAACTTCCCGGCCGAGTGGGCGGGATATCGCAGCTCGATCCGCCGGCCTGCGCCATCGCGGCGAGTTGGCCGCACAAGGTGATCGCCATGACGCCGACGGCAGGCACGTGGGGACCGAAGTCGGCGAGACTCTGGACCGAGAGGGCGATCAGCCCGAACAGGCAGCCCCAGGCGAAGCCGCGGTCGCGCTCACAATGGCCGGAGGTACGGCGAATCGCCCGATGGGCCAGGCGCCCGATCGCTGCGACGAACGCCAATCCCAGGAGCAGCCCCAGGGCTCCCCCTTCCACGAGCAGGTCGAGGTACTCGTTCTCCGCCCGGGCGAAGAACACGGGCCGATTCCGGATCAGGTAAGGAGTGACGGCGATGGGAAAATTCCCGAATCCCGAGCCCCAGACGGGCCGTTCCCACCAGGCCCGGATCGCCCCTCGCCAGACCTCCAGGCGCGTTCGATAGCCCTCATCTCCGGGATCGAGGATCGTGGCCAGCCGCGCGCCGAAGGACGAGGTAGGCGCCAGGATCGCCAGGTACAACGCGGCCGTCACCAGCACGACGGCCAGCCCGGTCCAGGAAGCCGCCGGGCGCCTGCGCCAGCAGAGGATGAGCACGAGTCCGGCGACGAGCAGGCCGAGGAACCCGCTCCGAGAGTGACACGCCACGAGACCGGCGGTGATGGTCGCCGCGGCGTAGGCCGCCCCCATTTTCCTAGAATCCCGGCGGAGCCAGTCGCGCGGGCTCTCGGATAAGAGGGATCCCAGGGCGAGCCCCAGCCCCATGTTGAGATAGGCGGCCAGGTGATTGTGACTCATGAAGGGCCCCCCCACCGACCAGGGGGAGGACACCGGTGCGGGGCGGACCCAATAGATGCAGCCGTTCCAGGTCAAGGATTGGACGATGGCGAAGAGGGCGAGGAGGGCGGCATTGATCACGATGATCCGTGCGAACCACGCCCGCGCGGCGGTGCCGCCGCCTAGGCCGGACACCGCCTGGAACAGCAGCCAAGCCCCCGCCAGGCGCAATGCCATCTGGAGCGAGGCATCGGGGTCCAGGCTGATGGTTGGCGACGGGAAAGGGACCGGCTCTCTGTCGTCCCCCCTGATGCGCTCCGGCCGATCGGGGAGAAGCCCCGAACCGGAGGCGATCGAAGGCGCGATCCATCGCGAGGTATCGTCGCCCAGGGGAGTCGCCTGGAAGCAGGCCAGTAAGGTCAATGCTCCCAGGGCGAGGCTCGGCGGGCCACCGAGCCGTGACCAGCACTTCGGATCTCGGAGGGATCGGATACCCAGGACTGTGACCAGGACGATACCGCCATACAGGCCCAGCTCTGCCCAGGCTTCCACCGCCCCGTACGCCCAGGGCGCCAGGATGACCATAGCCAGGAGGATCGCCTCGCTCGAGCGCTGCATCGGCCACGGCTCCGGATGGGTTAGGTTCGGGATGGACAAGCAATCTCACGACCAGGCCCGATGAGAACTCCGGAGGAGCCCGTCGGCTGGCGGCTATGGGGTCACGAAGAACCCTCGACGCGCCTGCCACCCGGCGGCCATGGCATTCCGATAGGCTCGGCCGAACGGGATCGTGGGGGCGCGTCCGGCGCGACGCAGGGCACGGTGCTCCGGGGAACGCCAGAGGATCAAGGCGAGGGTTTGCGGGCTCATCCCGAACGCCAGCATCTTCGTCAGGCGATCGAGCTCTCGATGTTTGGCGGCGCGCCCGAACGTCTCCTCATACATGGTCTCGACGAAGGCGTCGCGGCCCACTCCGTACCCGGACGGGGCTAGCGGACTTGCGGCGGCGAGCCCATCGAAGTCGGAAGCCTGATGTCGCCTACGGCGAGCGGCATGGGAAAACGCGTCACGCGAGGCCCCCGCGAAGGACGACCCGCCTGCGGCGCCCGCCTCGCGCGCGACCCTCCCCCTCCGGCCGAGCAACTCCGCGAACGAGCGCTTAGCGGCTTCGTGCGACTGGGCTCGAGCCTCCCCACCGACGATCAGGCCGGGGATACCCAGAAGCCAGATGATCCGCCACCGCCGACCGTGCGAGGTCCGATTCACGATCGATCTCCTCAGGAATCGAAACAGGCTTGATGATGTTGCTTGGTCATAATTTGCCTAAATCGCTTCCGGATCGGGGGACGAGCAGGCGACCCCTCGCGGTTCGACGGCGTCCGGAATATGGACCAGCCCGGGGCACCACCACTTTGCAACTCACACAGAACAAAAGATATTAGAGCCATAACGCTCATGGTCGATGGCGCAAGGTCTGATCGAGCCGGTGGGTTGGCCGGAAGCCGATCCTCCTGCCGTCCTTCGAGCTTCGGGACGCATCTTGGCATATCTTCGAAGCCACTTCCGTAGGCTTGATGATCGGGGACCGGGATGATATCCGCCGACGATCCGGTCAATCCCTTCGCCCGATGCGCCAATTCATGGAACGTTACCTCCTCGGACGAGTCGAAGACCCTCGGGAGCGATGCCCGGCGTCGCGAATCGCGCACACTCCGTGCCCGTGGGTTGCACGAGCGACCCCTCGATCGACACGGGACTGGCGAACGGCCGAGCGCGAGCACTACAGGGAACATAGGACACTCAACTCCTCGTATCAACAAGGACCGCGAAGAGGCGCCTCACCGGATGGGCTTCGACACCAGGGCGGCACACCCACGGGGTCCTTCTTCCCGGAATCGACCGGCTGCCGAAGCGGGACTTCCGATGGCAGGGGCCAACCGGATCGCCGGCTTGAATCCATGCAACGAGGAAAGTCGGTTGAAATATGCAAATGTTCCCTGCTCATTATTGCGGCATTTGAATCCGTAAGATCCATGACCGATCATGGGCCGGTCTGGGAGTTTTTCCGCCATGGAGTTTTTCCGCCATTGCCGCAACGGGTGGTGTCCCAGGATTACTGAACAAAGGGCGACGAGGCGTCGTAGAATGTCCAGCACCTCTTTATCGATCCCCTGGACCTCGACCCATCCCGTCCGTCGGGATGCCCCATCGCCATGGACGACCTCTCTCGCTTCTGCTGCCAGAATCCCCGATGCCCCCTGCACGGGCGGCGCGACGCCGGCAACCTCTCCGTCTGCGACCGCTACGGCAAGGATGACCGCATCCGACTGCTGTACTGCAAGGCCTGCAAGGCCCGCTTCTCCGAGCGCAAGGGCACCCCGCTATTCGACTGCCGGATGCCCGAGGAGAAGGCCGCGGCCATCCTCCACCACCTCGCCGAGGGCAACGGCATCCGCCAGACCGGCCGCCTGGTCGGCGCCCATCGCGACACCGTCGTCCGGCTGGCCCGCGCCGCCGGTGATCACGCCCACGACGCTCATGACGAGCTCGTGGCTTTTTCCCCCTCGGACCCGCGAGGTCCAGCTCGACGAGATGTGGGCCTTCGTCGGCAAGAAGCAGAAGAACTGCGATCCGGCCGACCCCGGCGACGATCACAAGGGGGACTACTGGGATCACGTCGCCTTCGACCCCGAGCATAAGCTCGTCCTGGCCGTCGTCCCCGGGGCGCGCGACGGCGAGAGCGCCCGCGAGGTCGTCGGCGAGGTCAAGGACCGCCTGGGGGGTCGGCCGCCGGGCTCGTTCACCAGCGATGAGCACGCCCCCTACGAGCCGGCGATCGTCGAGGCCTACAGCGAGCCGGATCCGGGCCCCGGTGGCCCGCGCCGGCCCGGCCGCCCGCGGGTGGCCCCCCGGCGGCGCTTGGCCCCGGGGTTGGTGTACGCCACGGTGTGCAAGGAGCGGAAGGGTGGCCGGGTCGTCTCGATCCGGCGGGCGGTGGTCCTGGGGGATGAGGCGGCGGTCGAGGAGATCCTGAAGGATTCGGTGTGCAGCCGGACGATCAACACCTCGTTCGTGGAGCGGCGGCATGCCACCGACCGGGGCCAGAACGCCCGGAAATCTCGGAGGACTTATCGCTTCAGCAAGGACTGGCAGGTGCACGAGGCGATGACCTACTTCACGGCGTATCGGTACAACTTCTGCTGGCCGGTGCGGACGCTGCGGGTCAAGGGGGAGGACGGCCGCTGGCGGCAGCGGACCCCGGCGATGGCGGCTGGGTTGGCGGATCATGTCTGGTCGCTCGAGGAATGGATCACCTTCCCGGCCGTTCAGTACAACTAGGACACCACCCCGCAACGCCGCTGCCCAATTATACTTGCCCGTGCCCGCTTACTTGTCACGCTGCCTGGAAGAACCTGGCCATCACGTCTTCGGGCAACCAGGACGAGGCATCCAGGCCCGGTGCGGCGTTGAAAGCCGCCAAGCGGTAGGAGCAGCCGATGCGCTTGGGCGCCGAGAGGCGACGCCGCAGCCGGTCGCGGATGATCGCCCGGATTGCGTCGGCCTCGGATGCGGCATACCGTAATTCCCTGCCGCCCTTGCCAGACCGGCCGTAGTTGATCGTCACCGTCCAGTCGTCGAGCAGGTCACGGCCCACCGTCACCTGGTAACGGCGATGATGGTTCTTCTCGGAATTATGGGCCTCGAAGGCCACGGTCAACAAATTATTCATATTAAGTCCCTATTTATATTCAACGGTCGGCGAGAGGGCTAGAAGTCCGGGCGTCGCGGGTGTAAGCTCTTGGCTGGTTGACCTCATCAATGGATCGCGCCACAGCACGGAGGTGGCAGGATGCCTTACGCCTGGCCCGAGGATACCGATTTCACGCGCTGGGAACTCGATGTCCTCAAGCGCGACTGCCCATCTTGCGGGCGCATGATGCATATCTGCGACCACCGCTACCGGCACTTCCACACCCTGGAGGGGCCGGTGGAACTGGTCTGCAAGCTCAACCACTGTCCCGATCCCACCTGCTCCGGCCACGCCGCGACCAAGAGCCCGGAGCTGGAAGTCACCATCGCTCTGCCCAAATGGGCCATCGGCTGGGATGTCCTGTGCTGGATCGGTCATCGCCGCTGTTCGCGGCACTGGGCGACCTCCCAGATCCAGGCGGAACTGCGGGATCAATACGCCATCGCGCTCTCGGTGGACTCCCTGGCCCGGTATATCCGCCATTACCAAATCATGCTCGCCGCGCGACAGCAGGACCCCGAGATCCTGCGGCGGCAGTACGAATCGGTGGACGAGATCATCCTCTCGATCGACGGCCTTCAGCCCGAGAAGGGGCACGAGACCCTCTACGTGGTCCGGGAGCTGACCCAGAAGCGGGTCTGGTTCGCCGAGGCGTTGATCTCCGCGACGGCGCCCGAGGTGCGGCGGTTGATCGCTCAGGCCAAGGAGTGGGCCAGAGCGCTGGGCCAGCCGGTGGGGCTGTGGTTGTCGGACCGACAAGAGGCCTTCGTGAGTGGGATCGCGGCGGAGTTCCCCGACGTGCCGCACCGCTACTGCCAGAACCACTTCCTCCGCGACGTGGCCAAGCCCGTGTTGGAGGCCGACAGCCACACCAAGGTCCAGATGCGCAAGAAGGTGCGCGGCCTGCGGAAGATCGAACAGGCCGTGCTCAAGCGGGCCGGTGTTGCAGCCTCGGGGACCGCGACCGGCGACGATGCCGGGGCCACGATGCCGGTCACCGCGGGGCCGGCGGACGCGCCCTCGCCGGCGACCGACCCGGCCGATGCCGTGGTGCTCGACTACTGCGCGGCCGTGCGCGGCATCCTCAACGATGATCAGGGCGGACCGCTCCAGCCGGCCGGTCTGCGGATGGCCGCGGCCTTGGATGAGGTTCGGGAATCGATCCAGCGCAACCTGGACGAGAAAAAAGGGGGTTCGCGGAGCAGCAACTGGGCCGCTTGGCCGGTTGCATCGACCGAGGTCTCGACGCCGTCGAGGCCGAACAAGAGACGATCCAGGACTACGTCAAGTGTCAGGCGACACTAATTCTGACCCCCTTGCACCTGAACAGAACCCCACAGCCTCCGTGTCATTCCGAACACCGCCGTCACGGCACATTACCGTGACTTCTCCGGTCGCTTGCGTTGCGGTCCTTCCGGCTCGGGGACCGCCGCCGCCGGCCCCGTGCGGAACAAGCCCGACTGGCGCTTCTCGCGAAGCCGATAGCTCTCGCCGGTGATCATCAAGGTGTGACTGTGGTGCAGCAGCCGGTCCAGGATCGCCGTCGCCAGCACCTCGTCGCCGAACACTGTCCCCCACTCCGACACCCGCTGGTTCGTCGTGATCAGCAGGCTCCCCCGTTCATATCGGCGATTCACCAACTGGAAGAACAGGTGCGCCGCCCGGCGCTCGAACGGCAGGTATCCCAGCTCGTCGATGATCAACAGCCGCGGCTTGGCGAACTCGGTCAGCTTCTCCGCCAGCGACCCCTCCGACTCCGCCTTGCCCAGCACCGACAACAGGCCCGTCGCCGTCGTGAACCGCACCGTATGACCCTGCTCGACGACCTTTCGGCCCAGCCCGATCGCCAGGTGAGTCTTCCCCACCCCCGGCGCGCCGAAGAGCAGGACCGCCTCGCCGTGCGCCAGGAAATTCCCCGTCGACAGCTCCCGGATCAGTCGCTCGTCCACCGACGGCTGCACCGCGAAATCGAACTCCTCCAGCGTCCGCACGCAGGGGAAGTGCGCGATCTGCAGCGCCATCCGCACCCGCTTGGCCTGCTTCGAGTCGACCTCGCGTTGCAGCGCCCGGTCCAGGAATTCCAGGTAGGTCCACGACCCCCTGGCCGCCTCCGAGAGGACCGCCGGCAGGGTCTCGCGCAGGTGCGTCAATTGGAGCCGCTTCAATGCGTTCGTCACCCGCTGCTCCACCGGGTCGAGGTCCATGCTCATGGCCGGCCCCCTTCCACGATCGCGGTGTAGGCCGACAACGGCCGCGCCGTCGGATCCGGTCCCGGCGGGGTCGCCCGCGTCGTCGGGGCGGTCGCCTCCGGGCGGTACAGGCCCGCGAAGTGCGCCGGGTCGCGGACCCACGCGCCCGGCTCGAACGACCGGACATGGCCGGCGATGCACGCCCCACGAAGCCAGACCTCGACCCGGTCGAGCCCCACGACCACCTGGACGTGCTCGCGGACATGGCGGTGCGGCACGCTGTAGCGGATGGAGTCGATATCCACGAAGCAATCTGCGCTCACGCGTCGATCCAGTCGCCGCGTCCGGCTCGCCAGGGGCCGGGCCGGCAGGGGCCGCAATGCCTGGCGTTCGTCGCGATCGAATCGGACGATCGGTTGCTCATTCGTCGTGCCGTGAATACGTCGGTCGGCGACCTCGACGATCCACTTCGCCAGGTGCCGTTGCAGGGCCGCGAACGCGGCGAACGACCGCCCGGCCAGGGCGTTGTGCTTGACGTAGCCGACGCCGCGCTCGACCTTCCCCTTGGTGCGGGCGCGTCGCGGGCGGCAGGCGCGCGGGGTGATGCCGCGGTCCTTGCAGAAGGCCGCGAAGCCGGGATGCCAGGCGACGACGCCGGTCGCCGGGTCGTGGGAGGTCACCAGCGGCGAGGCGTTGTCGCAGAGGATCTGCTCGGTCAGCCCGCCGAAGTGGCGGCAGGCCGCGTCGATGCCCTCGAGCCAGTCGTCCTGGCGTTCGGCGAGGAAGGCCCGGCAGAACAGCCGTCGCGAGTAACCCAGGACGACGGTCATGAGGTGGACCGTCACCGGCTCGCCGGCGATGGCCACGACCTTCTGGCCGAAGTCGATTTGCATCTGTTGACCCGGCGCGGTCTCGAAGCGGACGGTGGCCAGGGCCCGGGCGCGGGCCTCTTGCCGCAAGGGGGCGACGGCCCGCTGGAGGGTGCGGAGTTCGATCTCGATCCCCTGGGCAGCGAGTTCCTGCTGGACCACGACCGTGTTCCCTTCGGCGACCGAGCCGAAGAGCCGTTCGACTTCGCGTTGGGTGTCCTCGTCGAGCCGCCGCGCGGCCGGACGATCTTGAAAGCCGACGCGGGCGCCGGCGAGATAGCGTCGGACGGAGTTGCGAGCGATCCCCAACCGCCGCGCGATCTGCTTGGTGGGGACCCCTTGACCGGCCCATTCCCGAATCCGGTCGACGACATCCGGCTTGAGCATCCCATGGTCCTCCTGCCCGTGTGGCAGGGGGACCCCGATCCGATCCGAGGGCCTCACCTGCCCGACCTGCAGGTTGACCAGATCCACCTCGTTCTTGTCCATAGCCCGACCTCGACAAATGTTGAGGTAGGGGGTCAGTTTTAGTGTCGTCAGGGGGGTCAGTTTTAGTGTCGCCTGACAGCCATGCCTGATGCCCGCCGGGATCACCCCTCGCCTGCAGGCGTCAATCGCGCCCCATTCCGCCCGCCAACACGGCTCACTCCGCGCTGGCGAGGTCGCGCATCAGCGCCATCAGGCATCGCCGCACCCTTCTGTCACTGATCCGGTTGAAGGCCTTGGCCATTTCGAGTCCTTCCCGCTCCGACGCCAGGCCATCAGGCGCGATCCCAGTGCACGCCTCCGTTTCCTCCCCGGCTCCTGGCCCGTTTTCCAGCCCTTCGAAGAAATAGCCGACGGAGACGCCGAGGGACTTCGACAATTGCTGCAGCCGGCTCGCACTCAAGCCATTGGCGCCCCTCTCGTATTTTTGCACCTGCTGGAACGTGATGCCAAGCCTGCCGGCCACATCTTCCTGGCTCAGGCCCAACGCGGTGCGCCGCCCCCGGAGCTGTTTTCCCACATGCACGTCGATCTTATACATGATTCTTATGTAATTTCTTGTTGACCCTATGCATCGCGTGTTACATCATGCGGCAAATTGAAAAAAACGTCAATTCAATCAACCTATAGGGTATGGCGCATTAGGCGCAAACGGTTTTCTTGCACCAAGGACCTCCCGCATATGGGCAGCATGATCGATTTTCTCGAATACATCGAAGAAACCAATGCCGCCACCTCCGCCGAAGCCATCTTCACGCATTTCGAGCACGCCCTGGCGAAGCTCGGGTTCGATCTGGTGCTGTTCAGCCTCATGACCGACCATGCCTCCATCGGCAGGGAGGCCGGCCATGGTATCATGCGCAACTATGCCGAGGACTGGATGAAGTATTATACCGAAAAAGGCTATGCCGAAGTCGATCCGGTCCGCCGGCAGGTCATGCTGACCACGCACCCGTTCCTCTGGGACCGGTTGAATGCCGGCGGCGCCTACAGCGATGATCAGCGGATCATGATGCACGAGGCTCAGGACGCCGGCCTACGCTGCGGCATCGGCCTGGGCATCCATTGCCCCGGCCGCGAGATCGCCGGGTTCGGCTTCGCCAGCTCCGACGGGACGGCCGAGATCAACCGGAACGTGCTGAGCCTGGTCAAGGCGATCACCAGCCAGTTCCATACGGCATACACGGAGTTCGAGCGGAGATTCGGCCAGGGCCGCCCGCCGAAGCCGGTGCATGTCACCGAGATGGAGCGGCAGGTACTGTACCTGATGTCGTTGGGCAAGACTAACCCCGAAATCGGCGACATCCTCGGCATCAGCAGCCACACCGTCGGCTATCACGTGAAGAACCTGTTCGAGAAGTTCGATGCGACATCGAAAACCTATGCCGTGGTCAAGGCGATCCGCTTCGGCATCATCAATCCCTAGCAGACATTAACGTTTGGACTACTCATCCAGGTAGGAGATTTCTTCCGCCGTCCCTGCTACGCCGATGCCAGTTACGTTCTCGCATCCACCAGGCTGAAGGGGTCGCTTTATGATCATCGGCTTCACCCAGACGACGGCTCACCAGCACGCCGACATCGTCCGCTCCACCCATGCGCTGCGCTACCGGGCTTTCGTGGAGCGCATGGGCTGGCCCGTCCCTCACTGGAAAGGCCTGGAATACGATCAGTATGACAATCTCTCGACCGTGTATCTCGTTTGGCGCGATGCGGACGGCATCGTGCGCGGTACCTGCCGCCTGGCTCCTACGGATCGGCCTTACATGCTGAGGGATCTGTGGCCCCACATCGTCACGAAGATCCCCCTGCCGCAATCCCCCTCTGTGTTTGAGGCATCCCGGCTGTGCGTCGATCACCTCCTCCCCGCGGGTCAGCGGCGGCGCATCCTCAGCGAGCTGGTCTGCGCCTATCAGCAGATCGGCCTGCTCAACGAGATCGGCTTCATGGTCGGCGTCATGCCGCCCAACATCTGGCAGCATGTCTTCGGCAAGTCCGGCTGGGAAATCGAATTCATCGGCCCGGAAACCGTCCTCGATACCGGCGAAGTCATCGTCGCCGGAAAGATGAACCTCTCCCGCGCCATCCTGGAGCGCATCCTGCGGACCACCGGTCTTGAGCAGCCGCCCTTGAGCGTCACACCCGAGCTCACGACCATCGCCGGTGCCGCGCCGCCCTCCGTAGACCGGCTCAAGGAGACGGCCTGAATGAGCGCCCAGGCCGCACGCCAAAGCACCGATACCGGCGCGGAGATTGACAACCTGATCTGCTGCCTGGAGTTCCTCGCAGGTGAGGCCCTCGCGGCCGACCTCCGCGATGTTCACGCGGTCATCGCCCGCAGCGTCCAGGAGATCACCGCCATGCGGGATGCTGCCGCCACGCGCATGTGTCCCGCTCTGCCCTCCACGGACATCCTGCAGGCGTTCAAGCTGCTCGTGCGGTTTTGCCTGATCGGCGACCCGCAGAGCAAACAGGAGATCGTCCGCCTCCTCGAGTCCATTGACCAGGAGGAGCTGTCGGCCTATGCCTCTTAGGGTCTCCTACGCACACATCCTGGAGAAGATCCTGGGCGAATGGGCGGAGTTTCTCGCGGGGCACTCGCCGGCGCCCAGCGCGTCGGGCCCCTCGCCCGGCTCGCCGGATTCCGAAAAAGCCAACGATCCGGTCATTGCGCCGCAGATCGACGACATCGGGGGGATTGCCGCCTAGCGGGCTTCCTGGGCGCGGAGATAGGCGCTCACATAGTCCCGCATGGCATCGGCGATCGTATCGCCGAATCCCGCCCGGTCGCGGGTCAGGTCGCACCCGGACAGGATGCACCAGCTATCGCCGTCCCTGGACAGGCTGGCCGCCAGCAGCTTCCCCCGCTGGGCCTCCGTGAGCACATGCCTCCACTGGCCATATGCCTCCATCGCTTCGGCCGAGTCTCTCACGCGTTGTCCCATGCCACTACCTGCCACATACACAATCTAATCCATAAGATTTCTTAAATGATTATTCTGCGCAAGTCCAGTCTGGGTAGTGGGTTAGTCTGAATTCTAACGTGGATAGCATCTTTTTCTTTACGGCTTCCTTATTTCCTATTAATAGTTTCTCCTTGGATTGAGATAATCGTTTCATGGATGTCATAACCTACTGTATTCCAGTTACGTGCAACTGGCCTTTGCACTCTCACCGCACAGCGTACCAATGCGGGGAATAAGTCTAATAGCCAGCACAGACCTTGAATATAATGGTTACGAAGGCCCTGCTACTATATTACAGGTTGCAATGCTCTTCTGGATTGTTCCCGCTGCCGCAGGATTTGCGATCGTCTTTCTTGTCTGGGGTATGCCCGCCACGATCACAGCAGCCACCTATTTCGTGGTTTTCCTGCTTGGCTTCTGTTTCGGGCGCACATCGTATATGCTTTCCCTCATCAAATTTGAGGAGCGTCACGAAGAAAGCAATCCGCATTGGCTGATTGATCTGCAGGAACCTGATTAGACCATGGTCTGCTCCAGTTCCCGGTAAACCGCAGCATGCGCGCGATACCGTCCTCCACGCCGGCTTTTCCCGCAGCCCCGCTGGGCGTCCCGCCCGCCTGGCGGACGCGTGCTCCTGGGGTCCGCTTCGCTTCCGTCCCTACGGGACCGGCTGCGCCGCCCTCTAGCCCGCTGTACGGTCGCTCACCGCGACCGGCACGCCCGGCGCTCGGAAGACCTCGGCGCCGTTCATGCCGGATCGCGAATGGTTCGCTGAAGGAAGCGTGATCAGCTTTTGCTCGGCCCGGTCCCCAAAATGACCAGTGGGGGGACCAGGCCGGCAAAATGTGTTTCGAGCGGTGGCCGCGGCGCGGCGAACGTGTCGAGTCCCCCCTGGCCCCCGGCGGGGGAACCGCCCTCTCCCCTTCCCGTTCTTATGATTGAAGTCAAGAGGCAGGCACAAAGCCAGCGTGAGCGAAGCTTTCAGCCTCTGCATTAAACGGGTATGGACCACAGCCAGGGCCGGAGGCAGGGCAAGCAAAACGACGGCCTATCACGCTCTTATACGCGGATTGGATACCGCATGACCGTTTCTTCGTTTGGGCCTTCCTACCTCTCCCCTCGTGCATCGGTTCCGTCGCGTGTTCAACGAAAGCGGCTATAAACGGGAACCAAGGATTGCCTGAGTTTTGCCCTGCCCCCGGCACTGACTGCGGCGGTGGATGCCGGAACCGGCAGCTACGCAGCGATAGTGGCGAGCGATGGTGGCGACACCTCTCTAGCGATCGCCCAGATGAAGCACACCATCTCGCGGGCGACAGCGGTGACGATTACGTTGTTATGCTTTCCCCGCTTCGCCAGCAACCGGAAGCGTTGACAGATGCGGAGTTGCGCCTTCCAGGCGATCTCCTGGACGGCATCCGACAGCCCGTGCAGCCTGGGGCCTGTACTCCGGTTGCGCGGCGGCAGGCGGTAGGCCCACGCCCCTTCGATGAGCACCCGCCGCGCCCGCGGGCTGCCTGCTTTGGTGATCGAGCCGCGCGCCACTCGTTCGCCTGAGGAGTGTTCCGAGGGCGAGAGTCCCAGATACGCCACCAGTTTCCCCGGATGGTCAAAGCGGTTGAAGTCGCCGATCTCGGAAGCGAGGATGACGGCCGCGATCAGGGAGATGCCGCGCATCGCCTGCATGCTGCTAACGATGGACGCCAGCGACCAGGACGGCAGCAGCTCCACGATCTGCTGCTCCAGGCGCTTGAGCCTTTCCTGCCCACCGCGAATGCCGCTGAGGTTTTCCTCAATCACGACGTAATGCGCCGGGTGCTCGAACTTCTGCTCGCGTATCCATTGCAGGTGGCTTTTGGTCCAGTTTGTCTTGCCCGTATAGATACGCCCCTGCCTGAGCAGGAACCCCTGGAGCTGCTGCCGATACCGCCGCGTCGATTCCATCGTCGCCGTCCGTGCCCGCACCAGGTCGCGGATCGCCTCGTGCGCTTCGTCGGGCACCCAGATGGCGGTCATCTCGCCGGCGCGATGCAGCCTGGCCAGGGATCGGGCGTCCCGTCGATCATTCTTGATGCGGTCGCCCTTCTTCCGTGGGACCATGGAGGGAGCGACGACGATGCAGTCGTGCCCGAGCCCAGCAATTTGCCGCTGGAGCCCATAGCCGCAAGGCCCCGCCTCATAGCAGAACGACAGACGATCGTACTTGCCGACAAGCGTCTTGACCAGCTTGCCGACTGCCACTCGATCATTGGCGATCTGGCCGAAATAGCGAACCTCACCATCCCGGCCGTCGTCGGCGATGGCCACGGCGATTGTCTTTTTGTGCGTGTCTAATCCGATAAATGCGCTAGAATGTGGCATAGGCTTACCTCCTGTGATTGAGTCCCTGCGACAGCCAACCCGCCGCAACACTCGAAGATGTATCACAGCCGGGGTAAGCCACCCCATGATTCGAGGCCAGCCGGGACGCACGCGGTCAGGGAAGCGGTGGCGGGCTTCGCCCGCGCTCGTGTTTATCTTGGGGGAGACGCGTCCCCTCTCCCCCAAACCCCCTCTACCCTCTTCTCTGTTCCGGCAGACAAAACCGTCAGAACCCGCCCGCCTTCCGGCGGTTGAGCCTCATGACTGCAATCATACGGTCTCCCCTCCCCCTCGCAGGGAAGGGGAAGCGGAGGGTGGTCGCGGGGGAAGGATGCGGAGTACCTACCGCGTGCGCACGCTATTGCTCTGGCATAGGGTTTTTCGCCATGGCATGTTTTTTCCTCGGAAGCGTCCACCGCGCGGCTGCGCATCATAATTCGCAGCGATTTACCGGCACAGCGTGAAACAGGTGCAACGATAAACCACCTTACCGTTATGACGGTCTATCACTTCACATGTGAACTGGTTTCGTTGTAGAATGGTACGGCGAGATGCCTTTGTCCCGCTATGCCAGCCTTGCGATACACTGCTGTCCATGTATGCCGTTGCGGCAGTTTGTTGTTTTCACGTTGCAACAGTATGACGGTGTACCTTGATTACTGTTTAGCGGTTTCATGTTACAGCGTCATGCTGTTCTCCCTTCTTGCTGTTATACTTGCTTAATAGTACACTGCTGCCACATTGTACCGTTATGTCAGTCCTGCGTTATCACATTGCGGTGGTATAGCGGCATACCCTTCTAACTGTATAACATCATCATGTTGCAGCTATTTACCTGCCTGCCTTTATGGCCGTATAGCGTTATGCTGTTGTCACGGCATCATGTTATAGAGTTATGGCTTTACATCCGTGTACGGGTATAGTAGCTTGCCCGCGTAACTGTGTAACTGGATAACTGCCGATGCGGCACAACATCCGTGAAGACAGGCGTGCTAAGACACCAGGACGGGAATGAACAGGCGGGCTATGCGGGTCATCTCATTCGTGACGCAGAAGGGTGGGGCGGGCAAGACCACGCTCGCCGTCAATTGCGCCGTCGCCGCCGAGAAATCCGGACGAAAGACGCTGATCCTCGACCTCGACCCGCAGGGCTCTGCCGAATCCTGGTACCAGGACCGCGAGGCAGATACCCCCAGGCTAGTCAAGATCGAGTCGTGGACACTGCCGGAGGCAATCGCAAAAGCGCATACCGCAGGCTATGAGCTGGTCATGATCGACACGCCCGGCCGCGACGAGCCTTCCGTCACCGCCGCGATCCGGGCCTCCGACTTCTGCATCATCCCTTGCCGGCCGACCCCCGTCGACATGAAGGCGACACCGCCCACCGTGGCGACCATCGCCCGTCTGCATAAGGCCGCGGTATTCGTGCTGACGCAGACGCCGCCCCGCGGCGAGCGTGTACGCGAGGCGGAAGTCGGCCTGGCGATGCTCGGGGTGGTCTGCCCGGTGCGGATCGTCTCCCGGGCGGTTTACCAGGATGCGCATGGTGTCGGGCTGGGCGTGCTTGAGTTCGACCCGGAAGGGAAGGCGGCGCTGGAAATGACCGAACTGTGGGACTGGCTGGCTAAGAAAATGGAGAAGATTGTCTATGAGCCAAAAGAAGCGGACATCGCTTGACACGATCATTAGCCCGGTCGTCGAGGACCCGTTACCGGTCGCTCAGGCAGCCGCCCCCGCGGCTCCGAGGCGTCTGGAACCTTCGTCGCCAGCCACCGAAGACGTTGGCATTAAGAAGCATACGGCGTATCTAAAGACGCCTGTCTACGAACAGCTCCGCCGCCTGGCGTTTGAGGAGCGGCGCAAGATGCATGATTATCTGATCGAGGGTCTGGACAGCGTCTTCCGCGCCCGCGGCCTGCCCGGCGTGGCCGAACTGGAGAAGGAGAGCAAATGACGGACGGAATCTTGCCTTGCGCTGTCGAAGCCCCCCCTCTCTTGGCAAGGACAAACCGGCATGACGCCGCAACGCTATACCGGTATGCGAAGCGCTGGCCTGCCGACCACGGCGGGGAAGAGGGCGCTCCATGACCAAAGCGCGAGAGCACCTGACGCTTACGCGCAGGCAGGAGAAGCTGATCGAAGCATCCGACGTTATCCGCTCCGACCCTCCCGAGCGGATCGATTTCCTGCACACGGTGCAGTGCCAGTGCGGCATCCCGTACAAGAATCCGGGGGAGGGGGTGAGGGAGTGGGACCGGAAGCAGGGCGGCGCGGTCCTGCGTATCGAGGCCGGTGCCGCCATCGACCCGCGCTCCGGCGAGTTTGTCAAGTTGGGCCTGCCCTACGGCGAGAAGCCCCGCCTGGTCCTGATCCACCTCGCCAGCGAGGCCGTGCGCAACGGCTCGGCGGTCGTGGATGTCGAAGACTCGATGACCGCCTTCGCCAAGTCGCTCGGCGTCGAGCCCAATGGCCAGCAGCTCAAGGCGCTGAAAGATCAGCTCGCTCGGCTGGCGGCATCGACCGTACGCATGGGAATCATGGAGGAGGGGAGGGCCGTCCAGGTCAACACGCAGATCGTGAGCGCATTTGACCTCTGGTTCCCGAAGCAGCCCGACCAGCGGGTGCTCTGGCCCTCCACCGTGCGCTTAAGCCAAGAGTATTTTCAGAGCCTAGGCCGACACGCCGTTCCGCTGGACCACCGGGCGGTCGCGGCCCTGGCGTCCTCGTCGATGGCCCTGGACGCTTATGTCTGGCTGGCCCAGCGGCTGCACCGGGTGCCCCCGGGTAAACCGCAGTTCATCACCTGGGCAGCGGCCTATGAGCAGTTCGGCCAGGGCTTTGCCCGCGTACGAGACTTCCGCCGGCAGTTCCTGCACACGCTGGCCCAGGTCAAGAACGCCTACCCGTCGTCGCGCATCGACGCCAACGAGCAGGGGCTCACCCTCGAGCATAGCCCGCCGCCGATCCCACCCCGCCATGTCGCCTTCCTCGGCGCAAACACGAAGCACGGTAAGTTAGTCGCGCCCCCACGGGCGGCGGATGCGGCAGATTCCCCGGGAAGAGAGATGATCGAAACGGCGGCTGTGCCGGAGTCAACCTCTTAAATGGCCGATGACCATTCACGGTAAGTTAGTCGCGCCCCGGACCTCGCAAAACTGCGGCACATCCATGTATCGAGGGGGCCACGGTAAGTTAGTCGCGCTCCTGGATTTGCGAAATGACGGCGCGGCTGTGTATCGGGGCGACCACGGTAAGTTAGTCGCGCCCTGGCGACCGCCGATTCGGTGGATAAGCCGGTGGAAAGGCCGAGTTATCCACGGTACTTTGGTCGCGGGGACTACGGTAAGTTGGTCGCGGCACTCTAGGAATTCCGCGGCCTCCGCCACGGTAAGTTGGTCGCCCAAACCTATATATAATACCTATATACTTACTTCCTATAGTTTATCGGGCATTTTCTGTGGATAAGCCGGCAGTCCAAGTTATAATCATCGCCAGCAGCTACTGCGATACAACAGAGGAAGGGAAGATTGCATTCAAGGGAAAGGAAATTCCAGTCCTCCTGTTTCGGCATGGCCCGCATTCAAATAGAAATGGCATTCAGAGAAGCATTTCAAGTCCGGCGGCTACACCCCTCTAGCCAGGACGTCCTTCCTCGCGCGTATGGGCTTCTAATGCATTTTTTGGGAATTGCGATTTCGGCGTCTGGGACTCATTGATGCGTCAACACCCTCTTTCGCGAGCGTATCCGAAGGATCGCGCCCGCCCATAAATGCATGCGCCGCGGCGTTCCGTCAGCAGCCATGCGCAAGGCTTCTCCTGGCGTCGCACTATTGCGACCGGCAATGACCAGTCCTTATCATCCTATTATCGAGATCCGCTGTCCCGGCCCCGAGGAGCCATCCAATGGGACGCCCGCGCACCGCGAAGCACCCGAAGACCGATCATGCCGCCCAGCCTGAAGAGGGACCGCAACAGCATAGCGGGCCGCAGGGAGGCGGCGAGGCCGTGTCCAAGTCCGCGGCAGCCCGCGAGGCGATCGCGCAAGGGATCGACTCGCCGGAAGATGCCGTCGCGTTCATCAAGCAGCGCTTTGGCATCGAGATGAGCAAGCCGCATTTCAGCGCCGTCAAGAGCCAGCTCAAGAAGAGAGAGGCCAGCGACGGTGGTGCGGCGCCAAAGGCGAGGAGGGGCAGGAAGCCGAAAGCCGCTGTCGAGGGCTATCTGGCGCCGCCGAAGGTCGTGCCCACGGGGGAGGGCGACCTGCTGGAGGCCCTGGAAGCCATGAAGCCGCTGGTCGCCAGCCTCGGCGCCGACAAGGTGAAGCGGATCGTCGATTTGCTGGCATAGGCGTGCCCGTCAGGGTGCCGGCAGGGCACGCGGGGGCGGTCAGCCTCGCCGTGCCCCAGGCTATCCGTCTGCGCCCGGCTTCGTGCATATCCCAGCTCGCCGTCTCCACCTGGCTGAAATCTGCCAGGTGGACGCAGTCCATCTGCGGGGCACCATCGAGGCCGGACCGGAAAGCACTCGCCCCGCGTCAAAAACAGGTCTTCCCATGCACGTCGCAAATATCATAACTGTTGGCGCCATCAGCATAGATCGGCGCCAGGGGGAGGGTTGCGCCGCTGCGGAGAGCGAAACGCCCGTGTTTCTGATTGACCGCCTGTTTCACCGCTGCTGCGGCATCCACCGCCTCGGCCTTGTCGAATAAGCCGAGCTGCCGGGCCGCACGGGGCCGCAAATCCTCGGCGAACAGGTGCATCCGCGCCGCCAGGACGCGCGGTATCCACGCCTGCCGCAGGCAGGGCCGGTAGGTGTCCAGCAGCATGTCGAAGCGGTCGCTGGGTATCTCCAGCGTCGCCCGGCCCTCGCCGGCGCGCCCGTCGCGGTAGCCGACCCATACCGCCACGCGCCCGGTCAGCACGCGGTGGTAGACCAGCTCCTCGACCAGCCGCTCCAAGTTGCGCACCAGCCATGCCCAGAGGACCATTGGCTCATCGGTCGGCTCGCCGAAGCTGCCGCCCCGCGAGAGGATCTTGTGCGGTATGCGCTGAGGCCGGATAGGGAGCACTGGATCGCCGTTGAGCTCCCACCACAGCGCCTCGCCGCTGGCCGTCAGCACTTGCCGGATGAGCCGCCGGTCGGCCCTGGCCAGGTCCAGGCAGGTGCGGATGCCCCAGGGTATCAGCCGCCGCTCCCGCCGCCCGGCGATGCCGGTGACCTCCGTAACCGGGTGGGCGGCCAGCAGGGATTCCTCGGTGCCAGGGTCCAGTACGGCCAGCGCGCCAAACGGCTTGGCTGCGTCGGATATGAGCTTGGCGAGCGTCCGCGTCCGGGCGATGCCCACCGTCACCGGCACGTGGACGCGTTCCAGGAGCCGGTCGCGGACGGCCAAGGCGTAGGCCTGAAAATCCCCGGCCGGCGCGGGCGAGGCATCGAAGAAGAATTCGTCGATGCTGTAATACTCGACCCTGGGGGAGAGGTCGCGGACGGTCTCCAGCATCATCCGCGACAGCACCTCGTACCAGCGGAAGTCGCGCTTGACGTAGAGGCCGTCGGGGCAGAGCCTCTGCGCCTCCCAGATGGGCATCCCGGTTTTGACGCCCTGGGTCTTCATCTCGTAGCTCTTGGCGATCACGCAGGCGCCCTGATTGCCCAGCACCCTGGCCGGCCAGCCGTTCGATCACATGGTCTATCACTTCGTCCTGACCTACTCCAATTGGGAGGCGGCCACCGTCTGCTTCTCCGAGAGCTTCGAGGGCCTCA